>JAJYMM010000079.1 GCA_021787035.1 Actinomycetes bacterium
GCGCCCCTCCGGCTCACGCCGCGAGGCCCCGCCCCGGGCGACTCTCGGTCAAGGGCGCCTGCTCCGGCGGCTCGACCGTCCCTTGGAGACTAGGCCGGGCCTGGCCGGAGGACCACGGCGGCTCGGGGGTGCGGGCCGGCACGCGCCGCCCACCAGCGGGCCCGCCCGCTCGCGTCCCGGACGCGGGGGAGGCCTAGGCGATCACCCTCGGCTCCCACGGCGGGCGCGAAGGAACCTCTCGACAGGCTGCACAGGCGGTGGTATGTTGCCCGATACTTTCTTATGAATGTTTCCGAAGATACTCTCTCCCGACACGGGATCCGCCGGGGTGACTGGCGGCTCATGGCCGACATGAACCGGAACCTCGTGGTGAACGTGCTGAGAGCCGAGACCGCGATGTCCCGAGCCGATCTCGTCAGGGCGACGCACCTGAGCGGCCCGACGGTCTCTGCGATCGTCACCGACCTCGTGGCGCGCGGGCTCGTCGAGGAGGTCGGACAGGGGCAATCGAGCGGCGGGCGGCGCCCGTCGCTGCTCCGGCTGAAGGACGACGCCAACCACGTCGTCGGCCTCAAGCTCTCTGGCCAGTCCATCTCGCTCGTCATGACCGACCTCCGGGCCGAGCCGGTCTACTCGCAGGTCACGCCCCTGCCGGAGGGTGTCGCCGCCGCGGGCCCGCTGGGCCGGCCCAGCCGCCGGGAGACCGCCCCGGCCGTCGAGTCGCTCTGCGCGGCGGTCGAGGCAGCCATCGCCTCCTCGGGCGCGGATCGCTCCCGCATCCTCGGCGTCGGCATCGCGCTGGCCGGCGCCGTCGACGCGACGAGCGGGCTGTGCCACTTCTGCCCGACCTTCGACTGGCACGAGGTCCAGCTCGGCCAGCCCATCGCCGAGCGCCTCGGCCTCCCGGTCGTCCTGGAGAACGACTCGAACGCCCTGACCGCGGCCGAGCAGTGGTTCGGCAGCGGGCACGGCGTGGACCACTTCGTCGTCCTCGTCGTCGGCGCAGGCGTCGGTGCCGGCATCGTCGTCAACGGCCAGCTGCATCGCGGTGCCGACGGGGCCGCCGGCGAGTTCGGGCACATCCGTCTCGGCGATGACGGACCACAGTGCTCCTGCGGGAAGACCGGCTGCGTCGAGGCATGGGCGTCGGACCGGGCGATCGTGCGCGACCTGCGCGCCGCGGTGGAAGCCGGCGTGCCCTCCTCGCTCGCCCAAGCGGTGGCATCGGGCGGGCCGACGATCGCCGAGGTCGGGGCCGCTGCCGACTCGGGCGACGAGCTCAGCCAGAAAGTCCTCGCTCGCGCCGGGGAGCAGCTCGGCCGGGGTGCGGCGGCGCTGATCGACGTCGTCAACCCCCGCCTCGTGATCGTGAGCGGCGAGGGCGTGCCGGCAGGCGAGTGGCGCTTCGGGGCGATGCGAAGGGCAATAGCGAGGGAGACCTTCGGAGGGATCGTGCCACGGATCGTCATGCACTCCGAGCCCGTAGACGGCCCGAAGTGGGCGAGGGGAGCGGCGTGCGTCGTGCTCGGAGAACTGTTCAGCACCCCGACGAAGCAGTCGCTCGTCGGAGCGATGTAGCCGCGGGCAGGCCAACGCCCGGCGACTGAGACCGACTGGGGAAGAAAGCAACGAGAAGGAGGGTCATGCACATGCTGCACACTGCACGAGAGAGGGGCAGGGCGCATCCGCGCCGCGGCGGTCCACTCGGCGCCGCGACAGTCGCAGCGGTGGCACTGCTCGCGACGGTCGGGACCGCCACGACGGCCCTGGCCTCGACGAGGGCCGGGGTCGCGTCGTCGCTTCCCGCGCGGCAAGGCGCTGCGTCCACCAGGACCACGCTCCCGGCTCCCAAGCCGGGCGTGATCACGCTGCAGGACTACTACACGACCGGCGACGGCTCCGAAATGCAGGCGTTCATCAAGGAGTTCGAGAGCCAGAACCCCGGTTACACGGTCAAGCGCGATGTCATGCCGCCCGGCAACGCCGAATCACAGGTCCTCACCGAGGCGTCGGCCCATCAGCTTCCGGACCTTTTGATGATGGACAATCCCTGGGTGCCCGAGCTCGCAGGCGCGGGCGACCTCGTCCCGCTCGAAAGCGTCGGGATCTCGCCTTCCGGCTTGACCGAGGGTGCCGTCGCGGCCGGGAGCTACAAGAACGTGCTCTACGGTGTCGGGTTCGGGAACAACACGATCGGTCTCTTCTACAACAAGAAGCTCCTCGCCGCCTCGCACGTCGCCGTGCCCCACACCTGGGCGCAGCTCGTCACCGCAGCGAAGGCGCTCACGAAGAACGGCGTGGCCGGATTCGAGGTCGCGGCCGACAACGTCCCCGGAAGCGCCGTCTGGCAGTTCCTCCCGTTCTTCTGGACTGCGGGCGGTGACCTCGAGCACGTCAACGACGCCGGCGGCGTCGCGGCGCTCACGCTCTACCAGCAGCTCGCGAAGGAGGGCGCGCTGCCGACCTCGGTGGTCGACGAGCAACAGAACGACATCGCCGTCGACTTCATGGGGGGAAAGGCAGCGATGATCGTGATGGGCCCCTGGGAATTCGGGCCGTTCAACTCGACAAAGGGGCTGGACTACGGCATCGCGCCGATCCCCACGCCGAGGGCCGGGATGTCGGCCGTCACGCCACTCGGCGGCGAGGTCTGGGTCATCCCGAAGTCGACCCCGGCGAACGAGGCACTCGGGCTGAAGCTCCTCAAGTTCCTCATCTCGCCCGCGGTCACCTACAGCTGGGCCGCTGCCAACGGGGAGATCGCGAGCGAGAAGTCCGTCTCCTCGAGGCTCCTCGCCACGGTTCCCGACGACCGAGTCTTCGCCTCCGAGATCGAGCACGCCCGGTCCCGCACCGGCGAGGTGGGGCTCGCCTATCCGGCGATCGAGACTGCGCTCGGCACGGCGGTCCAGGCGGTGATCCTCGGAAAGGCGACCCCCAAGCAGGCGCTCGACACCGCCCAGGTTGCCGTCGTGGCCGCGTTGAAGCAGTACCACATCACCTCCTGAGCCCTGGCTCCCGGGCCGAATGAGCCCCGCTCCCGAGGCGGGGCCGCCCGGGGCCGAGCCGGCCTGGGTCCACCCCGGCGGGCCCTCCCTGCCCCCGGTGGACCCAGGCCGTGACGGCCGTCCCCTTGGACCACGCCTGCCGTGCACACCTGCACGGCAACAGGACGAGCAGCAATGAAGCAGCAATGACCAAAAGGATCGCCGTGCCCCCCGAATCGCCGAAGCCCGAGACCGAACCTTGCGAGGATGCGTCGAGCCGGATCCGTTTCTTCGACGACTCCGGTGCCCTGACGTGGCGGTCCGACCACGAGATCGTCCGTGTCGAGGCATGGGGCCCCGACGCCCTGCGCGTCCGGGCCGCCCTCGACCACCTGATCGAGGACCAGGGCGCGCTGACCGAGGCGCCGGCTGCCGACGCCACGGTGAAGATCCTCGGCGAGCGCGCGAGCATCTCCGTCGGCGCCATCTCGGCCGAGGTGAGCGCCGAAGGCCGGATGCGCTTCGTCCGCACGGAGAGCGGAGAGGAGCTGCTCGCCGAGCGACCGATCCACTTCTGGTGGCCGGGGCCTCGCAACTACACGGCCACCGGCAACGGCTACCAGCGGCTCGAGCAGTGCTTCGCCGCGTACGAGGGCGAGCGGATCTTCGGCCTCGGCCAGCACACCCACGGCCGACTCGACCAGAAGGGCATCGTGCTCGACCTCGTCCAGCGCAACGCCGAGGTGTCGATCCCGTTCCTCGTCTCCAGCCGCGGTTACGGCCTGCTGTGGAACAGCCCGGCCATCGGGCGCGTGGAGCTCGGGATGAACGCCACCCGGTGGGTGGCTGACAGCGCCCGGCAGATCGACTACTGGGTGACTGCTGGACAGCCGGCGGACATCGCCGCCCGTTACGCGGACGTCACCGGGCACGCGCCGATGCTGCCGGAGTGGGCGGCCGGGTTCTGGCAGTCGAAGCTGCGCTACCGGACCCAGGACGAACTGCTCGAGGTCGCCCGCGAGTACCATCGCCGAGGCCTTCCGCTCGCTGTGATCGTCTCGGACTTCTTCCACTGGACCCAGCTCGGCGACTGGCGCTTCGAGCCAAGCGAGTGGCCCGACCCGGGGGCGATGGTCGAGGAGCTCTCCTCGATGGGCGTCCGGCTGATGGTCTCGGTGTGGCCCTCTGTGAGCGTGCTCTCCTCCAACTACGAGCCTATGCTCCGCTCCGGCTACCTCGTCGCGAGCGAGCGCGGTTGGCCGATGCATGCCGACTGGCCCGATCGCAACTCCCCCGCTCGGGTCCCGGTCGCCTTCTACGACCCGACCAACCCCGAGGCGCGCCGCTTCCTGTGGAGGCGGTTGAGGGAGAACTACTACTCGTACGGGATCAAGGTCTTCTGGCTCGACGCCTGCGAGCCGGAGATCAAGCCCGGCCACGTGGAGAACCTGCGCCTCGTCGCGGGCCCCGGGCTCGAGGTGATCAACCGCTACCCCGCAGACCACGCCCGGGCGGTGTACGAGGGTCTGCGCTCAGCGGGCGAGTCCGAGGTCGTGAGCCTGGTCCGTTCGGCCTGGGCGGGCAGCCAGCGCTGGGGGGCCGCCCTGTGGTCGGGCGACATTCCCGCGACCTTCGAGTCTCTGGCCGCACAGGTGCGCGCGGGGATCAATGTCGCGATATCCGGCATTCCCTGGTGGACGACGGACATCGGTGGGTTCCACGGCGGAGATCCGGCGAGCCCCGCCTACCGCGAGCTCCTCGTCCGCTGGTTCCAGTACGGCGTGTGGTGCCCGCTGTTCCGCCTGCACGGCGACCGGCTGCCGAGAAGCCCGCTTTCCCAGGCGATGTCCGGCGGGCCAAACGAGATCTGGTCGTTCGGCGAGGAGGTCTACGAGATCCTCGCCGGGATCCTCCGGCTTCGCGAGCGGATCAAGCCCTACGTCCTCGAGCAGATGGCGGCCGCGTCGGCCACCGGAGCACCGCCCATGCGCCCCTTGTGGTTCGACTTCCCCGGCGACGCCAAGGCCTGGGCCATCGAGGACGAGTTCCTCCTCGGCCCCTCAGTGCTCGTCGCCCCCGTGACCGAGCTCGGCGCGCGCTCCCGGGGCCTGTACCTGCCCGCTGGCGCGAGCTGGACCGACCCGTTCGGGGGCGAGACCTACGACGGCGGGACCTGGCACGAGGCGCCCGCCCCACTCGAACGGATCCCCGTGCTCCTGCGCGACGGTGCCGAGGTGCCGATCGTGCCGACGAGCTGAGACGCCGAGCCGACCGTGTGGCGCGAGACGGCGGGTCGAGCGGAAAGGATCGGCGGCGTTCCATCCGCGACGGCCGGTCTGCCGAACCGCGTCGCCACCCGCCGCGCTGCTGCGAGAAGGCCCGACGACCAGGCCGATGCCACCCGGGAGCGCCGGCACCGCCTCTGGCAACGCGGCGTCGCAGGGGGCCGCCGGTGGCTGTTCCTCATGCCGGCCATCGTCTATGTCTGCCTGCTCTTCGCCTACCCGATCGTCTACAACGTCCTGCTCAGCCTCCGTCAGTCGAGCGTCATCGGATTGCTCAACAATTCTGCGGGCTTTGTCGGCCTGAGCAACTACCACACGGCGATCACGAACCCAGTCCTGCCGACGGTGGTCGAGAACACCGCGCTCTTCGTCGTCGGATCGATCGTCTTCCAGTTCGGGATCGGGTTCCTGCTCGCGCTGTTCTTCTCCCAGCGGTTCCCATTGAGCGGGCTTCTCCGGTCACTCATCCTCGTGCCCTGGCTCCTCCCCGGTGTGGTGACCGGCCTCGTGCTCCGGCTGATGTTCGACCCGACCTCGGGCATGGTGAACCAGATCCTGTCCGACGTCGGCCTCATCCACACCCCGATCGAGTGGCTCACGAACACCCACCTCGCGCTGCTCACCGTCGTGCTGGCGAACATCTGGATCGGCATCCCGTTCAACATGCTGCTGCTGCACGGCGGGCTCCAGGACATCCCGAAGGAGCTCTACGAGGCGGCGAGGGTGGACGGCGCAGGGCGAGCTCGGACCTTCTGGTCGGTCACCGTCCCGGTGATGCGCCCCGTGATCGCCGTCGTCCTCGTGCTCGGGTTCATCTACACCCTGAAGGCGTTTGACATCGTGATCATCCTCACCGGTGGCGGGCCGGTGAACTCGACGCAGCTGCTCTCCACATGGGCCTACACGCTGTCCTTCGGCAACCTCGACTTCGGCCAAGGGGCGGCCATCGGCACGATCATGATGCTGATCTCGCTGGTGTGCGCCCTCGCCTACGTACGCAGCTACCGGGGAGAGCTCCGCCGATGAAGAGCGGCGCGCCTGTGAGCAACGGCACCGAGCCGATGCGCGCCGGACCCATCGGACCGCCCCCGGGGGCCCCTCGCGCCAGGGTCGTCGCCGGGCTCAACCTCGTCGCGGCGCTCGTGATCGTCGGCCTGATGCTGCTGCCCCTGTACTGGGCCGTCGTGACCTCGCTGAAGACCCTGCAGCAGTCCTACGCGATCCCCTCGTCGCTCGTCCCGCCGACCCCGACCTTCGCCGCCTACTCCGAGGTGCTCCACACCCAGGGCGGCGCGCTCGCCACGAGCCTGGTCATCGCGGTGGGGGCGACACTGTTGTCGCTCCTCATCGCCGTGCCCGCCGCCTTCGCGCTGGCGAGCTTCCGCTTCAGGATCACTGGCATCGTCACCCTCGTCCTGCTCGTCACCCAGACGATCCCCGGGATCGTGCTCGGCATCTCTTTCTTCAAGATCTTCGCAGACGTCCACCTCCTGAACAGCTACCCAGGCCTGATCATCGCCGACTCGACCTACTGTGTCCCCTTCGACATCCTCGTCATCCGGGCCTTCATGATCGGCCTGCCGCACGAGCTGATCGAAGCGGCCCGCGTCGACGGTGCTTCGAACCTCGGCGCGCTTCTCCGCGTCGTCGTGCCGCTCAGCAGGCCGGCGATCCTTGCCGCGGCGCTGTTCTCCTTCCTCTTCGCCTGGGGGGACTTCCTCTTCGCGCTGACGCTCACGACCTCCGACGCCGTCGTGCCGATGAGCCTCAGCATCTACAAGTACCTCGGCGAGTACACCTCTCAGTGGCCCGACCTCATGGCGGCGGCGATCTTCGCCGCCATCCCCTCTGGGATCCTGCTCGTCCTCGTCCAGCGCGGCATCCGCGGCGGCATCGCGACCGCCGGCCTCAAGGGCTGAAGCGCCGCCTCGCGGACGCCCGTCCCCGAGGCCGGGGCGGCCCCGGCACAGGCCCGCTCGGGAGTCACGCCCGCCCGACACCGGGCACGCGCAAAGGGAGCGGCGAGTCGTAGGCGGCTCGTGCCTCGGCCGGGGTGAGCACGTGGTTCACGACGAGCTGGTGGAGCACGTGGC
>JAJYMM010000183.1 GCA_021787035.1 Actinomycetes bacterium
CGGCGCAGACCTGGCACAGGCGCTTTGTCCCGAAACCGCCGTCCCCGTGGCCGACGAGCATGCCGAGGATCCGCTCTCGGCGCCCCCCGCCGGCCCCGCTCACGGGCCTGTGCCGATGCTGCGCAGGACGACCGCGGAGCCCTTAGATGCGATGGCGCGCTTGAGCGCCCGTCGCGGCGAGCTATCGGTCGTTATGTCGTGCTGTAGAGCACGTCGTTGGTGAGAGCGTTCGACCCTCAGTTTCCGAGGCCCTTGCGGCTCTGCTGCCTTTCCTTCTTGTCCTTGCGCTTCTCTTTGAGCGTCTTGCCGGACTTCTTGGATGCTACCTTTCGGGGAGACTTGTCAGCCATGTTTCCCCCTTTCTGGCCCTAGCCTACCCCCATGTCGGATGCCTCTGCCGGTGGTCGTGCACGGGAGGGTAGAGTCAGTGCCAAAAGCACTTCGTGGTGCGCCACTCTCGCTCCAGTCCCCGGCGAAGCCTTATAGCAGCGCAGAGGTAATTGTGAAAAGGAGCGGACGCGATTTCTGCAGAAAATAACGAACGACTTGTCACGTCTGGCGTCCCGCTACCGTGGACACCCGTGGCGACCGCAGGTTGTGAGCGCGCCGACGGTGAGGGGCCTTGCGCGACCCAAGCCGATGCCGGTACCAAGGCAACGTGACTAGCTGGGAGTACCTGATCGTCGAGCTCCCGGTCTTCGGCGAGCCCAGCCACACCCCCGGCGGTTCGGCCGCAGTCCAGGCTCTCAACCACGAAGGCGAGCGGGGCTGGGAGGCAGTGGCGGTGACGCCCCGTGCGGACGGGAGGATCGCCGTGCTTTTCAAGAGGCTTCGGTAGCCGCAAAGCCCCGGTCATGCCAAATGCGTTGACGTGCTTGACAAACCGGGGCGGGGGCCGAGGACTGTGCCGTCGTCACCGTGGCCTTGTTGGCCAGTACCTAAATTTAGCAGCGCCTCCCTGAGCGCCTCGCGGCAAAGGAGGCCAGACTGCAGGCCCCAAGGGCCGAGTTGAGCCTGGCGGCGCTCAATGGGCGGACCGTGCCGGGTGGCGGCTATGTTGCAACGTCGAGATCAACGCCAAGGTCGACTCTGCTCCCTGGTTGAGATTGGGCCCGTCGGCCCGGAGGCCGTCGTAGCCGCCTCCGGTGCCAGCGTCCCACATGGGGGCACGGGCGTCGTTGTCGCCAAGGAACCAGGCTACGGCACGGCCGATGCCGCTCACCCAAAGGCCGCCGGGCACGAGAGCAGCGGCCCGGGAACATGCATCCGCCAAGGTCGCGACCTCGATCGGCTGCTGGTCGAAGGCGGGCCGAGGGTCTCCGGGGCCGCTCCCACCCACCGGGGTCACCGAGAGGTGCCCGTCGTCGGTCTCGTGGTCGAGTAGCCAGGCCAAGAGAGCCGCCCCATCGTCGACGAGGCTTTGGCGGCCGAGAGCTGCACCCGCGGCCATCATCGAGTCGGGTAGCACGGCGTTGGCATACTGGAGGCGGGGTTCGGGCCAGGGCCACGACGAATCGCCGGAGGTGGCGCGGCCTACGAGCTCCGCGGCCGCGCCGAGCAGGTCAAGCGCGGCACGGTTGCCTGGACGGGCCAGTACAACTTCGCAGGCGCCCAGGGCAGCGAAGGCCATTGCACGGGGCCAGGGCGAACGCTGCCGGGAGCCACGCTCGAAATGGGCGAGTGCAACTTGGCGCACCAGGTCGTCTTGGCTGTGCGCGGCGGCGGTGCCTAAACCCCACAGGCTCCGGCCCCAGCAGTCCTCGACGCTGTAAGGGCCATGCCACTGACCGTGGCTGTCCCGCCGGTTCAGGCAGTCGCCCCCGGCGCCCTGGGCTTCGACCACGAACCGGAGCGCTTTGCGGGCGAGGTCTCGGACCAACTGGCTGGGCTCAGGCTCGCGGCACGTCACGACCAGGACCCGTGCCATGTCGTCGGTACAATAACCGTGCTCCCTACGTGGAATTTTGTGGTCGGCGTGCTCGAACGTGCCGCACTCGTCGGTCATGCGTTCCAGGTGGGAAAAGCTTGGCAGGGGGGTGCTCACGCTGGCAGAGCCTTGGAAGGAACGAGGATCTGGTCGGCGAGGCGGTCGTACTGGCTAGCCACTGAGCGCCAACTGAAGGACGGGCCGAGACGGGCCGCCTCGCGCTCCATCGACGTGGCAAAGCCGGGTTCGGTTAGTACTCGCCGCAGAGCCGCACTGAGAGCGGCCGCATCCCCGTGCGGGACGACGAGCCCGGCCCCGCTGGCCAGCAGTTCCACGGCGTGAGGGAACGCGGTCGCGACCACGGGCCTGCCGGCGGCGAGCGCGTCGACGAGCACTCCAGAGGTGACCTGGTCGCGCGAGTCGTACGGCAAAACGACGACCGAGGCGTCCTGTATCAGGTGCGTCAGCGAGCGCACGTCCCTGTAGTCAGAGTCGAAGGTCACCGACGCAGCCACCCCTTGGGACCATGCCCTTGCTAGCAGCATGTCCCGGTACGTTTCGCCCTGGGAGGAAACGACCTTGGGGTGCGTGCGACCGGCGACGACGTATCGTGGCTGGGGCGAAAGGTCCTGAAGGCTCGCCACTGCGTCGATGGCCCACTCGATGCCCTTTCCCGGCCCGAGCAGGCCCCAGCTCAACAACATCGGGCGAGCGGAGCGGTCCGGGCGGTAGTCTCCGTCAGGGCTCGCTGCCCCATGGGGGATGGCAGTCACTTTCGAGGGGTCCACGTCAAACCCGCGGCATAAGCGGCGGCGAGCTGTCTGGGCCATGACTACGACGACGCTGGCCGCGGAGGCGACCTCTTCCAATACCCGTTTTTGGTGGTCGCTCGGTTCGACCAGCACCGTGTGGGCAACGACGATTGATGGGACCGTGAGCTCACGCAGGATCTCGACCACTTCTTCGCCGTCAGCCCCACCGTACAAGCCGTAATCATGCTGCACGACTGCGACGTCACAGTTGTTCAGGGTTGCGCTGGCCTCCACCAAGGAGGCGGGTACGCCGTTGTCGAGCTCAGCCAGTACTCTCGGGTCTGGCGACGTCATCCCGTCGGCCACGCGCACGATACCCACTGCCGCGCCGTTCATTTCCAGGCCCCGAGCCAGGGCGGAGCTGAAAGTTGCCAGCCCGCACGGGGTGGGTGGGTATGTACTGAGGATCCCGTAAAGCCGCTCTCGGCGGCGCGCCAACGACAAGACACCAGGCATTGTGGCAATGCTCACGTGCAGGCTCCTCGCTGTGGCTCGGTTGAGTCGAAACCAAACGGGTGACCGCCACCACCACCCAGCCCTAGCTAGGGCTCTACCGAGGATCTGCCATAAGACTACCGCGAATAAGTTGGCGATGCCGGTCCTGGTGCTTGGTGCGACTTTCGAGCCCTCATGCACCCGGAGGCCAAGGTCGGTGGTCGTAGCCAGATGCCTGGTGACGCAGTTTTTCCATTGCGCGGGCTTCGATCTGGCGGATCCGCTCGCGGGTGAGACCAAGGAGCGCCCCGACCTCGTCGAGGGTACGCCGCTTGCCGCAGTTGAGGCCGAACCTGAGCTGGATGATCTCGCGCTCACGGTCGTCGAGGCAGGCCAGCATCTTGGTTACCTCGCCGGACAGAAGGGCTGTTGTTGGGCAATGGCCCCGTTCCCAAAGACACGACCCGGCCGTAGCGGCAGACAATCCTGTCGCCCGCGGATATCCTCTACCTTCGCCGATGGGCCAGGCACGTCGCCGAGGGACCAGGCACGTCGCCGAGGGACCAGGCACGTCGCCGACGGTTTCGGTGACCGCAGAGTCAGGCTAGGCGCGCCGGAGAGTCAGGCTAGGCGCGCCGGACTACTCGGGTCGGGTGGGTAAAGTCACCGCTGTTCCCAGTTCCCGTCGAGCGGCTCGGCATCGATCAGGCCGGATCGGTGCTGATCGCAGGACTCCACGATGTAAAGGTCGCGGCCGACGTGAAGGGTGCCCCTCCACGTGGCTTCGAGCGGGCATTGAGCGCGATCCTCCCCGGTGCCGGTAACTCGTTGACAGCGAGGGTTCACTTCGCTCATGGCGCTGTTGTGCTTCCGCTGGCCCGCAAGCGAGGACCGCTGCCCGCCCGGAGCCACCAGTTGCCCAGTGCTCACCGCCTACCTTGTGGCTCGGGTCGGTACCAGGACGAGGGCGGACGGCTGCCCGCGACCCAGCGATGCCTTGGCCGGCTCGAGGGTGATCCGAGAGAGGGCCCCGAGCCCGAAAGCAAGCGTCTTATCAGAACCAGTTTTTGCTTTGCCGCAAACGTCATGCCCGGCGAGGCAGTCGGGAGGGTGGCCGCCTGGACCGGGGAAGGGACAAGGATCCCGTCCTGCCCCAAGGCCGCCGGCAGCGGTTGGGGGGCGCCGAGGTCTAAGAAGCCGCCAAGCGGAGGAAAACGAGAGGACGAGGTCACGAAAACTCCAATCGGTCGAGGCATAAGAGGACCGACTCGATCAAGGTCTCGTAAGCCTGGCCGGCACTAATTCGCCAGTCCGCCGAGAGAGGAACCCGCGGCACCGAGAACCAATCATAGCAGAAGTGGCGCGATCGGCGGAGTTGCTCGGCTCGCAACAAGCGCACCTCCGTCATGCGGGAAAGGCCGGCAACGGCTCGCCGCCGGCCGGGTGCGGACTGAAGGCACCGGCCGCCGCCCCGCCAACGAGGCGGGCCCAGGGCTCGAGCGTGCGCTGGACCCCATGGTCGACCCGACTGCCGCGGCGACCGCATCAGGCTACGCCCCCGTAGGGGGTAGGCTACGACTTTGGGCTTCGAACGCTCGCCGGGCGCCGTGCCCGGCGGCTACGAGGCAGATCGCGAGATCCCATGGGAGCTCCAGTCGTAACACCTGCCACTTCTCGTCCCGCGGACTCGGTTGGTTCCGGGAAAGATGAAGGAGCGGACCTAGGTGTGCCCACAGGCGATGAGGTTCTGGCCGCCTTCGCCCCTTTATTGGCCGCGGTGGCCCAAAGGGACCGTGACTCCGCCGCGTTGGGCACTGAAAGACTGGCCGCCGAGCAGAAGTTCTTAGCCGACTTCGCTCGGGCCTGCGAGACCGAAGTGAAGCCGGCTATGGAGGCTGTTCTCCAGCGGCTTCGCCAATTGGGTGGCGACGCCTTGGTGGAAGAGCACCCGGGCGGCGAGGCGCGCTTCACAAAGCCACGCATAGCCTTGTGGATGTCGCTCGAGGGGGAGGTTGGGGTACCGCGCTTAGACCGCCATCCCTACCTCCTGCTGGAAGCCGAGGTCCAAGCGCGAAAGGTCCAAGTCGACGAGGGCGACATGTGGAGGGGTGCGGGCGGTAATTCGAGCGGCCGAGTTGGGAAATGGGACGTAAGCGAGCTCACCCGAGATCGAGTGCTGAGAGAGCTCTTGGCGATTGTTCAGCGCGCGGTGAATTGAGGCCCTGGTTTCCAAGCGCAGGCTCTTGCCGTGGGCGAGCTCCCCTTGAAGTTCACGCCCGTAGCGCCCTGGTTGGCGCACTGCCCTGATATCTCGCGCCCGCGATGGCCCCGGCGGGTCAACTTCACCACGTGTCGGCTGGGGTAGCCCGGCATGCGGGTCCGAAACACGGGCACCAATCTTGGTTGCTCGACGCCCAACGACCAAGAGAAGATAGCGGCATGCCGATGCCTGCCCCGACCCTGCACACCGAGCGCCTCCTACTCCGTCCCTTCGACGACACCGACGCGGACGACCTGTTCGCCCTGCATGCCAACGCGCTCGTGATGCGCTACTGGGACGGGCCGGTGTGGACCGCACGCGGGCGCGCCGACCGGTTCATCGCGAACGGCCGGGAGATGGAAGTGGAAGGCACCGGGGCACGGCTGGCCGTCGACCGTGTCTCCGACGGGGCCTTCATCGGCTGGTGCGCCCTGCAGCGGTGGAATCCGGAGTACCGGAGCGCTTCGCTGGGCTACTGCTTCAGCGACGCGGCGTGGGGTCACGGCTACGCGACGGAGGCCGCGCGCATGTTGCTCGGATGGGCATTCGACACACTGGACCTCAATCGCGTCCAGGCCGAGGTCGATACGCGCAACAACGCTTCGGCGCGCGTGCTGGAGAAGCTCGGGTTCGTGCGCGAAGGGACCCTACGGGAAGACTGCATCGTGAACGGCGAGGTCTCGGACTCGTGGGTCTATGGGCTGCTCAGGCGAGAATGGCGGCCAGCGTCCGAGGCCGAGCCCATCCGCTGAGCTCTACTGCCTCAGACGGAGGGCCTCGTCACGCCCCGAATGTCTCCTCGGGCGGGGGAGTGACCACTCCGAGAAATCCCTGCTAGAAAGCTCCGGGAGGAGGGCTCGAACCTTCAAGCGTTCGGATCCAAAGTCACATCAGCGCTGTCGCCGGAGACGGCCACAGGTGGCCTGAGCTGCTAGTTTACGACGCGAGCGACAGTCCAGGGGGCTCGTTGAGAGGGCAACAGGCGCCAGTTGTTGCCCGAAAAGTTGGCGAACCCCCTGGTCGAGCGGAACTTTGGTCGAAACCGCCGGATTCTTCACTTCCAGTTCGACCTGCGAGCCACTGACCAGGGGCAACTGTCGCGAACGGCCGTCCGGCGGTTAATCCGGATGTCTGAGGTGTCCGCCGAGTGCTTGCACTGCTCGCCCGAGACTGACCGCTGTGTGCGCGAAAGGCCCTATGCCGGTGGGCGGCGCCGAGCGGCCAGCTGGGTGGCCCGCTCGACCAGGCGCCGGCCCAGCTCGACGGCCTTGACAGCGTCCTTTTCGGAGAGGGGGGCGGGGTCGTATTGCGCTGGAGCCTTGAGCCCGAGCAGTTGGGCCAGCTGGCGGGCAGCGGTACGGCCGTCCTCACCAGCCTGCGCAAGGAGGTCGAGGGCTTCGGAGTGCTCGCCGCCCGCCCGTTGCCCGAGCAGAGAGCCGGTGATGGCGTCAGAGGCGTTGATGCCGGCAGTGACGGCGCTCCCAGCTGCTACGTCCCATCGCCTGGCTCGGAGGTTGTCCTCGGCCGCTTCAAGCCAGGCCGCGGCCTTCGCCAAATAGGCGCGGGCGTCGGCGGGGGAGACGCTATGGCGCTTGCTACCGCGAGGCGACACGGCCGTTTTCCAGGAGGATGTCGATGCTGGAGCCGGCCAGCACTACGCCGTCGCGCCGCAGGGCATCCCAGAAGGTCCTGCCGACCTTGGCCCGGGAGCCGGCCCGGCGCCGAAGCTCGTCCAAGTCGTAGTCCAGGACCTGGACAGGATTCCCGGTGAGACGTTTTGCTCTGGTGGTAAACGAGGCGAGGGTCGACGCCCACTTCTCGGGGTCGGCCCCGAGTGGGCGGACGGCCAGGATGTCGATATCGCTGCTGGCGGTCGCCTCGCCTCTGGCGAAGGACCCGAATAGGGTCACGGTCAACGGGAGGGGTTCGATCGCCCCTGCCAGGTCCTGCAGCCGGGCGAGGACGGTAGTGCGAAGGTGCCCGAGCCGGTCGAGGAGTTCGCCAGCGACATTTTCCCGGGCGAGGCTTACCATCGTGGTGCGGCCAATCTCCCTCCGATCCACGACTCCAAGGTCATGCAGCTGAGCGATGAGCCCTGAAGCACGGGTGCGGCCCACGGCAGCCACGGTGGCGAGGGTGGAGATGGGAAGTTCGGTGTCGACCCTGGCCAGAGCGGCCAAGAGCCGGCCGGCGGCCCCTGGGATAAGCGCCTCCACTGGCCGCTGGAAGTCCATACGTTCACTATATCGAACGTTGATGTACCGTTCCCTGGCGTATTTGCCAGGGTCCGGCTTGTGGAGGGCTGGTGGCCTGTCCGCAGGGTGCTGCTTGAGCCAGACTGCACGCGAAATCGGCTACGCCGAGGAGTCGTGGACCACCGCGAACCGCTTCAACGGACCCGACCCGGCCGAAGTCGCACGACGCGAAGGTAGATTTGGCGCCTCCTGACCTGCCCGTCCGCACTGGACAGGCACATTCACCGGCGCTTCCCGGTGAAAATCGAACGTCTGTAGCTGGGCTGATCCCGCGGAGCCACGGTGAGAGCACAGGGCCATGTACGCCTGCCCCTCCCTTTTTTTCGCTTCTCTTGGCACCTTTCCAGCCATTTGGCGGCTGTCCGGGCGCGGGCGGAGAAGCCGAGGGGATGGTTCAGGCGGCGACGGGCGGGGCGGGTGGCGGTTTTTGCCGTCCCAGGAGGGCCGGCACCAACAGCCCGTCGTCGGTCACCAGTGCGAGCGGGTCGTTCCTTATCAGCGATGAGACCGCTTATCTTTGGCTGTTGTTGGCGAAGATGCCTAATGGGCCACTTGTTGACCGCTACGTTCCGCAGGCTTTCGGTCAGATGTACCGCTACGTCCGATATGAGGTAATGCCAACCATCGAAGGCTACTTGTGAGCGCCCACACGGAGGCACCGCACATCTGCCAAAAACTCGGCCGGATCAGAGGCTGGCTCAAGAGCGCGCCTTTGGGTGCAAAGCCGGGGTCCCCATCCAGTGGTGTTCCATGACGACAAGGACGCCGAGGCCAGCGTCACCGTGATATACCTGCCAAGCAGGAGTGTGGCCATGAGGAAACTGCTCAGCGTCGTTCTGGTCATGTCGGCGTCGCTCGTGATTGGCGCGATCGGCAAAGGCATGCCGGTCAAGACTGTCCCTGGACCTAGCGTAACGCCGTTGAAGGTCATTTCCCGCCCGGCTTACAAGTTCAACCACCCGGACGCCTTCGCGCTGAGCGGCCAAGACTTGTTCGTGGCGAACTCCGGCAGCGGCGTTCTTGGTGGCGACTCTGTCACTTAGCTGGACGCCACTATGGGCGCGTTGGTGAGGGTCATTTCCGGCGCGGCGTACAAGTTCGATTGGCCGGACGCATGCGCACTGGCAAGCCATGACTTGTTCGTGGCGAACGGCAAGGGCAATTCCGTCACCGAACTGGACGCCACTACGGGCGCGCTGGTGCGGGTCATTTCCGACACGGCGTACAAGTTCAACAGCCCGGACGCCCTGGCGTCCAGCGGGGGCCACCTTTTCGTGGCTAATGGCTTCGGCAAGTCTGTCACTGAGCTACTCGTGACGACGTGACGAGTGCCAAGCTTGGCCCTGTTCGTCATGGGCAAGCCGCTGGGCTTCGTGTGCAAGGTTCTTCGCCCACCCCACAAAGCAACTTGGCGCTCGTGTTTTCGCATTAGCCCGGCCACGGAGGGCACCTGTAGTCGCCCCGGGTCTCGCACCCGGCTCTTCGGACGCCAGGTGCTTCAACCTCACCGGCAAGTACCGGTCGATGCCCCAGCTACGGACTGGGCCAACCTGGCAGACCAAGGAGCCCAGCACCAAGCCGCTAATGACCACCGGCTCGGTGGCGGCAAGCGGTCAGCCCCTCTTTGTCAGTGACGTCAGGGAGGCGGCGGGTTGTCGGAGGAATGTTCGGCAAGCACAGAGGGCGGTACCTCCCGACGTTTCATAGTAACGGTGACGCGGTAGGACGCCCGTTGGTGACAACTCTGGCGCACCGCAGTCGGTCGATTGCTCAGCTGCCCTGGGGGCTGGTGTTGGCCGTCTCAGCTCGTTTCGACGCTGAACACCGGGTGCCTGGGTGCTATGCGGGCCAAGTCGTCCTCTGGCGACCCGGCGCTCACCCCGTCGAAGAAGATCCCGACCTCGGCTTTCCAGCGTTTCAGGTAAGCGCGCAGGACCGGAGGCTTCTCCGTGTCGGAGAGCTCAACGGCCCGGAAGGCTTCGGTGCGCCGGCCCAGGACAAGCTCGCCGCCTCCGGCGGCGCGCAGGTTGCGTACCCACTGCGTTTCCCCCCTGGGCGCCACCAGGTACCGCTTGCCGTCAAATGAGAGAAGGTTGACCGGTGTAGAGCGCCACTGGCCGCTCTTGCGGCCCCGCACTCTTAGGACCCGTGAGCCCCAGAAGCCGAGCCCCAAACGCGTTGCTCCGGAAACGACGCCGTTGAGCACATGTTGGCTGAACCACCCTGGTCGCCGATAATGAGCCACGACGCCATTTTGCCCTAGCGCGAGCCCTCGTGCAGGAAAGGGCGAGTATCCCCCTGCACATCGTCCCGACCCAGGTGGCGACGTTCTCGTTGACGCAGGTGAGGCTTGGAATGGGTGGGAACGACCCTGCCCAAATGAACGAGCCACCCCTTTGCGCAGGTCATGTTGGGAGGGGCGCAGTTCAGGCCCGAGCCCTGGGCTGAACGGCGGCGGATCCCCAACCTGGGGACGCTGCTCAACGAAGCGGCGCCGTGGGCAATGTCACTGGCCGAGCCGTGACGCGGGTCGGGCTCGATCGGCTGACGCGCCTTGCTTGGCCGAGGTCCTCGGGATGAGATTTGCAAACACGCAGGTCACGACCGCTGCCAAGGTGAACAACGCGGTGCGTTGGCTCGCTACGGTTACCGGCTGTGATCGAACTTTGTGGTACGGGGTCGGGCGGTGGGCTCGCCTCTGGTGCGGCGGTCCACTCGCCTGGTTCTCAATGCGGGTCTCTTCTCTGCGAACCTGTGGCTGTAGTGGCGGATCAGGAGGCGACGGCTGGCACGCCGGTGGTCAGGTCGGTTGTTGCCCTAACTGTTGCCCTAGCTAGGAGGAGTTAGCACCCGCTAGTGACAAGAAACTGCTGGTAGAAGGGCTCCGGGGGGAGGGCTCGAACCTCCAAGCATCCGGATCCAAAGTCCGGCGTTCTTCCAATTGAACTACCCCGGACCGCCGGCACGGCTCGCCGACCGGCCGCCGGTAAGGTCCGGCAAGCAGTCCGAGAGCGCGCACGTAGGGCCTGTTGAACGATACCTCCGCCGCTGGCCCGGCCGGGGCGGTTACGCGACGGCACGGTTTGTTGAAGCGTCGGCCCGCCTGCCCGAAGCTAGCGACGGCAGGGCAGTGAGGCGCCTTGGCTGTACAACGGCGCCCTGGCCCGGCGGTACAAAGTGGTCCCGGCGCCCCCGTTTGAGGGGGCGTTGCGACCAGCTGTTTTTGCCGTCGGAGCCGTTGGGACCGGTTGAGCGCCGTGACGGGCAGTGACTGGTCCCAACGACTGGCCCGGGGCCGCAATTGGACCCAGCGTGCGGGCGAGGGGGTGGCTGGGCATGACTGTTTCGCGGAGGCGCAAGTCCGGCCCCGCCCTCGACGGCAAGCGCCAGCCCCGCCGGCCCGGGCGGGGGCCACGCGACTAGAAAGAGAACGTGAGCTACTCGAGCCGTGACGTACAGCGCTCGCGTTCGCAGGTCTCGCGAGACCAGCCCAGGTTGGCGGCGGTCGTGCTGGCAGCGGGAGAAGGAACGCGCATGCGCAGCTCGCTCCCGAAGCCTCTCCACCGCCTCTGCGGCAAGCCCATGGTCATGTGGGTCTTGGACGCGCTTTCCGGGCTCGACCTGTCGCGGGTAGTGGTCGTGGTCGGGCACGGCTCGACGCGGATGACCAAGGCGCTGGCCGAGGCGCGCTCACCGCTTGTGCCCCTGGAGGTCGTGGAGCAGGCGGTCCAGCGGGGGACGGGGGACGCTTTGTCGGTAGCGCTCACCGCTTTCGGCGACGACGACACCGAGCTAGACGACGTCATCGTCCTCCCCGGTGACACGCCGCTCCTTCGTCCGGGGACACTGGCCGAGCTCGTGCGGGTCCACCGCACGGCCGAGGCGGCGGCAACCCTGCTCACGGCGCGTCTCGACGAACCCAAGGGTTATGGGAGGGTGGTCCGATCTCGCGACGGTCGGGTGGCCGGCATCGTCGAGGAGGTTGACGCGACCGGCGAGGAGCGGGCCATCAACGAGGTTGGCACGTCGATCTACGTGTTCCGCCGGTCTGTGCTCGCGCCTGCCCTGCGCCGGCTGTCCCCGGACAACGCCCAGGGCGAGTACTACTTGACCGATGTCGTAGCCGTGCTCCATGACGCGGGGTACCCGGTCGCGTCAATGGTGATCGCGGACCCGACCGAGGCCAACGGGGTCAATGACCGTTCTCAGCTTGCCGCCGCCGAAGCTGTGCTCCGCCGGCGCACCAACGAGCACTGGATGCGCGCGGGGGTCAACATGCTCGACCCTGCGCACACGTACCTCGACTCAACAGTCGTGCTCGCTCCCGACGTGACGCTCTACCCAGGCACGATCCTGCAGGGCTCGACGAGGGTCGCCACAGGAGCGGAGGTGGGGCCCAACAGCCATCTGGTCGACTCTTCGGTCGGCGCCAGGGCCCAGGTGCGGGCGACCTCGGCAGAACGGGCGACGATAGGCGAGGAGGCCGACGTCGGTCCCTGGGTCTGGCTCGCACCGGGTACGGTAGTAGCTCCAAGATCTGTCGTCCGGCCTTCATTAGGCGCTTCCAACCCAGAGGGAGACGGGCCAAGTGGAAGTTTTCTCTAAGCACAGGCTCCAGCTCTATGCGGGCCGCTCGCACCCCGCCTTGGCTGCGGCGATAGCGGCTCACCTCGGGATCGGCGTGGGGGATTGCGAGATCGTCGACTTCCCAGACGGCGAGGTGCGTGCCCGCTACGGGGATTCGGTGCGGGGCGCTGACATGTTCATCCTGCAAACGCATGCACAGGCGGGCGACCGTTCCGTGAACGACCTCCTTATGGAGCAGTGGGTGATGATCGACGCGGCCAAACGGGCCTCGGCAAAGCGCATCACCGCCGTCTGCCCCCGCTATGGGTATGGGCGCCAGGACCGCAAGTCTCGCGGGCGCGAGCCCATCACTGCCCGCATGGTGGCGGACTTCTTCAGGAGCGCTGGGGCCGAGCGGATCATGACCGTCGACCTCCATTCCGGCCAGGTGCAAGGCTTCTTCGACGGGCCGGTCGACCACCTGACTGCGACCAACATCTTGATGGACCATCTCCAGCAGCAGCTAGAGGGCGACTTCGTGATGGTCTCGCCCGACACAGGCAGGACCAAGGTGGCCGAGAAAGCGGCGAGAAGCGCTGGTGACCGAGACATAGCGTCGGTCTACAAGCGCAGGAGCCGTGACCAGGTCGGCCGTGTGGAGGCGCTCGACGTGATGGGCCACGTCCGGGGCCGGCCCTGCGTGCTGATAGACGACGAGATAGACACCGCGAGCACGCTGTGCGAAGCGGCCAAGCTCCTCTACGACAAGGGCGCGACCGACGTCTGGGCGACGGCTACGCACGGCGTGTTCTCAGACCCGGCGATCGACCGGCTCAAAAATTCGGGTATTTCGCGGGTGATCGTGACCGACACGGTGCCGCTGCCTCCGGAGAAGCAGCTGGACATGATCGAGACGGTGTCGGTAGCAGAGACCTTCGCCGATGCCATCCGCGCCGTGTTCGAGGAAGGGTCGGTCTCCGAGCTTTTCGGCGGTGACAACCAGACCTGACCCCCTTGAGGCACCGGCCCGACCAACTGGACCAGGTGCGCTCCTGTCTACCCCTCCGAGCGGCTATCCTGGCCCGCTGGCCCGTACGAGAGGGCCGAGGGACCAGAGCCCGAAGTGACTGGGCCGACCAGGCACGGGCCGACGAGAGGAGCGCGGAGGCAACGATGGCAGAGATAACGCTGGTGGCCGAGACTGGCCGGCCTCGTGGTTCGGCCGCCTCGCGGCGGCTTCGGCACGCTGGCCGGGTGCCCGCGGTCGTATACGGGCACGGCATGGAACCCCTCGCGGTGTCGGTCGGTGCGCGCGACCTCCGGACTGCCTTGCTCCACGGGTCCAACCAGGTCCTCACCTTGGAGGTGGGTAAGGACCGGCACATGGTCCTGGCCCGCCAGCTTCAGCGCCACCCCGTCCGCCACGCGGTCTCGCACGTCGACTTCCAGGTCGTGAGGAGCGGCGAAGTCGTGAGCGCCGAAGTGCCCATCGTGCTCGTGGGTACCGCATCACAGGTTGAGATGGCCCGCGGTGTGGTCGAGCACGTTCTCAGCACCCTCACGGTCCGCACTACGCCAAGCCAGATCCCCTCGGAGATCAAGGCCGACGTAAGCGCGCTCGAGGTTGGGGGCGCGATCCGGGTGCGTGACCTCCTGTTACCCGAAGGCGTCACCGCTGACGTCGACCCGGACGAGGCCGTCGTGATCGCAACGGTGACCAGGGCGGCGGAAGCTGCCACGGCAGTGGGCACCGAAGGCGAGGGCGGCGAGGCTGCCGAGCCGGCCGACGCCGAGGAGGCCTGAGCCAGCCTGGTTTGGGGCCGCAAATCGGCGGGAACGGCCGGCGTCGACCTGTTGGCGGTCGGCCTCGGCAACCCGGGGCACCAGTACGAGAAGACCCGCCACAACGTCGGGGCCGATGTCGTCGCGCTCCTGGCCGAGCGCCATGGCGGGCACCTGCGCAGCGGGAAGGAACTTGCGCTCGAGGCCGAGGTGAGGGTGGACGGGAAGCGCTTGGCGTTGGCGTTTCCTCAGACCTACATGAACGAATCGGGCCGTTCCGTCGCCCGCCTCGTCCGGCGCTTCAATGTCGATGACCTTTCGCGCCGCCTGGTCGTAGTCCATGACGAGCTCGACCTGCCGACGGGCGTCGTCCGGGTGAAGGAGGGCGGTGGCCTCGCCGGCCACAATGGCCTGAAGAGCATCAAGGCGTGGTTGCGGAGCGACGAGTTCCTCCGAGTCCGGGTAGGGATCGGGAAGCCACCTGGGGGAAAGGACGGCGGGGTTGGCCATGTCTTGTCTGTGCCGACTCGGGCCGAGCGTGCCAAGCTCCAAGATGCCGTTTCCACCGCGGCCGATGCCGTCGAGGTGCTGCTGGCCGAGGGCGTGGCGGTCGCGCAGAACCAGTTCAACTCCCGTCCCGCCAACCTCTAATGGGCAGCCTTTAATGGTGGTGCAGTGGCGACCGCATTCGAGCTAGCAAGTACCGCTTCGCGCCTATCGCAGGGGCCGAGGCCCCTCGCTCCGCTGCTCGCGCGCGCCAATAGGGACCCCGTCCTCGCGGCCTGGCTTGCCGGCGGCGAACGTCTTGTCGCGGTAGCCGAACCCGCTCAACCCTTTGTGGTGGCCGCTCTCGCCGAGCTGAGCGAGAGCAGACCCATCGTGGTGGCCATGGCCAGCGCCTCAGCCGCGGAACGCCTCGCACGGGAGGTGGGAGTGTGGCTCGGCGAAGATGCGGTCGCTTTTTTCCCAGCCTGGGAAACACTGCCATTCGAGCGCGTAAGCCCTGCCCCAGAGACGATGGGCAGGCGACTCGAGCTCATGTGGCGCTTGCGCCGCTTGCGCGACGGGGCGGCGGACGCCGACATGCCCTCGGTCATCGTGTCTTCGGTGAGGGCGCTGCTCCAGCGCCTCGGCCCCCACGTCGAAGACACCGAGCCGGTTGTCGTCCAGCGCGGCCGGCAGGTCGACCAGCAGGATCTGCTCTCTCGCCTGGCCGGGCTCGGTTACCGGCGCGAGTACCAGGTCGAGCACCGCGGGGAGATGGCGGTGCGCGGGTCGATCGTGGACGTGTTCCCCTCGACCGCAGCCGCGCCCGTCCGGGTCGACCTCTGGGGCGACGAGGTGGACAGGCTTTCGGAGTTTGGGGTGGGCGACCAGCGTTCGACAAGGGAGCTCGAGGAGGTCGCCATCTTCGGGTGCCGCGAGCTACTCCCGACACAAGAGGTGCGTGAGCGTGCCGCGCGGTTGATGGAGGAGGAGCCCTGGGGGGCATCTACGTGGGAGCGTCTGGCCGAAGGCCACAGCTTCGACGGCATGGAGTCCTGGTTGCCCTGGCTCACAGCCGATGAGCACCTGCTCGCCGACTTGCTGCCCGCGGGCGCGAGGGTGGTGCTCGCCGAGCCGGCCCGCATGCGCCAGAGGGCTGCCGAGATAGCCGACGAAGAGGCCGACCTGGCCGGTGCCCTCGCGACAACCTGGGGCGCCGAGGGCGTATTCCCCCGCCTGCACTTGGACTTTGACCGGCTGCTCGCCAGGAGCGGCGCTTCGGTGTCGATGATGGTGGCCGTTCCCGAGGGGCCGAGGTCGCCGGTGCTCACGACTCGGGCCTGGAGCCCTGTGGCCGGCGGCAACGAGGGCGTGCTCTCGGAGCTGCGACAGCTTGGCTCCAACAAGTCGATGGTCGCCGTCTGCGCTGAAACAGCAGCCACCGCCTCTCGGCTGTCGGAGGCCCTGTCCGCCGAGGGCGTGACCGCCCCGGTGGTGGAGGTGGCGGCTGAACGGACATCGGTCGTGGTGGCCCCGGTCGACCGCGGGTTCTCGTACCCGGCGCTCGGGATCGGCGTGCTGTCCGAGAGTGACCTCACCGGGCGCCGGCGACCGCACCGTGCACCGCGAGCGCGCGCTGCTACGCCCGAAACGTTTTTCACGGACCTGAAGACCGGCGACTACGTGGTGCATTTCCAGCACGGGGTGGCTCGTTTTGGCGGGATGGTGCGCCGCTCTATAGGCAACGTCGAGCGCGATTACTTGCTCCTCGATTACCGGGGCGACGACAAGCTCTATGTCCCCTCGGACCAGGTCGACGCCCTCAGGCCCTACACCGGCGGGGAAACACCTGCGCTCTCGCGCCTAGGCGGGAGCGACTGGGCGAAAGCCAAGGACCGCGTCAGGCGCGCGGTCCGCCAGATCGCCGACGAGCTCGTGGCCCTCTACCGCGAGCGCGCCACCGCCTCGGGCCACGCCTTTGCTCCCGACACGCCGTGGCAGACCGAAATGGAACAAGCCTTCCCCTACAACGAAACGCGGGACCAGCTTCGGGCGATCGAGGACGTGAAGTCCGACATGGAATCGCCGGTGCCGATGGACCGGCTCGTCTGCGGGGACGTCGGGTTCGGCAAGACCGAAATAGCGATACGGGCTGCATTTAAAGCGGTCCAAGACGGCAAGCAGGTGGCCGTCCTCGTTCCGACAACGCTGCTTGCTGCCCAACACCTGCAGACTTTCTCCGAGCGTTTCGCCTCCTACCCGGTCAAAGTAGAGATGTTGTCCCGATTCTTGACGCCGGCTGAAGCGAGGGCGGTCGTCGATGGCATTGCGGACGGTTCGGTCGACGTTGTGATCGGGACCCACAAACTGCTCGCTTCTGACGTCAAGTACAAGAACCTCGGCCTCTTGGTGGTGGACGAGGAGCAGCGCTTCGGGGTGAACCACAAGGAGGCGATCAAGAAGCTCTCAGCGGGCGTTGACGTCCTGACCATGACGGCTTCGCCGATACCGCGCACGCTCGAAATGGCCCTAACTGGCATCCGCGACCTGTCGCTCATCACCACTCCTCCCGCCGAGCGCCGGCCGATACTCACTTACGTCGGCGAGTTCGACGAGAGGGCAGTGGCTGAGGCGGTCCGGCGTGAGCTGCTCCGCGAAGGCCAGGTGTTTTATGTCCACCACCGCGTGCACGACATCGAACAGGTCGCCGCTCGGGTGAGGGAGCTCGTCCCCGAGGCACGAGTAGCGATAGCCAACGGCCAGATGGACGAGGGTCTCTTGGAGAGAGTGGTCCTCGAGTTCTGGGAGGGCCGCTATGACGTTTTGGTCTGCACGACGATCATCGAGGCTGGCATCGACATGCCAACGGTCAACACGCTCGTGGTCGACCGCGCTGACATGCTCGGCCTCGGCCAGCTCCACCAGTTGCGGGGGCGCGTCGGGAGAGCCGGGCAACGGGCGTACGCGTACCTGTTCTACCCCCAGGACCGCAAGCTGACCGAGGAGGCATACGAGCGCCTGCGGACTATCGGCGAGCACAACGAGCTCGGTTCGGGGTTCAAGATCGCTATGCGCGACTTGGAGATCCGGGGGGCGGGCAACCTCCTCGGCGAAAACCAGTCGGGGCACATCGCGGCAGTCGGGTACGACCTCTACGTCCAGATGGTGAGCGAGGCCGTGGCCGAGGCCAAGGGCGAGACCCTCCGCGAGCCTGCCGAGATCAAGATCGACATCCCAGTCACCGCGAACCTGCCCGACAGTTACGTCGAGCGAGAGGACCTCCGCTTGGAGGCGTACCGCCGGCTCGCCACCTTGACGTCTCACGAGGAGGTCGACGACGTCCGGGCCGAGTGGGAGGACCGCTACGGGCCCTTGCCCGCGCCGGCTGAGGCTTTGCTTGGGATAGCGCACCTCCGCGCAGAGGCCGCACGCCTCGGGCTCCGGGAGATCTCCGTCGTGAGCGGCGGGATCGGCGGCCGTTCCGGCGGGCTCGTGGCAAGGATCTCGCCCATCACCTTGCGCGCGAGCGAGCAGGTCCGCCTCGGCCGTATCTGGCCCAAGGCCGTCTACAAGGAGGACCAGTCCCAAGTGGTCGGGCCCCTCCCGACAAGCAACTTTGCGCCGGCCAAGGGCTCCCGTCCTGGGGGGGTTGCGGGGCTTAGAGGCCCGGCCGGGAAAGCTAGCGGCGGCGGCGGCGGCCCGGCCCAGGCGCTGGTCGAGATGCTCCAGGCACTCGTGCCCGCCTAGGCTCGCAAACGTGAGACACACGAGACTCGCCGGCGCCGGCCTCTGCGCTGCCTTGGGCGGGGCATTGTTGGCCGGGTGTGGCACAGCCCCCTACGCCGCTACGGTGAATGGGGAGCCGATCTCCGTCCAAGAGCTCGCCGCCCAAGCGCGTGACTGGGCTTCTAGCCCCGCTTTCGTCAAGTTCCAAGACGCGCAGTTCCTCTCGGAAGAGCAGGCGGCTTCGTCCCAGGGGCAGACCAATGTCCCCCTCAACACGGTGGAGGGCAACGGGACCGGGCCGAACGTCTATGGGATGTACTGGACCACGGTCCAGCTGTCCAACATGATCACCCAGATAGCGCTCCGCCAGTACTTGGGCAGCAAAGGCAAGTTGCCCTCGCAAGAGCAGTACGCAGCCGCCTGGTCCTCTGAATGGGCCAGCAACCCGCCGATCTGGAGAGAGGTGGGGCGGTCTGCCCGCACGAGCGGGGCGACTTACGACGCCCTGCGTGCTCAGCTCGTGCCGGTCGCTACTGCCAAGGCGGACGAGCAGTTTTACGCGGCAAACAAAGCAGACTTCTGGACTTCGGTTTGCGTGCTGGAGGACGACATCTCGGTCGTAGGCAGCAATGGTTCCATAGACATGTCGGCCAGCCTGGCGCAGGCCCGGAAGGTCGCAGGGCAGCTCTCGAGTAACCCCTCTTCGCCGCCCGCCTCGGTCTCCGGAGGTAGTCGTTATTGCGACACGCCCGAGCAGCTCATCGAGCAGCCGCCCGCACTAACCTCCCTCGTAAACTCCCTCGCCCCCGGGCACACCGCCTATTTGCGTGAGAAATGGGGCTACAAAGTGATCCAGGTGACGAGCCGGTCCCAAATCCCATACAGCAACGCGATCGCCGCTGATATCGAGGTCGTGACCAGTTACGGGGGCGCCCAGGGCCAGCCGAACAGCCAGACCAAGATCATCGACGTGCTAAAGAGCGCCAAAGTGAGGGTCAACCCGGAGTACGGCCTGTGGGCTAGTACCCTGCCCTCGCCCTACGCTCCCCAGGTCCTGCCGCCCGGTTCGAAGCCGTAGGCCTCCTTGCCGGGCCCATTACCCGTCTCGGGTGCCTCCGCTGCGGACGTCCCCGTCTCGGACGTCCCCGTCTCGGACGTCCCCGTCTCGGACGTCCCCGTCTCGGACGTCCCCGTCTCGGACGTCCCCGTTGTCACAGTTGTTGGGCTCGGCCCCGGCCGTCCCGGCCTCGTGACGAGCGAGGCCCTGGAGGCCTTGCGCTCGGCGAAAGCCCGATGGCTCCGCACGACGCGCCACCCTTCGGCCAGCCTCGTCGAGGGGACGCGGAGCTTCGACTACCTCTATGACAGCGCCGCAAGCCTGGAGGAAGTATATGAAGGCATCGTTCAGGCACTAGTCGTCTCAGCTGCCTCTGAAGGGGGAGTGGTCTACGCCGTGCCGGGCTCGCCCTCGGTGGCAGAGCGGAGCGTCGAGCTCCTGAGGGCAGATCCGCGAGTGCGGACCGAGGTGCTCCCGGGCGTCTCTTTCGCTGACCTAGCCTTCGAGCGCCTCGGGGTCGACCCACTGGCAGTAGGGGTCACCATCGTTGACGGGCAGCGCTTCGCGCTCGACTCGGCCGGGCGAAGCGGCCCGTTGCTCGTTGGCCAATGCGACTCGGCCCACGTCCTCTCCGAGGTGAAGCTCGCGATCGCTGGCGCGCTCGAAGGCATGGTGCAAGGCGGGCCCCCGCCGGAGGTGGTCGTGCTCCAGCGCTTGGGGCTCGCAGATGAGGCTGTGTTCACGGTGCCGTGGGATGAACTTGACCGATCGGTCGACCCAGACCACTTGACGAGCATCTGGGTACCTGAGCTCGGCGCCCCTTTCGCCAGCGAGTTTGTCCGACTGGAGGAGCTCGGGCGGACGCTGCGGGAACGCTGCCCTTGGGACAGGCAGCAGACCCACGACAGCCTGACCCGGTACCTGCTGGAGGAGGCTTACGAGACCCTGGAGGCGATCGAGGAGCTCGGGCCCGACGGCACCGGGTACGAGCACCTGGAAGAAGAGCTCGGCGACGTTCTCTTCCAGGTCGTCGCCCACTCAGTGATAGCCGCCGAGGAGGGTCAGTTTGCGCTCGGGGACGTGGCCCGGAGGGTGCACGACAAGCTGGTGCGCCGGCACCCCCATGTCTTCGGTGAGGTCGTCGCCAACAGCGCAGAAGACGTGTCGCGCAACTGGGAACAGATCAAGCGCCGCGAGCGTGCCGAGCGCGGTTGGAGCGAGGCCGGTGCTGGGGAGGCCGGCGCTGGGGAGGCCGGCGCTGGGGAGGCCGGTGCTGGGGAGGCCGGTGCTGGGGAGGCCGGCGCTGGGGAGGCCGGCGCTGGGAAGGCCGGTTTTGGCGAGGCAGGTGCCGGTGGGCGCATGGGCGAGTACCCGAGCCTCATGGACGGCCTTCCCCGCAACCTGCCGGCGCTCCTCTACGCACACAAGGTCCAAGGACGGGCCGCGTCCGCCGGCTTTGACTGGGAGGGCGTCGAAGGAGCGCTTGCCAAGGTGGACGAGGAGCTCGCTGAGCTCCAAGAGGCGCTGGAGGGGGGTGCCGGTAAGGCGGCCCAGCGTGAGGAGCTCGGTGACTTGCTGTTTGCCGCCGTCAACCTTGCCCGCAAGCTCGACGTCGACCCAGAGGCAGCCCTTCGGGAGGCTGCTGCGAAGTTCCGCCGGCGCTTCCGCGCAGTGGAGGAACTCGCTCACCAGCGCGGCGATGACCTCTCGGAGCTCGGTCTAGAAGGCCTCGACCGGCTCTGGGACGAGGTCAAGGCGACCGAAGCGGGCTGAAAGCTCGTCCATCTGGATTCCCGAAAGCCACATCGATCACAAATACGCCCGGTTTTGGGCAGAAAACGGATGGATGTGCGCTTTCGTGCAACCACATCATTGAGTTTTCGCGCTCGTCGGGGCCTGACGCGCTAAGCTCACTGTTCACTTGAAGAACAACTGTCACACGAGCAACAACTAGGGAACCCGATGCGCTTTCGCTTTGCCTTAAAAGCGGCGCTTTGCCTGCTGGCACTATTAGGCGCCCTGTATGTTTTCGCCTACCCGGTGCGCACCTACCTCGCCCAGGAACGCCAGGTCGCACAGGTGGAGCGGACGATATCGGTCCTAGGAGCGCAGGACGCCAAGCTCAACTCCCAGTACAAGCTCCTCCAACGGACCTCGTATGTGGACCAGCTCGCTCGGGCGGACTACGGCTACGTGAAGCCCGGCCAGCAGGCCTACGAAGTGCTCCCGCCGTCCAAACATGGCGGGTCCGGTCAGTCAGGGACGGCTCAGCCAGCAAGCCAAGGGGCAAAGGTGACCACGGCTCATAAGTCCCGTTCGTCTTCCCCCTGGTACGGCCCCCTAGAATTCTGGCATCACCTCTGAGAGCTTCGGCACCCCTGCGCCCTCGGAAGGCACCCGCCAGCAGGTAGCGGCTCTCCTTGGCCGCGAGCCTCGCGGTTCCTACGACGTAGTCGTGCGCGACGAGAACGGCTTGCCCGTGGTTATCCGCAACGCCCCACTCCTCGAAGACGGCACCCCGATGCCGACCCGCTACTGGCTAGTAAGCAAGCAAGCGCGCCTGGCCGTGGACCGCCTGGAGGCTGCTGGTGGTGTGCGGGCCGCCGAGGCAGCAGTCGACCCTGAAGAGCTCGTGCTCGCCCACGCCAGATACGCGGCCGAACGCGATGGCGCCCTCCCGCCCGGCTGGGACGGCCCGCGGCCCAGCGGTGGGGTGGGGGGAACGAGGAAAGGCGTCAAGTGCCTCCACGCCCACTACGCCTCGTGGCTCGCAGGCGATGACGACCCAGTTGGGCGCTGGGTAGCCCATCGCTTGGGCGACGAGCTCCCCTGGAGGCTCGCCGTGAGAGTTGGCGTGGTGGGCGCTAGCGGCCCCGCGGGGGTGGCGGCAGGGCCGGCCGCCGTAGGGCCGGCCGCCGTAGGGCCGGCCGCCGTAGGACCGAGCGCCGTAGGGCCGAGCGCCGTAGGGCCGAGCGCCGTAGGGCCGAGCGCCGCAGGGCCGAGCGCCGTAGGGCCGAGCGCCGTAGGGCCGAGCGCCGTAGGGCCGAGCGCCGGCCCCACATCCTCGGTAAACGCCGGTGCCGTAGGGGAAAGGACCCGCTTGAGCGGCGAGCGGAACAAACGGGATGGGCACCTTGGTAACGTCGCCGCCGTTGACTGCGGGACCCTCTCCACGAGGCTCCTGGTCGCGGGCCCTGATGGCAGGGCACTCGTGCGCCTCATGCGTATAACTGGCCTCGGCCAAGGTGTGGACTCCGCCGGCCGGCTCGCACCAGCGGCCACCGAACGGGTGCTCGCCGTCCTTAGGGAGTACAGGGGAGTGATGGACGAGTACGGCGTGGCCGACGTCGCAATGGTCGGCACCTCGGCACTGCGGGACGCTGCGAACCGCGCAGAATTCTCCGAGAAGGCGGCCGCGGTCGCCGGCACCGAGCTGCAGCTCCTGGAGGGCGAAGCGGAGGCCGCCCTCTCGTTCCTCGGGGCAACAAGCGAATTGGACCCGGCCGGCGGCCCTTGGTTGGTGGCCGACATCGGGGGCGGCTCGACCGAATTGGCTTCCGGCCCTCCTTTGGTGGCGCGCTCGTTGGACTTGGGGTGCGTCCGTGTTACAGAACGCTTCTTGCGCCATGATCCGCCGACCCCCGTCGAGCAGAGCTTGGCCCGGTCGTGGCTGGTAGAGAAGTACCGGGCGGCCGAGGCGTCGCTGCCGGGGCTTAGAGGTGCCCGTTCCATGGTTGGCTTAGCCGGAACTGTGGCCGCCCTCGCTGCTTTCGACCAGTCGCTCGCCACTTACTCGCGTGAAGCCGTCCACCACTACCGGCTGGTCCGGGCCGCCGTCGAGAGAGCCCTGAGCGAGCTAGCGGCCCAGCCAGCTGCGGGTCGGGCTGGTCGCCCCGGCATCGAGGCCGCCCGCGCGCCCTACATCGTGGGTGGCACGCTGGTGCTCGACACCTTGATGGAGCACTTCGGCTTTGACGAGTGCCTGACGTCCGAAGCGGACATTCTGGACGGCTTGGTCATCGAGCTCCTGGCTAGTTAGGCCCGCCAGACCCTTCCCGCGCCGCCACCGCAAGGGACGGCTCCTCCGGGTGGCCAGCAGTAGCATTCTCGGGATGAACTGGGGCCACGCCGCCACGGCGCTTTACCCGGAACTCCGCGGACGGCGGGTACTGCTTCGGCCGCTTGGGCCGGGGGACTTCGAGGCATGGCGCGAGGTCCGCATGCGGAGCCGAGACTGGCTGACAAAGTGGGAACCGAGGCCTGTCCCTGGGCAGCCCGACCCGGTTGTCGACCGGAGGGCGTTCGCCGCTCGCTGCGGTGCCCGCCAGCGCGAGCGCGAGCTCGGGACGGGTTACGGCTTCGGGGTGTTCGTGGACTCTCGCTTTGGCGGCGAGATAAACATCTCGTCGGTGCAGCGCGGGCCGTTCCAAAATGCCTACGTCGGGTACTGGGTCGACGAGGCCATCGCGGGCCACGGTTACATACCAGAGTCCTTTGTCGTCCTCGCGAGGTTCGCTTTCGAGGACCTCATGCTCCACCGTCTCCAGGTCTCAATCATCCCGCGTAATGGCCCCAGCCTTCGCGTCGCCTCCAAGCTCGGCCTCCGGAACGAAGGCACCGCCGTCCGCTACCTCGAGATAAACGGGGTTTGGGAGGACCACGTCCGCTTCGCCATGACGGCCGAGGATTGGGCGGATCGGCGCGACGAACTGTTGGGCAACTGGATACTGCCCCGCTGAGGGCACGGTTCGGAGAGAGGCGGCCAAATCACGGCTTGGCAGCTGCGCTCCCGACTAATGCCTTGAAGCTAACGATTGCTCTGCCGGCAGGCGGGGGCGGGTAGGCCAAGGGCCGGTAGGCGGGGGGCTGGTCGGCCAAGGGCCAGTAGGCCAAGGGCCAGTAGGCCAAGGGCCAGTAGGCGAGGATCGCCCGGGCTAGAGCACCGGAGCCGACGACGCTTCAGGCGAGGGGACGTGGTCCAGGCGACCGGCTCTTGTCGCTGGGGCATACCTGTACACGGCTCTGCCGACGACGCTCGAAAGGGGGATCGGCCCGAAGTCCCTGCTGTCGGTGCTGCGGCCTGGGTTGTCGCCGGCCAGCCACGCCGAAGAGCCGTCGACCGCGGCCACGCGCTTCACTAGGGATCGCGCGGGCACCCGGGGGTCTGGCGCGATGACGACATCACCTGGGCGCAGACTTCCCAACCGGCGGGGCTTCCAGACGAGCAGCCGGTCGCCAGGCAGGAGCCACGGGGCCATGCTGTCGCCCACGACGGCGACGCGTTCGAAGCGGGAGGAGAGAGAGCGCAGGGCGAGGGCCGCCAACGCGAGGGCCGCCGAAAGGCGAATAGATCTCGACGCGCTATAGCGTGTGCCTTGACCGTGCCTCACGGGATATACCCCACACTACATAGCACCACGAAAAGGAGCCCCAATGACCTTGCTGGCCAAAGTCCTTGTCCTCGCCGACCGGCTGAGCGAGCCACGGGCCGCGCATGCGCACTGCGACCTGCCCTGCGGCGTGTACGACCCGGTCCAGGCGCGGGTTGAAGCCGACTCCGTCAAGGCCATCATGGAGAAGTACCACGCGTCAAATGACGAGGCCTTCCGCACACGTGCCTTGATCATCAAGGAGGAGCGGGCCGAGCTCTGCAAGCACCACCTGTGGGTCCTTTGGACCGACTACTTCAAGCCGGCGCACCTGGAGAAGTACCCGGAGCTTCACGATCTCTTCTGGAAGGCAACGAAGGCGGCCGGCGACACCAAGCACACGGTCGACATTGCAGTGGCGGACGACCTGCTACGCCACATCGCAGAGATTGACCGGATCTTCTGGGAGACCAAGAAGGGCTAGCGCCCTCTCGCTAACGCGGGTGGTGGGGAGGCGGGGGAGGCTTGTGTGGGCCATGCTTTGGGGGTGGCACAGACTCGATGCCGGGTGGCTCGTCCGGCCAGACCAGGAGTACTGAGCAAGGAGCATGGTCCACTACAAAGCGGGTGGCGTGACCGAGGCTATGTGGCCCTAGGCGGCTGCGGTCCCCGTCGCGCGCCACAACGAGCAGGTCGGCCCCTGCTTCCGCGACCGCCGAAACAACCTCCCGCTCGACCCGCCCGTGCCTGGTGAGGAGCGATATGTCCGCCCGTCCCAAATGTTCGACGGCCGAAGCCAGGAGCCCCGATGCGGCGGCGTCAGCCGCTTCCTCGTAGGGGTGCCTGCCTCGATGGTGAGCCCTCCCGAGCAATCCGCCGGCGGCCGCACCAGGTAGTTCGTCTATATCTCCAGGTGTGACGTGAAGCAGCGACAGCTTCGCCCCAGCGGGGACGGCAGACGTGGCGGCGGCCAGGCAGCCCTCCCAGGTACCTTCCGCTAGCCAGATGACCACGTTCACCGGGGTGCATCATCGCACCAATTTGAGCGAGGCCCATCTTCCGCCGGAGCGATGGGGCAGGCTGGAGAGGGAACTCCCAGGTGAGGGGCTCTCTACAGCTCGGTACGACTGCCCGTGGGTGGCCGCCGTTTACCCTTCGTTGAGTCACGTGAAAGTCACGCCTGAGTCACGCGTGAGTCACGAAGGTACCCACCGAAGCGGGATCGGAGCCTTGAGGAAGGAGGTCGCTACTCGGCAGAGCGTCGGATCGGCGTCACAGTCGCCGGAAGGTCGAGCTCTGCGAGTGCGTTGACCAGGGCCCGGTCGCGGTCTTCGGTGGCGTGCTGGTAGCGGAGAGCAGCACGGGGGCTGGCATGGCCTCCCAGCGCCATCAGTTCGCGCGTCGAAGCACCTGTGGCAGCCGCCCAGGTAAGCCCAGAGTGGCGGAGGTCATGGAGGTGAAGGTCGGGCCTGCCGATGGCGAGACGGGCCTGCCGCCATGCCAGTTCCAGGGTGCTGGGCGAGATTGGGCTGCCACCGTTGGCGCTGATGAGCCAGGCGTCCGGCTCGGGGCCGACGAAGCTTGCCAGGTGCTCCACGGCGGCAGGGAGGACGTTGGGTGGCACAGACACGGTGCGCCGGCCGGCTACGGTCTTCGGCATCCCGACGATGGGCCTTCCCCCTGGTGGCAACACCACGGCCCGCTCCACTCTCAATGTGCCATGGAGCAGGTCGATGTCGCCTCGTTGGAGCCCGAGCACCTCGCCCCGCCGAAGCTGGCACCATGCGGTTAGCGGGACGGCGAGACTGTAGCGCACCGCATTGTGTCGGCGGCGGCCCGGACTTCGGCGACGCTCGCCGTCGGACGCTCGGGAGAAGCTGTGCTGCCAGCACCCTTGACCTGGCACGGGGAGCGGACGGTACGCTCATCGGCCACGGCAGTATGGGCGATGGCGCTCAGCAATCGGTAGGCGACCCCTGCTGTGGCTCGGTGGCGTCCGTGCAGCTCGGAGTGCCAGGCCCGCGCCGCTCCAGGTGTGAGCCTGCCTATAGGTGTGTCGCCCAGGGCAGGGAGGATGTGGCGGTCGAGCAGGTGGCGGTACTCGGCCAGCGTCGTCTCTCGGAGCCCAGTGTGCTGGGCCGGCCACTGCTCGGCGTAGTCTCGCAGCAGTACCTCGCCGGCCCGAGGATCGACCCATGCGCCACGGGCCTGGTCCACCTGCGCCGCTGCTAGCCAACGTTCGGCGTTGGCTTGGGTCGGGAACGTCCCCCCGGAGAGTTGCTTGCCGCTTGCTGGGTCGCGGTACCTGACATGCCAGCGCCGTGACTTGAGCTGGTCAATGGCGCCGTAGCTGCGCCTACCGTCCTCGCCCCCCTTTGCTTGCACGGCAGCGACCTATGCCGCCCGCGAGGAGGCGGGCCAAGGGCCAAGGCGGGCTGCTCCTGTGCTGCCAGCCAGCGGTCCAGCGCCGAGCGCCGGATGCGGACGTGGCGTCCGACATGCTGCACGGGGACCCTGCGCTCGGAGACGAGACGCCGCGCGAAGCGCTCGCTCACCCCGCGGTGAGCGGCGGCCTCGGGCATAGAAAGCAACGCGTCCACTGTTATATGTCTATGCCGCTAGCCCGCACGACTTTCGACGGGGATCAGGACCCATGTAGAGCGATTGCGGCCGGGTGTGTCATAAGGGGACGGCACCGTACCCATCTATGGGTATGGACACAAACACTGACTAGCAGCCGAGCTGGCGGGCGACATGACGGCTCTCACGTCGGCGTGGTCGGCGCTGGAGGCTAGCGATGGCCCGGTCCTCGCCCGGCGAGCTGGCCTCGCGTTGGCTGGCGCTGTCCAGTCCCTCACACCTGCGCGCCGACGTGACCTTGGCGCCGTGGGGCGGGCTCTCGATGTTTAGGCGGCGAGTGGCGGTCCAGACGAAATATGGACCCAGAAACTGGCAGAGAAAAAGAACGAGGTTGAGAGAGGTCGCGGACGTGCTGTTCCAGGCAAAGCAGAAGTGGGGCGGGCTTCGCTATTACTACGAGGCCTCAGACGGTACTCTCCCACCGGCAATGGAGGCCGCCGTGGCAGAGGCCGAGGCGAGAGCGGCGGCGACCTGCGAAGAGTGCAGAGCGACGCGCGACGTGTCCCTGTACAGCGACCGGCCGTTTGTACAGACGCTTTGCCGGAGTTGCGGGGGGCCGGCCCACTCAAGACGACGGCGCACGTAGCCACTTACCTGGGCCCCGAGACCCCCGGCTTTTCCGCCGGTCAAAGCCAACGGGACAATCGAGGCGGAGCGCTAGCGCTAGAACAGGTTGCCAGGCGGGCGGGCTCGAGGGTGGGCCTCAACGCCCGGTCGCTGGCGGGTGGCGCTCACTATGCTCGGTCGCGTGCTGCCCGATTAGCCTGCTCACAACCGCGAGATCTTGGACGAGGAGGCTCTGATCCAGCACGGCAGGAGAGGTGAGCCGTTCCGGAACATACTCCGGGAGCTCTCTGACACCGTCGTCTAGCTAGGTGCCGTTGCTCAACAGGGCGCCTTGGCCGGCGCTCCAGCGACTGAAGCGCAACCGAAGCCCTGGCGAGAGGAAGACGGAGTTATAGTCGCTCAGGACGATCACTTACCTACGTGCATACGTGCTCAAGTGAAAGCCATCAACGGCCTGCTACCTGGTTGTGAGCTGCAGGTTGGTCCGGCGCTCGGAGCTGCGGCAGAGCCGGGTGCCTCCACGTTCGCCGACTATCCACGTTCATGGTCACACGCTGCACCTATCCTCGGTTGCATGGACGGCACTCGCTCGTTGACCGTTTGCTCTGGCGGTGACCGACGGCGAGCAGCGAAGGCGGTCCTCGACCGTGCCGACTGCGTGCTGATAGGGGACGCCGCGGTGGCCCTTCGTGACGTGCCTGACGGTTCCGTCCAAACAGTCGTCACCTCGCCCCCCTACTGGTCGCTTCGCGACTACTCGGTGGACGGCCAGATCGGTGTGGCCGAACCGCTCCCGGCGTTCATCAAGTCTCTTGTGTCCAGCTTCGACGAGGTGTGGCGAGCGCTGGCCGACGACGGGACCGTCTGGGTCAACATCGGGGACTCCTACACGTCTGGTAACCGGGGGTGGCGAGCCCCGGACAAGAAGAACCCGGCCCGGGCGATGGGGGTACGGCCGCCCAACCCCGAGGGCACCAAGGACAAGGAGCTGATCGGGGTCCCCTGGCGGTTCGCGCTCGCGATGCAGGAGGCCGGCTGGTGGGCCCGGTCAGACATCATCTGGTACAAGCCCAACTGCCAGCCCGAGTCCGTGCGTGACCGGCCCACCCGTTCTCACGAGCACCTCTTCCTTTTCACCAAAAGCGAACGCTACAAGTACAACCTCTCGGCGGTGAAGGGGCCAAACGGCCGGCGCCTGCGCGACGTGTGGGCGATCAACACGACCGGGTCCCCTGGCGCTCACTTCGCCACCTTCCCGCCCGAGCTAGTACGTCGCTGCGTGCTCATCGGCAGCGACCCCGGCGACTACGTGCTCGACCCGTTCCTCGGCTCGGGCACCACCGGGGCCGTGGCGCGCGCCAACGGCCGTCCGTTCATCGGCTGCGAACTGAACCCCGACTATCTCCATCTGGTCCACGAGCGGCTGCGAGCGTGACCGATGACGCAAAACGCCGGCTCCGCTCCAAGGTGGACCGGCTCACGGGCCCCGAGACGGAAGTTGTCGAGCGTGTCGTCGACATGGTGCTCACCCCGATCGACCAGTTGAAGCCGAGCGGTACATGGCTCAACTTCGACGAGTGGATGAAGGCGTTCCTCGCACAAATAAAGGCGCATCACTCGATCAGCAATGAGCCGTTGTCGCGCACTGACTTCGAGGCTGCGTTCAACAACGCCTGCGCCGCGGTCGGGTGGCTCGTCCACCCGAGTACGTCTGCTACGAACCGTTTCTACGACACGGTGATCGAGGTGCCAGGGCGTGGACGGCTGAGCCTGTTGCTCAAGGCAAGCTCAGCCAAGGGGATGTCCACCACCAATGCGCATATTTCCAAGCTCACGGAGGCTGCCTGGGTCCAAGACGCCCGCACTCAGGCTGCGCGTCGCGACCGGCTCGTCGACCTCTTCCGGGAGTACAGGACTACAGGTTCTACACCAGAGCACCGGCGGTCTCCTCTACGAACTGATCGAGATACCCACTTCACTGTTCGCGTCAGTGGACCAGCTCACCGTGGCGCAAGCCCAGCTCGCAACGATCCCACTCCCTCCCGGCACCTCTGCCAAGGATGCGGACCTGCGCATCAGAGTCGACCGCAGCGACGCGAAGATCACCATTGCCGGCATCAAACTGAGCGCCACAGAGGTCCACGCGCGCTGGCAGGTGCCACGATTGTTGAGTAGCACCAACGACCCCGATTAAGGATGACCTCAGCTTCGTAGCCGTCCATACCAGGTGAACAGTCTGGGCACTTACCTACGTACCTACGTGGCGCCGGCGAGTTCACGGCGGGGCCACGACCAGCAGGCTTCCTCACCAGAGACGCTACGGACCGTCTTGGCACGTTTCGAGCGCTGGTGCCCTGTTCAGGAGCTGGACCCGTTGCAGGACTTCGAGCGTCTCATCCGAGGTCGAGGCCGAGGCCCATCGAGTGGTGCTCACGGCCTACGGCCGTCCCGTCGCGGTCGTCGACTCGGCGAAGCGGCTCGACGAGGACCTGCGGCTCGTCCGAGAGGCCACTCGCTCCATCGTGGAGGCTGCGGCCGACCTGGCGCTCGCTCGGTCCCGCAAGCTGGACCTCGGCGACCTCTGCCTGGAGCTGGGCGTCGACGTCGAGAAGGTGCGAGCAAGAGCCGCGAAGCTGCGACTGCGGCATTGATAAGGCCGGCAAAACCGCCCGTTGACCAATTGGTCAACGGGCGAGTACCGTGGCGCCATGGCTCAGGACGAAGTCGCCCGCCTCCTCCGGCAGATTCGCGCCCAGCGTGGTGTCTCTGTGAGGGAGGTGGCCCGCAATGTCGGCGTCGACCCATCGTACGTCTCTAGGGTCGAGAGGGGCGAGAAGCAGGCCTCCCCTGCATTCCGCCAGCGTCTTGCAGAGCACTATGACCTTCCTGCTGACGACTTGGAACTGGCCGCCGGCGAGGTGCCAACCGACATCGCCGCGATTTTACGCGAGCACCCTGAGGTGCTTAGGGAACTACGGGAAAGGTTTGCGGCCAGTTACCGTCCCTAATGAGGCTCAGATCTATCTCGGTGAGGTCTTTGCGGGCCGCTTCGAGGTCAGAGATTTCCGAGCAGAAAGGGGGCTTTTGCCTCGTCCGAGTTCTTCACCTTTAATATGGGGCCACTCTATGGGATATTCAGGTGGGCGGAAATCCTACCAGTCCTCTCGACACCGTACGCTCGCCGCGAAACGCTCAGGTTGGGAACCAGTAGATCTTCTTTGGCCCCGCCGGCCAGTTGACGGGGACGATGTTGGAGACGACCGGCACTGAGTACAGCGAGTCTCCTGGGTAGTACGACGACGACCAGCAGTTGGACCACCCGCCGAACGGCGACTCGAAAGCGATGAAGTCGGCGCATATATCCGCTTTGCAGGCGGCGACGTAGCATTTCGGTGTCACCGGGTGGCGAAGTACTGCTGGAGCGGTCGAGTTCCCGCAGCCAGCTTGGAGGGCTGTTACGCCTGGCTCACTACCCCGAGCTGGCCGCGCTCGACGGCCTGGAGCAGGAGCCCGACTGGCACCCAGAAGGCGACGTGTTCACCCATTCAGGCCTGGCCGCCCAGGTGGCGGCCGACGTGGCCGGCGAGGCTGGGCTCGTAGGCGACGACCGCTACGTCGTGGTCGCCGCGCCGCTCCTCCACGATGGCGGCAAAGCAACAACGACGAGGCGCCAGGTCGATGCGGTCGTCGTCGAGCGGATCGTCTCACACGCCACGCCGAAGCCGGCACCACCCCAGCCGGGTCGTTCCTCGTTGCCATCGGTTGCCCGGAGCACCTCAGGCGCCGGGTGACCTCGCTCGTGGCCGAGCACATGGCCGCGACAACTGGAGTACCTACGCCACGAGCTGTCCGCCGCCTCGCCCTCCGCCTCGCGCCAGCCACGGTCACAGAGTGGGCTTTCGTCGTGCGCGCCGACAGCCTCGGCCGGGCGGCGGCACGACTGCCCCTTGGACCCTTGTTGTTCTCACGCCAGTACCTATGCCGGAGAGCCCCTGTGCCGTGCCCCATTGGGCTCTCTAAAGTCACGTGTGAGTCACGGATGAGCCGCGGGATGTCAGGCTCGAGAACGAGCACCCACCCTGACCTGCTCTTTCGACGTGCAAATGGGTCCAATGGACGGACGCCGCATCATCGCACCAATTTGAGCGAGGCCCAGAGTGCCACCGTCGACGCCACCAGCACGGCGGGGACGCTCAAGGCGCCGAGACGCAGGAACTCTGAAGTTTCGAGCTGCTCGCCCCGCTCGCGGAGGGTGCGACGCCAGAGCAGGGTCGCCAGCGAACCAACGTAGGTGAGGTTGGGCCCGGTGTTGACCCCGATCAGGACCGCGAGCACTTGGCCGGGGCCGCCGAGCGCAGCCGCCGGCAAAAGGAGCAGGACGGCCGGGAGGTTGTTGATCGCGTTCGCCAAGGCGGCGGCTAGGGCCGCAACGCCAAGGAGTGCCCAGAAAGAGGTGCCTGCTGGCAGCAGGTGGACGACCAGCGAGCCGAGCCCGTGGACGGCGACGGCCTTCACGACGAGCCCGAGCGCCAGCACAAATGCGAGGAAGGGCACGTCCACGGCAACCACGACCTCTCGGAGGGCCATTCGCCGGCGGGCCAGCGCGGGCACTCCCAGGGCGACCGCGCCGCCGAGAGCGGCGAAGGCGGGGGGAACGTGGAGAAGCGAGAGCACGAAAAACCCCGCCAGCGTGAGGGCCACCACGCTGGAGGCAAACAGTGGCACCGGCCGCCGGGGGAGGCGGCCTTTCTCACCGTGACCCACAAGGTCGGTAGCGAAGAACCTCCTGATAACAACCCATTCGACCCCCACCGCCACCACCCACGGCAGCGCCATCGTGGCGCCGAAACGCTCGAAGGACAAGCCGCTTGCCTTGTAGGCGAGGAGGTTCGTCAAGTTGGAGACCGGCAGGAGCAACGAAGCCGAGTTGGCGAGGTGCGTGCAGGCGTAGGCGTGGGGTTTGGCGCGTACCCGAAGCCTCGCGACCGTCGTGAGAACGGCGGGCGTGAGCAGGACCACGGTCGCGTCCAGGCTGAGCACGGCAGTGACCACGCTCGTGATCGCAAAAACGAGGCCGAGGAGCGCGACGGGCCGTCCCCGTGACCCAGTGGCCATCCAGTCTCCGGCGGCCTCGAACAGCCCGTAACGGTCGCAGAGCTCTGCCAGCACCAAGACGGCCGCGAGGAACCCGATCGTTGAGGCGAGGCTCGTGGTTTCGGCTCGCGCCTCCCCGGTGCCTAGCACGCCCATGGCGAGCAGCAGCCCCGCCGCCGGCACTGCGAAAACCGCCTCTGGCCAGCCCCTCGGCCGCGCGACGGCGAAGGCGAGGGTCGCGGCCAAAAGAAGAGCCGCGACGGCCAAAGCGAGGGTTCCGGGCACGGTCCGTGATAGTAAGCGAGCGGCCGCTATGGCCCGTCGTCGTGTTCGGGCGGTGAAAGTGCCGCCGTCCCGCGCGAGGGCGCAACCTGCGAGGAGCCAGCAGGCCCGGCGCCGGAGAAGTCCCTCCATGACCTCTGTGCGAGGCCGCCGAGGAGCGCGAGCACCAGAATCCCTGCCGCAGCCGGGAACAGCGGGGCGGGCCCAAAGGAGCGCACCATCACCCCTCCGAGGGCAACCGATACCGGGTAGGCAGCGAAACTGCCAGTCAGTAACAGGCCCATGATGCGCCCTAGCAGCTGTGGCGGCGCCCAGCGCTGCATCACGGTGACAAATACGAGGTTGCCGTAGCTATAGAACCCATCCCCTATTGCGAGCGTGACCCCTGTGGCCCAGACCGAACCAAGGTACGGAGCGATGGCCGTGAAGCAAGATCCCCCGAGGAACGCGGCGGATGCCGCGATCGCAGGCTGGTGGAAGCGAGCTTTCTGTCCCGCTACGAGGGTGCCGGCCAAGCTCCCGGCGCTGATGGCGGCGAGGAGCGCCCCGTAGCCGGCGGCCCCAGCGTGGAATGGCCCGTGAGCGAGCGCCGGGAGCGCTACGTTGTATAGGCCACCCATCCCGAGGTTGGCGGCGATGATGACGGCTAGGGTCACCTGGAGTACCCGTTCGGAGCGGAGCAGGCTACCGAGGGTCTGACGGCGCCCCACGCCGTCCTCGGACGCTCTTGCCTCCCACTCTTGCGCCTTACCAGCGTCATCTGGTCCGGCCGGGCCCGGACCGTGGGTGACGGACACCTTGATCCTGGCCAGGGTGGCAGCTGACACGAGGAACGAAACGGCGTCGACTCCAAATGCCGAGGAGGGCCCGATCAAGGCGACGAACGCGCCCCCAAGTGCGGGGCCGAGAAGGAACGACAACTGGTTCCCGCCCATAGACAGGCTGTTGCCGGCTTGGAGTTTTTGGTCGGGCAGGAGGGCTGGGATAATGGACATAGCCCCCGGCAAGAAGATCCCCTCGCCGGCCCCGAGCACCACCGCTACTGCTACGAGTACAGCGGGATGAGCCCGCCCGGACGCAGTCGTCACGGCGAGGGCTGCCACGGCCACGGCTCGGAGCGAGTCGCACGCCATCATCACGGTCCATGGTCGCCAGCGGTCGCTCGCGTGGCCGCCAACGGCCATCAGGACCGTCCGGGGCACGCCGTAGGCAGCGAGCACGGTGCCGAGCAACACGGCGCTGCCGTGGTTCGCGAGCACATACCAAGGCAAGGCGACGCTGTAAAAAGCGTCCCCGAGGTTGGAGGCCATCTGGCCCCCCACCAACAAGCGAAAGCCCTTGTTGCGGAGGGGTGCCAGCAGGGCAGCGCGCTTCACAGCCAAGCCTGCGAGCGGCCCGGGGCAAGGCGTGAGCGCCGCGGCGGATCCCCCCACATCGGGTTCCCACGGTAGGGTTCGTGGGCCGTGGCTACAAAGCCAAGCTCCTCTGGAGCCATAAGGCAGCTCTGGCTGCGGGTGTACCTACCCAACCTGGTGATCAGCACTGGCCAAGGGGCAATGATCCCAGTGCTCGTGTACGCGGCCAGGCAGGTGCACGCAACGACAGCCGAAGCCGCGGTGGTGGTGGCGTTGAACAGCCTTGGCACCATGTTCTTCGACCTCCCCTCGGGGCGGCTGACGGCTCGCTTTGGCGAGCGCCGTTCTGGTCACCTGGCAGCAGCGATGCTCGTCGCCGGACTGGCAGGGTGCCTCTTCGCCCGCTCGTTTTGGCTTCTGGCCTTCTCGGTGATGGTGCAAGCCGGCGGGTGGTCCCTCTGGAGCCTCGTGAGGCTCGTGCACCTCTCCCGCGTCGCTCCTCCCGAGGCCCGGGGTCGTGCGCTCTCGCTCTTCGGGGGCGTCATCAGGGGCGGGAACGTCATCGGGCCGTTCGCATTTGTCCTTTTCTCGACGGGTTCGGACGCCCGGGTCGGGTTCGTCATCTACCTCGTGTGCGTGGTCGCGGGTGTTGCCTGGCTGGCGGCGGCACGAGACCGTGCTGACCACGCCGCAGAGCGGACCAACGCGGAGCGGGTCCGGCCGCTCAAGATCCTGGTCGACCACAAGCGATCCTTCGCTACCGCTGGCGTGGGCGCCTTCGCGATCAGCCTCCTGCGGGGAAGCCGGAGCGCGATAGTCCCCTTGTGGGCCGCCCACATTGGCCTGGACGCGTCGAGTGCAGCCTCAATCTTCGCCTTTTCCTCGGTCATCGACCTGGCACTTTTCTACCCCGCGGGCGTCATGTCGGACCGTTTCGGCCGGCGGGCAGTGGTCCTGCCCTGCCTTCTCCTGCTCTCGGTAGGCCACATCCTCGTGCCCTTGAGCCACGACTACTTCACGCTTTTCCTCGCTGCTTTCGTGCTTGGTGTTGGCAATGGCTTTGGCGCGGGCATAGTGATGACGCTTGGCGCAGACCTCACTCCCGATGTGGGGCGGGCGTCTTTCCTCGCCGTCTGGCGGCTTTGTTCCGACGGCGGCACCACGGCAGGACCCCTCATCGATTCGGCGGTGGTCGGCCTCGGCGCGATCGCGCTGGCGGGGCCGGTCGTCGGCCTGGCCGGCTTGGCTGCGGCCGTAGTGGTGGCCTTGTGGCTGGAAGAGCCGGCCCCCGGTCGGCTCCGAGGGTCGCCGGCGCAAGGGTCGTAGGCGCCTCGCCGGCCTCGCTGCCACCCCCGAGCTCGCCGGCCTCGCTGCCACCCCCGAGCTCGCCGGCCTCGCCGCCACCCCCCGAGCTCGCC
>JAJYMM010000212.1 GCA_021787035.1 Actinomycetes bacterium
AGCCAAAGGCGACGCCGCCTACGCCACCGACGACCCGGGGGCATCCGCCGACCCTGGACCGCCCCCGAGCCACTCGAGCATGGAGAATTGGCTGAGCAGGGAAGGTCCGGTCAGATGAATAACCCTAATCGACGTTATGGCCGAGTTCACGAACAAAGACGACGTCTTCGAGCAGTACCGGAAGCACTCCGACGATTTCCTCCAGCGCATCCGAACGGCGCTCAACGCGAAGACGAATATCAAGAAGATCGGGGCCCGCGGCCAGGCGGTGCGCCTCTTCTACCAAAGCGGGGCGCACGTCGACATCGCTCCGACGTTCAAGTGGAAGGGCGACGGCTACGCGCTCCCCCGCGGGGACGGATCGTGGATGACGACCGATCCGGAGGCGCAGGCGGCGTGGTTCTCGGAGCGGCGCTCGACGATAGGGTCGAACCTGATGCCGATGTGTATGCTCGTCCGGCGGTGGAACGCCATGCACGGTCACCACTTCGAGTCGTTCCACCTCGAGGTCATGATCGCCTCGACGTTCAAGTCGATCAGCTCGAACTACGGGAACGCGCTCAAAGTCTTCTTCGAGATCGCGCCGGGCCGTATTGGCGTCGCCGACCCGGCCGGCCATTCGGGACAGCTCGACGACTATCTAACGAGCGACGCCCGAAAGGCGATCGCGTCCCGCTTCGCCGAGGCGCTCGACCGCTCGAAGAAAGCGATCGCCGCCGAGCAGCGCGGCGATCACACCGAAGCTAAGCGGCTCTTGCGGATCGAGCTGGGCGACGAGTTCCCGGCGTAGGGCTCGCCGCTTTGTCCTGCCATTAACCGGCTAATTGACTCACAGCCTCCGGCGCGAGGGGCGCCGCGGCTTCTCAGGCCCGATAACGCCCTGGCGGAATCGGTCAACGCCCTCTACAAGGCCGAACTCCACCGCAACCCCGCCGCGCTCGGCGAGATTCGAACTCACAACCTTCTGATCCGTAGTCGCATCCCGTCCGTCTACGCCGTGTGTCCCTTTCATATGGGCAGCTCAGGTGGGATGCGTGTCTTGCCCGTCGCGCTCAATCTAGCCCGTGTGACCCCGTTCAGTAGCGAGTCGGTACCAAGAAATCCGATCCCGCCGAGCAGCTGACGAGTTTCTGATTCCTGGTCAGCTACGGGCAGAACCCGTGTCATGCGTCGAACTCCCCGCGTGCGATTCGGGCGAGGTGGTCGTCCTTGAGGAGTGCTGCGGCAGTGGCCTGGAAGGTGTCGATGCGCTGGTCTCCCTTCGCAAGGATCGTCGCCCCCGTCACCGTGAGATAGTCGTAGGCGGCGACGAGAAAGGCGAACCAACTCGCCCTCTGGGACGAGAGCGCCCAGACCAGATCGGTAGTGTCGCCCCGGCTGTGGAGAAGGAAGTCAACGCCGTAGGCGTGCGTGGAGGCAGACGAGGCGCTCCAGACTCCTGGAATCCACTCCATGGTCGGCTCTTTCGCCATGGTTCGGAGAGTGCCGTCGACGTGCCGCCGCGTCCGAGGGGACCCGGTGCAGCCGCACTCCTTCCACAGGCCGTCGATATCGAGCGTCCGCTCGTCGTGGCGAACCTGCCACGCCGCCGTGTCGAGGTAACCAGGGGCTTTGAGGACAGTGTCCGACCACTCGCGAAGCGCCCCACGCTCATATCGCAACGCCCGACACCTGGCGCCGCCACCCTGCGTGTCATCGGAAATGAAGACGAGGTGGGACCAGACCTCCAGAAGCCCACGGATCAGGCCGTACGACGCCAGTGAGGTCTCGGGCATCCAGAGGCACAGCAGCCCCGACTGGAACGTCGACGCAGCGACGAAGTGCAGCCGCACGACGGTCGACTCCGGGAGCGTTGCTCCCGTGCCGTCTTCGGTCCGTAGCTCGTCGATCAGCGCCATGCCTCCATGACCGAGGTCGACGGCCCGAGCGATCAGCGGGGTCAGCTCATCGCTCGGTACGCCGGGGAGGGACGTGCTCACGTCTCGATCACCACGGGGACCCCGACCTCCATGGCGACCGGGGTCCAGATGTCGACGTCTTGTCCGGGCGTCTCTATGGAAACGATCAGGCTGTAGCGAGCCCCTGCTTCACTCCGGTCGCGGTTTGGCCTCTCCTTCCACCACCCTGTGACCGGGTAGACCGCGATGGCACCCCTCTGCGCCAGGTCAGCGGCGGTGCCGTGCCAGATGTCGGTGTGTAACGAACCAGCCACCCGCTGCTCGGGTCCGAAGTACCACTCGGCAGCGTCACTGTGGGTCGTGGGGCGGTGCTCCTCTTCGGCAAGCGCCAACTGATTGATGCGCTTGCGAAAGTCGTCGTTCGACTCGGTCGGATGACGCACATCGAAGCGCAGCCCGTGCGAGGCGTAGCGGTAACGCCGCTGCCACCCTCGCCGTGCCGGGTTGGGATCGACGAAGTAGGACAGCGTGATACGCAAGCGGACGGGGACGCCACCGAGGTCGTCGAGGACATCGGTCGGCCAGGGCAGGTCGTGGAGGGTCATCTCCGGCATCCGGCCCTGACCATCGAAGGGATGGATGACGTCCTCGGCGATTAGGGTCAGGGCATCCGTGGCACTCCGGGTGGCCCGAGCCAGGTCGGGCACTCCCATGCCGTACCGGCGGAAGAGCACGACACGCCCTTGCCGGGTTCGCTCGGCGTCGAAGCGCGCCCGCATCGCCGGGGTCCACTCCGCAGAGTGGACGACGAGCGCTCGGACCGTCTCGGGCCACAGGCTCGGGTACTCAGCAAGGATCGACGCCGCCAGATGCGCACCCTGAGCCGTGGCGGCGCTCGTGGCGCACGTCACCGTCAGAAGCCGGGCATCGTGGATCGGCGCCTTGGTCGTGAGCAACTGGAATGCATACGGCGTGTCGAACGTCGAGCCGTTGGGCGAGCGGGCGACGTTGCCCCCTTCGAGCACGACATCGGGCTTGGCGGGCCACTGCCGGTGGAACGGCACGGACGTCCGACTGTGAGGAGACAGCTCGCCATTGGGCGCAAGCGGAGTCCACCCCTCGTGTCCAAGCTCGTGGTCGTCGAACGTAACGGCCTCCGTGTAGGCACCAATCGTCAGCGCATTCCACGCCTGTCCAGGGTCTTCGACTGGTTCGACGTCGCTCCGTTCCAGGTAGCCATCCTCAAACGTGTCGACGTTGCCTGCGGCCAAGAGGAAGAGACGGCGTTCTCTCTCCTCGTCTTCGTCGAGAAAGACCATGCCGTCCTCGGTCACGTCGATGCCGAGCCCGGCGGCCAGCGCGTCCACAGCAGCGGACCAGGAGGTGGGCTGACCCAACATGATGCGCTCCGCCTCGGCGCCCTCCGTCCCGTGGCGCTCGGCACTCAAAGCCATTCCGAATGCCCGCCTGCGCGTCGGCGCCTGTATCTCGACGGTGCTCGTTGCAGTCGCCGTCAGCGCTCCCCACAGGTGAGGTGGGTTCGTTCCCGGACGCTGCATGATCTTGACGGATTCGAGACGGTGGCGCAGGTGGATCGGGCCTCCCGACACGACCGCAGCGCCGACGTCGCCATAAAGGGCAAGCCCCGCCATCTCCGTGCCATGCCCATGTCGGACGCCAAGTCCCCACGTGGGATCACAGGTATGGCAGTCATCCGGGTGGAGTGACCCGCTGAGCAGAGGGTGAGCCTGATGGACTCCGGTATCGACGATGCACGCAGCCGGGGCGGTGGGTGATGCAGCCGTCGTCCTGGCCGCGAGCTGGTCCACCCACTCCGCCTGATCTGCCGCAGGCTCCAGCGCGATAAGCCCCGCTGCCTCCTTGGGTCGCCGCAGCTCGGCGATGTCATCAAGGACATCGACGGCACGGGCGAGCTGGGTACGTGACGCCCGGACGAGAACCACGAGCCGGTCCGAGAATCCAAGAGTCTGCGCCCCGACCTCGGCTCCCGCCGCCTCGGAAAACTGCTTGAGCCGCTCGACCTCGTGGCCGTCCCGGCGGCGCAACCACACCTCCCACCACACGGCGTCATCGCCCGTGGGGAACTCTGCCTCCGGGTCCGTCCACAATTCTTCCAGCGATGCCAGGCCGATGGACTGAATGCGGTCGATCAGCTTGTAGTTGCGAGGCGAGTCATTCGTGGACGTCGCGAGGTACGCCTCGATCCGCCCCAGGAAGTACCCGAGTTGTCCGTCCGGGATGAACACGACCGCCTGCTCGAAGGTCCGGTCATCGACCGTGACCTCTCGCACGGCTCGCAGCTCTGGGTGAACCCTGCCCCGGCGGGGGTCGAGACTTTCCAGTGCCAAGTCCAGATCGGGAAAGCTCTCGAAGCGGACGTAGATGCCGTCCACCGCACCGGCAACCCGGAGGTCTTCGGACCCTCGCCGGGCGAGCCCTGCGGCTCCTGCCTGCTCAAGCTCCGATTGAAGCTGGCGACCATGCTGGCCCCGGTTCGCGGGCGCCGGGATTCCCCTTCCGGGGATCGCCCGAAGTGGCCTGCGGTACGGCTCGGGTGCAGCAAGACCTCGAAGAATGATGTGAAGACGGTCGCGCTCAGCCACGAGGCGCTACCGAGCAGACTCGCCGTGCCGCTCCCGCAAGGCAGAAACGAGTGCCGCAGTGGTCACGGCATCGGCCTTGGCCAGGATCACGTCTTTCGCCGCCTTCTCGGCTGCCAGCGTGATCTCGGCGTGGCTCAGCCCCTCCGCCCCCTTGGTGACCGACGGCCATGCGATGCGCCCCAGACGAACCGCGGCAAGGCGGTTGCGAACAAGCGCCTTGACGACGTCTCCCGTCGGCAGCGGGTACTCGATAACCGCGTCAAACCGTCGGAACATCGCCCGGTCGAGAAGCTGTGGATGGTTGGTAGCAGCCACAAGGAGACTGTCGGACTGGTCCTGCTCCAGGAACTGCAAGAAAGAGTTGAGGACCCGCCTGATCTCACCGACGTCATTGCTCCTCGCACGTTCTCCACCGAGGGCGTCGACCTCGTCGAAGAGGTAGACGCCGTTGGTTTCCTTGAGAGCGTCGAAGATGAGGCGGAGCTTTGCCGCCGTCTCACCCATGAACTTGGTGATGAGTCCATCGAGTTGGATCAGGAAGAGAGGAAGGTGAAGGTCTCCCGCGAGGGCGCTCGCCGTCATCGTCTTACCCGTCCCTGGCGGGCCGATGAGGAGCAGGCGTCGCAACGGCTGGAACCCCTGGCTCCGCAGACGGTCCCGTTGGCGCTGCTCCAGGATCACCCGGTCGAGCCGCTCCCGAACGTGGGGCTCCAGAACCAGGTCCGCCATCCGGGCGTCAGGATAGGAGACGGAGAGCAGTCCGGACAGCTCTCCCCGCGGTTGAGCCACCGGAATGGGGCGACCTGGCCTCGCCTCCGACTGCTTGCGGACCGTGTCGACGAGGTCACGCAGCTCCTGGGCGAACTTGCCCTGGCCGCCGCGCGACGCACGGGCCGCCACCTGCATGGCGACCGAGTAGAACTGGGTGTCATCGCCTTGAGCGTGACTGCGGACCAGCGCCTTGACCTGGTCAGCAGTCGCCATGGTCGTCCGCTGAGCAGGCCCTCTTCTGGCCCCTGACCTGGCTCGTGGAAGGGCATGACATCGTCTTCATCATAGCACGACGGTGTGCCCGAGGGAGAGATCGGCGACATGACGCGACCCGTTCGAGCAGGTGGTGTCAATGGCCATCTTACTCTCGGATCAAATGAGCTGTACTTTGTTGGAAAACACCACGTCCCGAGGGGGTGGCTCATGGATAGCTATGGGACCGTGCGGCTTGCCGCAAAGAATGCCGAGTCGGCGATCATCACCCGGATCTGTGAGGATTTCAACCTCACACCGGTCCTGGCCCGGGCCTATTACGAACAGATGGCCAGGTATTTCGCCGAGTACGGACACGTCGCCACTGGAGCGGGCGAGCTCTGCTACCTGGCTACCGACGAGAATGAGCCTCCAGGCAAGCCCACAGCCGCCTACAAGAAGGTGACGGTCCACCTGGAGCTGGCTACCCGAGAGGATCAGGAGTTGCTAGGCGCCAAGGGCCTGGCCTTTATGCGGCGAAACCGCCTGGCTCGGCTCGCGCGTCGGGCACGGGCGCAGGGCGGCCTGCTGACGGTGGAGGACCTCGCATATCTGACCTGCTCCTCCCCGGCCACGGTGAAACGCGACATGGCCGACGGCGTCTTCTATGTAGACGGGTACGCCCGCGCCTACCACGGAGGCCGGGAGCTGCCGAAATCCCGAGTCGCACGTATCCGCCTCGCTATGCCAGCAGAGCTCGACACCTGGATCGCAGACGAGCACGGCGACGGCGTGCTCGTCTGGAGTGCTCCACAAGGGGCGAGCCTTGTAGCAGAGCTTCGCAAGGTCGCCGGACAAGTCCGCGAGATGGTGGGTGAAGAGGCCCGTCCGACGATCTGCTTCGATCGGGGCGGGTGGTCACCGCGGTTATCCAAGGAGCTTTCCTTCGGGGGGTTCCACATCCTCACCTACTACAAGGGAGCTCCTCGCGAAGAACCCCGCTCCGCGTTCAAGCCGTTCTCCTACACAGAGGACTCGATCACACAGGAGTACCTGCTTGTCGACCGGCAGGTGTCGATCAGCTACGACTCCGGCAAGAGGAACTTCGCCTGTCGCCAGATCATCCGGCTCGACTCCGAGAGCGGGCGCCAGACCCAGGTGGTGACCACGAGGGACGACCCCGATCCAGCGGCAATTGCCCACATGATGTTCAGCCGCTGGCGCCAGGAGAACTTCTTCCGCTACATGCGCGCCCACTACGGTCTCGACGCTCTGGACAGCTACGAGGCTCAAGAGGACGACCTGGAGCGGATGGTGACGAACCCTCTCCGGCGCGGCGCAGACAGGGCGCTCGAAGAAGCCCGCCGGCTTCTCCGGGCAGCCTTCAAGGCGCCCGCAGACTTCGAGATCGTCGGCAGCGAGCTCCACGTCACGATCGCCCCCCTGTCGTCACCAAGGAGCTATACAGGAATCTTGTGTTTGATGCCTCTGCGGGTTGAGGCGTGAAGGCGGGACGCGAGGGCTCGGTGGGGTGGGATCTCCCGCTGAAATGTCATTGGTAAAAAAATCTCAAGAAGGAGATCCCAGAACCCGTGACAATGCTATCGCCCGACTTCGCCCAGAAGCCCCTCGCGCAGGAGAACCCGGCAGAGCTCGTCTCTGACGCGATCACCGAGCTGCTCCGCGCTCACGCCAAAACGCTTATAGCCGCAGCCCTGGAGGCCGAGGTGACCTCGGTTGTCGCCCAGCTCAAGGCTTC
>JAJYMM010000052.1 GCA_021787035.1 Actinomycetes bacterium
GCGAGACGGCGTCCACGGCGTCCTCGGCCTGGTAGACGTACACAAAGAGGACGATCACGAGGGCGAGGGGGACCGCGGTGTACAAGATCTCCAACGGGATGTGGTACTGGAACTGGCGGGGTATGCGCTCGTAGCCGGGCCGCTCCCGGTAGCGCACCGCGCACCAGATGATGAGGCCTACCACTAATGCCCCAAGCGGGATCGCGATGTAGTAGGTGACGTCCCAAAGGCGGTAGACGTTGCTGTCTTGTTTGGTGATCCCGTTGGGGGAACCCCAACGGATGACCGTGGCGAGCAATTCGTGCACCGTGGCCTACACTAAGCCACCTTCGGCTCAGCGAACAAACCGCGTCAGGCTCCCCGGAGGCCTGCCGAGCCGCCCATACGCCCGCTATACTGTCTGCCCCGTGCGCACTTATTCTCCCAAGGCAGCCGAAGTCGAGCATGCGTGGCATGTGGTCGACGCCGACGGCGCTGTGCTCGGCAGGCTGGCGACGGAGGTCGCGCGCCTCCTCCGAGGCAAGCACAAGGCTACCTATGCTCCCTACCTCGACTGCGGTGACTACGTGGTCGTGGTCAATGCCGCCCACGTCGTGCTCACCTCGGGCAAGACCGAGAGCAAGCTCTACCAGCGCTACTCCGGGTACCCAGGTGGCCTGAAGACGCGGACCTATGGTGAGATGCTCGCGACACGTCCCGAAGAAGTGATCCGCATCGCGGTCAGGGGCATGCTACCGAAGGGCCCACTGGGGCGCCAGATGCTGAGGAAGCTCAAGGTCTACGCTGGTCCACAGCACAAGCACGAAGCACAGCAGCCCAAGCCCTGGCCGCTCGACCACTCGGCTCACCGGGTAGCCTGAGGCCCCGGGTAGCCTGAGGCCCCGGCTAGCCGGCAGCGGCTCGCGACCCACGGTGACAAGCTCGACCGAAGTTTGCTCGACTCAAGTTTGCTCGACTCATATAGGAGTGCAGTAGGTGCCACGACCCCTCGTCCAGTCCACAGGCCGCCGTAAAGCCGCCGTCGCGCGCGTGCGGCTCCGCCCAGGCAATGGTGCGGTGGTCGTCAACGGCCGTGCCATGGAGGATTACTTCCCCTCAGCCACGCACCGCACCGTGCTCACGGAACCCTTGCGGGCCGTGGACAAGGCAGCGGGTTATGACGTGGACGCGACGCTCGATGGTGGTGGGGTCTCGGGGCAGGCGGGCGCGCTCCGGCTGGGCATAGCCAGGGCATTGGCCGAGCTCGACCCGGAGTCCCGTGTCACCTTGAAGCGTGCCGGGTTCCTCACTCGCGACCCACGCGAGAAGGAGCAAAAGAAGTACGGGTTGAAGAAAGCCCGCAAAGCGCCTCAGTACTCGAAGCGCTGAGGAGGCCACCTCCCTTGCTCCGTTTTGGTACCGACGGTGTGAGGGGCCTCGCCAACGAGGAGCTCGCACCCGAGGCCGTGCTGGCCCTTGGTAGGGCGGCGGCTGGAGTGCTCGGTCCCTCGAGCGCTCGGGATGCCAGCCCCAGTGGCGCCGCGAGGCCGTGTTTCGTCGTCGGGCGTGATACCCGCCGTTCCGGTTCGCTGGTCCAGGCGGCACTCGCTGCTGGCCTCGCCGCGGAAGGCGCCGACGTGGTCGACGTGGGGGTGATGCCCACTCCCGCGGTCGCCTACTTGGCGGCTGAGAAGGGGTTACCAGCAGCTGTCATCTCGGCCTCGCACAACCCGTACTGGGACAACGGGGTCAAGTTTTTTTCGGCCGGCGGGACCAAGCTGTCAGATGAGATGGAGCAGGTCCTGGAGGCGGAGCTCGACGCGTTCCTCGCCGGTAACAGGCGGGCAGCTCAGCCGCTGCCAACCAAAGACGCCGTCGGGGCCATAACTACAGACCCGGGCGCGCTCGAGCGCTACGAAAGGTTCGTGCTTGGTGGCCTTTCGGGCCGCAGCTTGAGCGGGCTTCGGGTAGCTCTCGACTGTGCCAATGGAGCTGCCTGGCAGAGCGCCCCGGAGATATTCAGCGCCGCCGGCGCCCAAGTGGTGGCCGTCCTCGGCGTTCACCCTGACGGCACCAACATCAACGACCACTGCGGTTCGACCGACCCGCGCGCCCTCGCGGAGGCAGTCGTCAGCCACGGGGCCGACATCGGCTTGGCGTTCGACGGGGACGCTGACCGGATGATTGCCGTCGACGCAATGGGCAACGTGGTGGACGGCGACCGCCTGCTCGCCCTCTTCGCTACCGATCTGGAGGCGCGCGGGCTCCTCGCGGGGGGCACCGTTGTCGTCACCGTCATGACCAACCTCGGTTTCCACAAGGCGATGGCTCGCGCGGGGGTCAAAGTGCACATGGTCTCGGCGGTGGGCGACCGCTACGTGCTCGAGGCGCTGGAAGCCAACGGGTGGGCTCTAGGTGGCGAACAGTCTGGTCACATCGTCTTCCGGAGCCTTGCGACCACGGGCGACGGCGTGATGTCGGGCCTGCTGCTGGCTGACCTGATCGTCCGCCGTGGCGAGCCCCTCGCACCGCTGGCGGCAGCCTCGATGGAGCGTCTCCCCCAGGTCCTGCGCAATGTAGCAGTGGCCGACCGCCACGGACTGGCCGAGGCAGCCGCCGTATGGGAGGAAGTCCGCAGGACGGAGCAGATCCTCGGCCAGGGCGGCCGTGTGCTGTTGCGCCCGAGTGGTACCGAACCGCTGGTGCGGGTCATGGTGGAGGCGCCCACCGAAGACGAGGCCAATGCGGCCGTCGAACGGTTGGTTGACGTCCTCCACGTATCGCTCGGCGAGCCGGTCGGGTAGGTCCCCTTGTGCGGCATCGTGGCCGTCCTGGCCCGCAGGCCGAGCCGCCAGCCACCGGCCCCTTCCGAAGTCGAGCGAGTGCTTGCGCTGGCAGCTGGCCAGCTTTCCCTCCTCTCGGTTGATGACAGCCCAGGTCGCCAGCTCGGGTTGGTCAGCGATGCCACGAGCGCGCTCCGCAAGCTCGACGCCAGCCTCCGGGGGGTACCCGGGCTCGTTTGCCTCCTCGGCAGCCCTGAGACGGTACATCATTTGGAGCGTGAGGTCGGAGCCGCGGAAGCGCTCGTCTCGCGCTTCGAGGCGGAGCTCGACGCCGGGGGGCCTCGTGTAACGGCAACCCTCACCGCTGTGGAGGTCGAGGGGCTCAATTCGGGCCTCGTCCAGCTCCGTGACGCATTGTGGGCCCTCGGCCATGACCGCTTGGACGCAGCAAAGAGCGTCGCCTCGCTCGCTGCGTCATTGGGCTTGGCCGACTCGGACTACCTGGACTGCTCGGACGGATCTGGCCGAGAGGCAGGGGCCCCGGCTCGGGCGACCCCGGCGCGAGCGACGTCGGCGCGGGCGACCTCGAGGTGGCTCGGTCCGGGGGCTCTAGGGTCAGCCTCCGCGGCTCTCCCGCCTGCCGGCTCCCTGCCGGTGCTTTGGGCCGTGCACGTTGCCTTCCGCTCCCTGGACCGCCTCGAGGTCCGAGGGCGAGACTCCGCAGGGCTCCACCTGATGTTGACGGGCCATGGCCTGGACTTGGGTGCCCCGGAAATAGCCCCCCTCGTTGCCGGGCGGACTGATGACCCTCTTTTCCGTTCACGTTCGGTCCGTCGAGCCGGGCCCTGCCTCTCGTTCGTATACAAGGCAGCGGCTGAAATAGGCGAGCTCGGCGACAACGTGGCTGCTCTTCGGCGCGCTTTTGCGACGGACCAGCTCCTCGCACGCGCTCTAGAATCGCCTGGCGTCGAGGCCACGGTGCTCGCCCACACCCGTTGGGCGAGCGTAGGGCTCGTGTCGGAGGCCAACGCCCATCCTCTCGACTCGGGGCCCCCTGGTCCCGGGACGGCGCATTCGGCGAGCTCGTATGTGGTTGGAGCCCTGAACGGGGACATCGACAACTACGCGGCCCTCGTCGCCTCCGAGGAGATCGAGGTGCCTGTCGGGGTGACAACGGATGCCAAGCTGGTCCCGGAGCTGGTGTCGCGCTACCTCCGCAAGGGGACCTCGCCGGCGGAGGCCTTCCGCATGGCTGTCGGGCGCTTCGAGGGGTCGGTGGGCATTGCTGCCAACTCTGCGGGAGCACCAGAAGACCTGCTCCTGGCCCTCCACGGAAGCGGCCAGAGCCTTAATGTAGGGCTGGCAGAAGACGCCTTCGTCGTGGCGAGCGAGCCTTATGGCCTGGTAGAAGAGACCGATCGCTATGTCCGTATGGACGGCGAGGGCGCCGGGCAGGTCGTGGTGTTGAGGCGCGCGGGTGCGGGTGAACTGGCTGGCCTTTCTCGCCGGAGCTACGACGACAGGGAACTGGCGGTCTCGCGCGCAGAAGTAAAGAGCGCGGAGATAACCACCCGAGACGTCGACCGGCGCGGCTTCAGGCACTTTTTGCTGAAGGAGATCTCCGAGTCGCCGTCCTCGGTCCGCAAGACGGTCCGCGGCAAGCTCGTCCCCGGGCGAAATGGCGGCCTGGTCGCCCGGTTGGGGGACGACGTACTGCCCCGCCATCTGCGCGACAAGCTGGCGGCCGGCCTGGTCCACGAAGTGTTCGTGATCGGCCAGGGGACCGCCGCCGTAGCTGGTCAGGCCGTTGCCGGGGCTATAGCGCGAGCCCTGGGTGGGGTGCAGGTGCGGGCTATGCCGGCGAGCGAGCTCTCGGGCTGGGGGCCCGCGGGGGCGGGGTTGCCCGATGACATGTCCGGCGTCTTGGTCGTGGCCGTCAGCCAGTCTGGGACGACGACGGACACAAACCGGACGGTCGACCTCGTCCGCGCCCGAGGCGCCGACGTGGTCTCGATCGTGAACAGGCGCAACAGCGACCTGGTCCAGAAGTCAGACGGGGTCCTCTACACCTCCGATGGGCGCGACGTCGAGATGTCGGTGGCATCGACCAAGGCCTTCTACTCTCAGGTGACGGCCGGCCACCTCCTCGCCGCAGGGCTTGGCCAAGCCGCCTCACCGGACGGGAGCGCCCATGAGGCCCATGAGGAGGTGCTGGCCCAGCTCCGGGAACTTCCATCGCTCATGGAGAAGGTGCTCGTGCTGCAGCCCGAGATCGCCCGTGTTGCTGGCGCGCTGGCGCCGGCCCGCCGGAGCTGGGCGGTCGTGGGGAGCGGGGCGGACCGCGTGGCAGCCGCGGAGGTGCGCATCAAGCTTTCCGAACTCTGCTACAAGGCGATAGCGCTAGACACGACAGAAGACAAGAAGCACATCGACCTCTCTTCGGAGCCGTTGGTGCTCGTGTGCGCCCCGAGCATCTCCGGGCCAAACGCGGCTGACATCGCCAAGGAAGTCGCGATATTCCGTGCTCACAAGGCGGCACCGGTGCTGTTTGTACCAGAGGGCGAAGAGCGCCTGTTCGGCGGTGGCACGGACGTGGTGGCAGTGCCGAGGTGCCACCCTGAGCTGGCCTTCGTCCTCGGTGCGATGGCAGGCCACCTCTTTGGCTACGAGGCCGCACTGGCAATCGACGCTCAGGCGGCACCCTTTAGGGAGGCCCGCGTCCTCGTCCAGGAGGCGTTGGCCGAAAGCGCGCTCGGCGCTCGAGAGCTGGCACTCGACGCCATTGCGCCCGCGCTCGCCGCGGCGGTGGGTAGCGCCCTCGCAGGGCTCCGTTCTGGCACCTACGACGGTTCCCTCAACGCGTCGACAGCTGCTCGGCTCACTTCCTTGTTGCGCTACGCGACGGGCGCTCTCCCAGTCGAGGGTTACGAGGCCGAGATGGGTAAGGTCGGCACCCCTGACGCGATATCAGAAGACCTGCTCGGCGCCCTCTCTAGCGCTATCGACGAGCTCACGCGGCCAGTCGACGCCATCAAACACCAGGCGAAGACGGTGACGGTCGGGATCTCTAGGAGCGAGGAGGGACTTCTTCGTTCGCGGTTGGTCTCCGCGGCGCTCTCGGCCGGCGCGCTCGTCCCCTCGCTCGGCTACCGCGCGCTGCGTACCCTAGGCGCCCTAGCCCCGGCCGTTCAAGATGTCCTCGGCTACACGCGCTACCGGATCGAGGCGCCAGCGGGTTCGCTCGACGGCGCGACGATCACGGTGGCCGACCGGGGTGGCATCGCCCGAGCGATCACGTCGCGCACTGAGGTTGATCACAGCCTCAGGGGTACGAAGCACCGCGCCGCAGAGAAGCGCGACGTGACCGTTTTCCGGGGCCTCCAGGACGGGCGCACGGGCATCATGGTCCCTGAGGCCAAAGAGGGGCAGGTCACAGGCTTGACGCTCCTCCACGCCCGCTTCGTCGATTACCTCATGCCAGATGTCGCAAAGACGGTCTTGCGTTCCTACCAGGGTCGCTACCAGGCGCTCGTGGACGCTGTCACCGAGGCCCGACCAGGCTTTGACGACGCCGTACTCGCCACGGTCCCCGTGATCGAGCTGCTTACGCAACCCGTCGCGCTGCTCGCCCGCCACTGGGGGAGCTGACTCCCGCCGGTGGCGAGGGCGTGCCAAGTCCCTCAGGCTTCGAGTCGAGGTGAGCGCGCCCTCGTCTCGGTACGCTTGTTCCGTGGAGGAGGCTGCATCCGTCGCCGGTGCTGCCCTCGCCGGCGGTGCCCTCGTCGGTCTGGGCCTCGACCTGGTCGAGGTGGCCCGTTTTGCAGCTGCCCTCGCCCGGTACCCGAAGATGGGTGAAAGGCTGTTCACCCCGGCCGAGCGCGGCTACGCGGGGGGCTTTGCCGACCCTGCCCCGAGCCTGGCGGCACGCTTTGCCGCCAAGGAGGCCGTGATGAAGGCCCTTGGCGTAGGGCTCGGAGCCTTCGCCTTCCCCGAAGTCGAGGTGGAACGCCACGCGAGCGGGCAGCCCTATATCTCCCTGCATGGGTCGGCAGAGGACCTTGCGTCGCGCCGAGGAGTGAGGCAGTGGCTGGTGAGCCTGACTCACACGGAGACCACGGCGGCAGCGGTCGTCGTCGCGATCTCGTGAGAGTGCTACGGAGCTATATAGCTAAAAAGCGATGAAGCCTGTACTGACCCCCGATGAGATGGCGGGCGTGGACCGCCAGGCGCCCGAACCTACCGACGTGCTCGTCGGCCGAGCAGGTGCAGCAGTCGCCCGAAAGGCCGCCAAATTGCTCGGTGGCGCCTTCGGACGGCGCGTGGTGGTCGTCGCCGGCAAGGGTAACAACGGGTCAGACGGGCGCACGGCGGCCCGGCTCCTCCAGTCCCTGGGCTCGCAGGTGAGTGTGCTCGAGGCCGGCGAGCTGTCTGCTTCCGAGAGGCTGCCCGCCGCCGACCTCGTGGTCGATGCGGCCTACGGCACGGGGCTACAGCGGGCCTACTCCCCTCCGACGCCTGCCGGCAGCTCCCAGGTGCTGGCTGTGGACATCCCCTCGGGTGTCTCAGGGTTGACCGGCGAGGTGCTGGAGGGAGGCGGCGCCATGCCGGCGGTCGCGACCGTGACCTTCGCCTCTTTGAAACCGGGCCTCCTCTTCGGCGCTGGCCCGGAGCTTGCCGGCGATGTCCATCTCGAGGACATCGGCCTCGGGCACCTGGCGGAGGCCGCAGCCCGGTGCTGGTTGGTCGAGGACGCCGACGTGTGGAGGCTCCTCGCACCTCGGCCCCGAGAAGCTCACAAGTGGCAGGCCGCCGTCCAGGTGGTCGCCGGGTCTCCGGGTATGACCGGGGCCCCGTGGCTGGCGAGCCGCGGAGCGCTCAGGGCGGGTGCTGGCTACGTCCGCCTCTCCATGCCGGGGGTCGACCCGTCGGCGCTTCCCCCGAGCGAGCTGGTCCACCTGCCGGTCGCGCGCGCCGGTTGGCACGAAGCGGTCCTGGCGGGGATCTCGAGGGTCAAGGCGTTGGTCCTCGGGCCGGGCCTCGGGCCCGCAACAGGCGACCAAGCCGGGGCGCTCCCTGGCGGTGAGGTAGGGCTGCTGCTCGCTGGCGCACCCGTCCCCGCTGTAGTCGACGCAGACGGCCTCAACGCGATTGGGACCCTCCAAGGCCTTGCTTGCATAACCGCGCGCCGCAAGGCTCCGACGGTCATAACGCCCCACAGCGGTGAGCTGGCGCGTCTCGCTGGAGGGCCACCCGGGCCTGACAGGGTCGCGGCCGCACGTGACGCCGCTGCTACCAGCGGGGCGGTCGTCCTCCTGAAGGGCACCACGACCACGGTCGCCCACCCCGACGGTCGGGTGCTGGTCGTGACTGCCGGTGACCCTCGCCTCGCCACGGCTGGGACCGGGGATGTCCTGTCGGGGGTGATCGGGGCGCTGATGGCACGGGGCGTGCCGGCGTGGGAGGCGGCGGCGCTTGGGGCCCACGTCCACGGCCGGGCCGCCCGCAACGGCTACAAAGAGGGCCTAGTGGCTGGTGACATCCCCGAGCTCGTGGCAGCCTGGCTTTCGCGACGCCCGGTGCCCACGAGATGAGCGAGCCGCAGGCCAATGGCAATGGCCTGGCGACCAGGGTGGCGGGCTGGCTCCGCCCGGCCTGGGTGGAGGTCGACTTGGAGGCGCTCCGTGGCAACGTGGGCTACCTCTGCGACCTCGTGGCGCCCGCTCAGGTCTGCGCCGTGGTTAAGGCCGACGGTTACGGCCACGGTGCGGTACCGGCCGCTCGTGCCGCGCTCTCGGCCGGAGCGAAGTGGCTCGCGGTCGCCTTGGCGGAAGAGGGCCACGAGCTGCGCCAAGCCGGCATAGATGACCCTGTTCTGGTGCTTTCAGAGCCCCCGGCTGAAGCGATGGAACTGGTTGCCGAAGACGGCTTGGCCGCTACCCTCTACACCCACGACGGCGTTGCCGCGCTGGCCAAGGCGGCCAAGGGCTTACCCCCCGGCCGGCGCGCGGCTGCACATGTCAAGGTGGACACCGGGATGCACCGCGTGGGTGCCGAACCGAGCGCTGCAATCTCTCTGGCACGTGCCGTGGCCGCGGAGCCTCGGCTCGTCTTCGAGGGCCTCTTCACGCACCTGGCAGTTGCCGACGAGCCGGGCAACGAGTTCACTGCGCTCCAGCTCGAGCGCTTGAGCGGGGTGGAGCGTGCCCTGGCATCGGAAGGCATCGTGGCAGGGGTGGTGCACGCCGCCAACTCGGCGGGCTCGCTCTTTCGCCCCGAAGCTCGTCGTGACATGGTGCGCCCCGGAATCGCCGTCTTCGGGCTGGCCCCCTCGGCCGTCACACGCGACGAACCGCTCGTGCAACCGCTCAACCCCGTCCTCGCGCTAAAGGCCCACGTCTCTTATTGCAAAGAGGTGAGAGCGGGGGAGGCGCTTTCCTACGGGCTGCGCTACCGCCTCGAACGCGCCTCGGACGTGGCCACTGTGCCGCTCGGGTACGCCGATGGCGTGCCGAGGAGGCTCTCCGAGGCCGGCGCCGAAGTGCTGGTGCGTGGCCGGCGCCGGCCCATCGCCGGTTCGGTCACGATGGACCAGCTCCTGGTCGACTGCGGGCCTGCTTCGGGGGTCCGTGCCGGCGACGAGGTGGTCCTGATCGGCCGGCAGGGGGACGAGGAGATCAGCGCTTGGGAATGGGCGGAGCACCTCGGCACGATCGCTTATGAGATCACCTGCGGATTGTCGCCCCGGCTGCCCCGCGTCTACCTGGGAGCCGGTTACAACGAGCCGACCACGAAGTCGATGCAAGCGGTGAGCGCCTCGACGTCTGAAGGTTCGATCGCCGGGAACATGGCCACCCGCAACTGGTTGCGCCCGAGCCGGCGGTAAGGCTCGGTGTCGACGATGCCGTTGGCCCGGAGGACCTTGGCGACCGTTGCAGCGTCGACCGAGGGGTCGAAGTCGATCGTGGCAACTACGTGGGAGCGCTCGTCGGGCTTGGCAACAAACGGTGTTGCGAAGGAGCTCGCCTCCGCCCACCCGTAGAGGATCTCGGCCGAGCGGTCGCAGCGGCCGCAGGAGAACTCGAGCCCGCCGCCCTCCAGGATCCACTCGAGCTGTGCCAGGGCGAGCACGATCGTGGCGAGCGCCGGCGTGTTGTAGGTCTGGTCGAGACGGCTGTTTTCAAGGGCGGTGGCCAGGTCGAGGAAAGAGGGGACGAAGCGGCCGGAGGCTTTTATCCGTTCGGCCCTGGAGACGGCGGCCGGTGACATGAGCGCGATCCACAGTCCTCCGTCTGAGGCGAGCCCTTTTTGGGGTGCGAAATAGTAGGCGTCCACCTCTTGCGCCCCAAAGCGCAGCCCTGCGGCCGCCGAAGTGCCGTCGACGGCGACCAAGGCGTCTGGCGCGGCGCCGGGCGGGCGCTGCAAGTCCATCATCACGCCAGTCGAGGTCTCGTTGTGTGTGAGCGCGTAGAGGTCGACCGCCGCGGTCGCTTCCGCCCACGGGTGCGTACCCACAGGGCTCTCGATCACCTCGGGGTCCTCGAGCCACGGGGCGGCTTGTGCGGCTTTGGCGAACTTCGAAGAGAACTCTCCGAAGGACAGGTGCTGGCTCTTCTTATCTATCAGGCAAAACGTCGCGATGTCCCAAAAGGCCGTGGTGCCACCGTTGCCGAGCGCGACCTCGTAACCCTGGGGCAGCCCGAACAGATCGCTAAGGCCCGAGCGCAGGCGTCTCACGAGTGACTTGACCGGAGCTTGGCGGTGGCTTGTCCCGAGCACTCCGGCATGGGAGACGAGCTGCTCGATGGCTTCGGGACGGACCTTAGACGGGCCGCTCCCGAAACGGCCATCCGACGGCAGCATGCCGGCCGGGATCACGATGCCAGGCACGGTGCCCGCCTTGTCGTGGGTGCCCGCCTTGTCGTGGGTGCCCGCCTTGTCGTGGGTGCCCGCCTTGTCGTGGGTGCCCGCCTTGTCGTGGGTGCCCGCCTTGTCGTGGGTGCCCGCCTTGTCGTGGGTGCCCGCCTTGTCGTGGGTGCCCGCCTTGTCGTGGGTGCCCGCCTTGTCGTGGGTGTGGGCGGTCTTTGCGGTCCTGTCTGTCAAAGCCATGCCCCCCAGTCTGGCGGGCAGGCCGGCCGGTCTGGCGGGCACCCTGGCGGGATCCGTGGCAGCATGAGTCCCAATGAACGGGCCGGCGGGCGAGCTCAAGGCCAAGTGGGGTGCCGTTGGCGCCTTCCTACTGCTGCTCGTCGTGGCGGCGGCCGCTGGGGTCTCTGGTGGCCGGGCAGCTTCGCGCAGCACCTCGGCTGGCTCTCCTGGAGGTCTCGGGATGCCAAACTGGGCGGGGAGCATCGTGGTGGGCTTGGTGGCCGGCGCGGGGGCAATATTTGCTTTCGGCCTGATAGCGGGGCTCTTGCGAGGTCGAGGGCGGCGGCGCTTGGTCGTCAGGAAGTGGCCATGGTGGTACTGGCCGCTCATGGTGGCCGCGGCAGCTGCCGCTTCAGCCCTGCTACTCCTACTTTTCGGCTTGCTCGCTCACGGCAAGGAGCACCTGCCGGCGCCTCCCCAGTTCGGGTCACGCCTGGGTCACCTCGGAAACCTCCCCCCGGCCGGCGCCACCGGTGCGAAGCAGGCAGTTTCTTGGGAGCCCTTTGCGGTGGGTGCAGCTGTAGCACTCGCAGCGGCCATGGCGTACGTCCTTTTCAACAGGCGGAGAGCCGGTCGAGCCGTGTTTTCAAAGCCGCTCGAGCAACGTGAGGTTTTGCAGCAACGCCAGCGTGACGCCGTCGCCGCGATCGACGAGTCCCTTGACGCCCTTTGGGCAGAGCCTGACCCTCGAAAGGCCGTGATCGCGGCTTATGCGCGCATGGACAGCTGGCTCGCGCGAGCGGGCTTCGCGCGACGAGCCTCCGAGGCTCCCTTCGAGCACCTCGACCGCGTCGTGGGTGGTCTCGGTGCCACGGCGGCGATCGGCGCGGCGCTCGCCGACCTCTTCGAGCGGGCGAAGTTCGACCGGCGCCCGTGCGGGCCGGACATGAAGCAGTCGGCGCTCAGCGCTTTGACCGAGCTGCGCGACGAGCTGAAGGCGGCCGCGCTCTTGCCGGCGCTGTCGAGGCCGTGAGCCCATGACACGGGGCCGTGCTTTTGCACTCGTGCTCGCTTTGCTCGGCGCTGGCGCCGGGACATGGGCGCTTTACGACACGGGCAAGCTCGGCGCGGCCAGCGCCCTGCGTCTGGGTGGGGGCATCTGCGCGGGCCTCGTGTTGCTCGGAGCCTTGCCGGCGCTCTGGCCGAAAGGGCCGGGGCACCCGGCCCTCGAAGAGGCGCTCGACAGCCCGGAGCCCGTAGGGCCGGAGCGACCGCGCTCGCTAAAGGACGTTGAACTTGCCGTTCGCCTAGCGTGCTCGCGGAACGGGGAGTACGACGTTTACTACCGCTTGCGCCCGATCCTCCGGGACCTGGCCGAGCAGCGCCTCCGCTCGCACCGCCTGGTCGACCTGGATGGTGGCGCAAACGCGGCTCGGGAGCTCCTCGGCGACGACCTCTGGGAGCTGGTCCGCTCCGATGCTCCACCTCCGCGAGAGCGTTCCGGCCGCGGGGTCGCTGTTTCGCGTCTTGCCCGGTGGGTTGAGAGACTGGAAGCTTTGTGAGCGTGGCTGGGCAAGATCCGCTGAGCGTTCCCGAGAAGCGGCCCCACAGGGCACGCGGCGACAGCCTTTCCACGAGCGAGGTGGCCGAACGGGCAGAAGCTGTGCTGGCCGAGGTGGGCCGCGCCATAGTTGGCAAGCGCGAAGTGAGCGAGCTCGTGCTGGCGGGGATGCTCGCGAACGGCCACGTACTGCTCGAAGACTTCCCAGGGCTCGCCAAAACGCTCATGGCGAAGTCGTTCGCTCAGGTGATGGGCCTCGAGTTCTCTCGTGCCCAGTTCACGCCGGACCTAATGCCCTCCGACATAACCGGGTCTTCTGTTTTCGACCAACGAACGGGAAGTTTCTCCTTCCAGTCCGGCCCTGTGTTCACCAACCTCCTCCTGGCCGACGAGGTCAACCGGGCTTCGCCGCGCACCCAATCGGCCCTGCTCGAGGCCATGCAGGAGCGTCAGGTCACCGTGGACGGGGTGACGCGAGCACTGCCGCGCCCGTTTTTGGTTATGGCGACCCAAAACCCGATCGAGCTCGAGGGCACCTACCCCCTACCAGAAGCCCAGCTCGACAGGTTTATCCTCCGCGCTTCGGTCGGCTACCCGAGCCCCGAGGCGGAGTGGGAGGTGCTGGCGCGACGCCTCGAGCGGCGTTCGGACGACGTGGCCCTCCGGCAGGTTGTCGGCCCCGAGGAGCTCGCCGCGATGCAGGTGAGCCTCGAAGACGTCTATGTTTCCCCGGCTATTGGCCAGTACATGGTGGGGGTGGTCGGTGCCACGCGGGGCCGTCCCGCGGTCGAGATAGGCGCCAGCCCCAGGGGTTCGCTCGCACTCATGTTGCTGTCTCGCGCGAGGGCCGTGCTGGCGGGCCGCGACTTTGTCGTCCCCGAGGACGTAAAAGCCGTGGCCGTACCCGCCCTCGCCCACCGCCTGCGGCTCCGCCCCGACCTCTGGGTGAGGGGGGAACGTCCCGAGACCATTGTCGAAGCCTGCCTTTCCGAAGTGCCGGTCCCGAGCGCCGAGGACATCGAGTCCCCTGCCGGCCAGGTCGGCCACGCGTAGCTAGTGGCCGGAGAGGCGGGACCAGCGGGGGCAGGGCCGGCGGCGCCTAGGCCGGCGGGGCCAGTGCCGGCGGACGCGACCGGCGCTACCAGCGGTTTGGCCTCGATGGCTGCAGGCCCCACACCTGGCCCGGACGGTCCTACTTTCGCGGGGCCCTTCCCGTGGCACCCCACTCCTAAGGCAGCTTGTTACGCGGCGCTCGTAGCGCTCGGGCTCGTGGCAGCCCTCGTGACGGGCCGTCCAGACGCCGCGGTCCTGGCGGTGCCCTTCGCCGTCGCCTTGGGGATCGGCTTCTTCATGACGCGCCCGCTCGGCCTGAGCGCGAGCGTCGTCGCCGGTAGTTCCTCCGCGGTCGAGGGAGACGAGGTGCCGGTACTGGTAAGCATCCGTTCCACTTCGCACATCCCGAGCCTCGAAGTCCTCGTGTCCCCGGCGGAGGCGTTCTCCTTGCCCGGCCACCTAGCGAGACGGCCGTCGGCTCACGTGGTCGCAGCGGACGAGCCGCTCGAGCTCTCGCTACCGGTTATCGCGAAGCGCTGGGGCAACTTTGAAGTAGGGGGCGTCGCGTTCCGAGCGCGCTCGTGGCTCGGGATGTTCGAAGCGGGCGCTACGGTACAGGCGGAGGGCCGGGTTGAGGTGTACCCGCGGCCCGAGGCCCTGCGTCGCCTGGTGCGCTCTCGTTCCGCGACGCTGCCCGCGGGCTCCCACCTCTCGCCAGCCAAGGGCGGGGGCCTCGACCTAGCCGGCGTCAGGGCGTACGCGCCGGGTGACAGGGCCAAAGACGTCAACTGGAGGGCCTCAGCGCGCCACGGTGGTCTCTACACCAACGAGCGCCACCCGGAACGGGGCAGCGACGTCGTGCTGGTTGTGGACACCTTCGACCAGGCAGTGCTCCCCCGAGCTGTCACGGCCGCGTGCAGCCTCGCCGACGCATACCTTTCCCAACGAGACAGGCTCGCGCTGCTCGAGCTCGGGGGGGCACTGCGCTGGCTTCGTCCCGGGATGGGCGCCCGCCAGCGCTACCTGATAGTGAAGAGCCTCCTCCAAACCGAAGCGTTGGCGAGCGCGGTCTACCGGGGTGTCGCCTTGCTCCCGCCCCGCCTCCTGCCGGCGGCCGCTTTGGTGATCGGGATTTCTTCGCTGGAGCACGACGGCGCGCGAGAAGCCTTCACCAACATGAGGGCGCGAGGGCTCGATGTGGTGGTCGTCGAGATCCCTTCGCCGGCGTTCCCTGCCGGGGCTCTCGGGCAGCTTGGCGTCGTCGCCTACCAGATCTGGAAGCTGCAGCTGGAGGCGCGCCGTGAGAAGCTGCGCGCCGCCGGGGTGGCCACTGTGCCCTGGGAACCCGGCACCCCCCTGGCTCAGGCGGTCGAGGAGGTGGACGCATGGGCTCGCCGCCAAGCGCGCTCGGTCTCCTAGGTCCAGGCGTCCATGGGTGGGCCAGGCGTGCGCTCGCCACTATCAAATGGGCTTTGGGTGCCAAGCGCTGGCCAGAACCCTTCCGGGCTTCGTCGGCCGTCCTTCTCGCTGCGGGAGACGGGGCCTGGGCAGCGCTGCTCCACCCATCGCTGGCCCGGCCGCTCGCCATCTTGGCCGTCTGCGGCGTTCTCGCTGTCGCCGGCGGCGTGCTGACCCGCAATTTCGTCCCGGTCGCGGTGGGGGTAGGGCTGCTCGGGGCCGAGTACCTAGGCGGCCAGGTTGGTCGCCCCGTGTCCGTAGCGGGCGCCTCTGGGTTTGGAGCCGTCCTGCTCGTGGCCTGCGAGCTCGCATGGTGGTCTGCCGAGCTGTCTGCTCGTTCGTCTTGGGGAAAGAAGGTGAGGCGAGAGCGCTGGGTGTGGCTCGCGGGGACCGCAGCGGGAGCCTTCTCGGCTGGTGTGGTGGTGGGCCTGGCTGGCATCTCGGGCATCGGCCCTGGCACAACCGTCGCTGCCGCCGGGGCCGCCTCCCTCCTCGTCTTGGCCCTTGCCTTGGCAAGCTGGGCGCGGGACGTCTCGGGACACTGACGTCTTGGGACGTTGAGGCCGGCCTGCCAAGCTCAGGCGTGAGAGCTGTCGGCGCCGCTCACTCGGTGCTGCCCCGCACCCTTGGCTGTGGTCCTAGCCGGAGAAAGTAGGACCTCTTTTGCCCGTACGAAGTCCGAGCGCATCTGTGCGACGACCGTCCCCCCGCCGCGAAGCGCGGCCGAGGGGTGGAACGTGGGCACCAGGTACCCGGACCTGTAGGGGTACACGCGGCCGCGCAGGCGGGTTATGCCCTCGGTCGAGTCGAGGAGGGCCTGTGATGCGAACCTCCCCAGTGTCACGACGACCTTCGGGGCTATCAGGTCCAGCTGGGACTCGAGGTAAGGGCGGCACGCGCTGATCTCGTCCGGCATCGGGTCGCGGTTGCCGGGCGGCCGGCACTTCGTCATGTTGGCGATGTAACAGTGAGAGCGGGTTATGCCGATTTCTTCGAGCATTAGGCGGTCGAGGAGCTGGCCCGAGCGCCCGACGAACGGCAGACCTTGGAGGTCCTCCTGTTCTCCGGGCCCCTCGCCGATGAACATGAGGTTGGCCTTCGGGTCTCCGGTGCCGAACACCACGTTGGTACGGCCGGCTGCAAGCCTGCAGCGAGTGCACCCAGCGACCTGGCCCGCCAGCTGGTGCAGCAACGCCACCGCAGTATCGTCGGGATCCATGCCGTCAGTCTGGCACCCGTCGTGACACCCGGGGTCGTTACCGCGCTAGCCCCGGCGCCAGATGACATGCGCCGGCTGGGTGCTGTAGTGGCGGAGCTGCTGAGACCCGGCGACACCGTGTTGCTCGGAGGTGACCTCGGCTCTGGGAAGACCACCTTCACCCAAGGTCTGGCCGCGGCTCTGGGCGTGGAAGGCCCGGTGACGAGCCCCACGTTCGTGCTCGTGCACCATTACCCGACGACGGCGGGCTGGGACCTCCTTCACGCCGACGTCTGGCGTCTCGAGCAGCTCCAGGAGGTAATCGACCTGGCCATACCCGAGTTACAGGAGGAAGGCGCGGCCGCCGTAGTCGAATGGGGTGAGCTGGCCTCGCCGGCGCTTGCGGGCGACTGTCTCCACGTCGCGATCGCGCTCGAGCGGGAGGCCGGTCCGGCGGCTGGGCCTGAAGGCGAGCTGCCGGCTGGGGGCCCGGCGGCTGGGGGCCCGGCGGCTGGGGGCCCGGTGACTGGTGGCCCGGTGACTGGTGGCCCGGTGACTGGGGGCGCCACGGGCGTAGGTGCTGAGGCTGGACCGGGTGGCGCGAGGCTTGTGGCGTTCAGGGCATCGGGACTGTCTTGGATTGAGCGGATGGGGGCGCTCGGGGACGGTGTAGAGGGTGCGGGGCTGGCGGTCACGGAGCGGACATCGTGAAGCTGCTTGCACTCGAGACGGCGACGCGCGCCCTGAGTTGCGCTCTGGCGGAGGACGGCAGGCCTCTCGCCAGCTTCTCGCTCGTCGCGGGGCAGCGCCATGCCGAGGTGCTGATGCCGGCCGTTGACCACATCTGCCGTGTCGCGGGCGTGGCAGTCCAAGAGATCGAGGCCGTCGCCGTGGATAACGGGCCAGGGCTCTTCACCGGCCTCCGAGTAGGTCTGGCTGCGGGTTACGCGATCGCCAGCGCACGCAGGTTGCCGGTGGTAGGCGTGAGCAGCCTCGAAGCCCTCGCGCACCCCCAGCGCCGGCGAGCTGGGCTCGTGGCCCCGGTTGTGGATGCTCGGCGGGGCGAGGTGTTTTGGTCCCTTTACCGGAGCGACGGCTCTCATCTCGAGCAGTTGGAGGCGCCGTCGGTCGTCAGCCCCGATGTGCTAGCCGGCAAGCTCGCCGCCCTCGCCAAAGGATTGGAGCCCCCGCCTAATAGCCCCACGACCCCGGCTAATGGCCCCATGCCCTCGGTAACTGGCCCGACACCCTCGGTAACTGGCCCAGTGACCTCGGCTGATCGCCCGCTGCCTCCTGCCGCGGACGCGCCAGCCGAGCCTTCCCTGGTCTTGGCCGTGGGTGACGGGGCGTGGCGCTACCGCGACCTTCTGGGGGATGCTGGTGCCGAGGTAGCCGGGCCCGGCGAGATGTGGCCGGCAGCCACCGTCGTTGCCGAACTCGGCTGGCGCTCCCTTAGCAGCCAAAAGCAGCTTGAGGGCCTGCCGGCGCCCGTGTACCTCCGCCAAGCTGATGTCCGGATCGGCTGGGAGGAGGTCGCGGGCCGTGTCGGACCCGTTCCCCCGGGCAATGGCGGTGCTGGTGCTCGCACCGGTTCGGCGAGCAGCGGTGCCAGGCTGGACATGTGAAGACTGGGCATGTGAAGACTGGGCATGTGAAGACTGGGCATGTGAAGACTGGGCATGTGAAGACTGGGCATGTGAAGACTGGGCATGTGAAGACTGGGGACACTGGCGCCCAAGGTGTGGACGGTATGGCCGTCACCTTCGAACAGATGCGCCGGCGCCACCTCCCCTCCGTCCTTCGCATAGAGCACAGGGCGCACCCCAAGCCCTGGTCCCTAGGCGTGTTCACCAGCGAATTGTCCCAAGGCAGCTCCCGCTACTACGTGGTCGTCCGCGCCGACGGGAAGGTAGCTGGTTACGGCGGGCTCATGTTCGTGGCAGACGAGGGGCACGTGACCAACATCGCGATCGCGCCGGCGCTTCGCCGCCAGCGGCTCGGCACGCTCCTCCTCGCTCACCTCGCCCATGAAGCCACCAGCCGAGGGTGCGCGGCCATGACCCTCGAGGTCCGCATGGGTAATTTCGCTGCACAGGCGCTGTACAAGAACTTCGGCTTCGTTGCCGCCGGGGTGCGGCGCAACTACTACCCCGAGACTGGGGAGGATGCTCTAATCATGTGGCTTTACGGCCTCCGTTCGCCCGACGTGCAGGCGAGGCTCGAAGAACTGGAGCGCGTGAGGTGAAGATCCTCGCAATCGAGACGTCATGTGACGAGACGGCGGCGGCCGTGGTCGAGGACGGCCGGCGCGCCCTGTCGTCGGTCGTGAGCAGCCAGGCGAACCTTCACGCGAGCTTCGGAGGGGTGGTGCCGGAAGTGGCGAGCCGTGCGCACCTGCAGCTCGTGGCTCCGGTCGTGGACGCGGCGCTCTCCTCTGCCGGTACCGCACCTGATGAGCTCGATGCCGTTGCGGCCACCATCGGACCTGGTTTGGTCGGCTCCCTCCTCGTCGGCGCGAGCGCGGCCAAGGCGTACGCCTGGTCGTGGGGCCTGCCCTTCGTCGGGGTCAACCATATGGAGGGCCACCTGCACGCGGCGTTCTTGGAGGATCCCACGCTCGCGCTTCCGACAGTGGTGCTCCTCGTCTCCGGTGGTCACACGATGCTGATCTGTATGCAAGAGGCAGCTTCGGGAGGCGTCGAGTACCGATTGCTCGGCCAGACCCTCGACGACGCCGCCGGTGAGGCCTTCGACAAAGTTGCACGGTTCCTTGGCCTCGGGTACCCGGGCGGGCCAGCGATCGAGCGTGCCGCTACGGGCGGGCGCCCCGATGCGATCGCTTTCCCGCGAGGCTTGGCAGGCCAGGGTTTCGACTTCTCCTTTAGCGGACTCAAGACTTCCGTTGTCCGCTACATGAGGGCTAACCCGCTGGTCCCCATTGCGGACGTCGCCGCGAGCTTCCAAGAAGCGGTGGTCGACGTGCTAGTGGCAAAGGCACGAAGAGCAGCCGGTGAGGTCTCCGCCAAGGCAGTCTGCATCGGAGGTGGGGTTGCCGCCAATACCGCACTCCGCGAACGTGTCGAGAAGGTCTGCCGGCAGGACGGCCGTGCTGCCTTCATACCTTCGCGTTCGATGTGCACCGATAACGCAGCGATGATCGGAGCGACGGCCTGGTTCAGGCTCCGCACAGACGGCCCGACGCCTCTCGACACCCCCGTCGACCCCAACCTTCGGCTGCCTCTCGTCTGACCAAAGCCAAGCCAAGCGGCCGATGTGGCGGGCCCGTGGCCCGAGGCGCAATCTGAAGCCCGAATTGTTTGGGTGGCGACCGGCTCTGCGGCGCCGGCCCGCTTCGCGGGCGAACTCCCTTGATCCCTACCAAAAATGCCGACTCGTGGCTGAGCGCGCGCTAGCCGTCCGCCACGTTCACGTAGGCGCCTGCAGGCTACCGCCTGGTAGCCTGCCTTTCCCGATGGCCGTCCCCACCGGACCGGGGCCCAGGGGGTCAGGTGCCACCGGGACAGGGTTCCCCAGGCAGCAGGCGCGGACGCGGCGCTTTACTCTGGGGGCGCCACGTAGCTTCACGGTTGCGCCGGATGGGTCACGGGTCGCGTTCTTGCGTTCCCCTGCCGGCGACGACCCTTCGAACTCTCTTTGGGTTTACGACGTGGGAAGCGGCGTCGAAACGGAGGTGGCCAACGCCAAGGCCGTCCTCGGCGGCGAGAGCGAACAACTCCCACCCGAGGAGCGCGCTCGGCGTGAGCGGACCCGGGAACTCGCTGGGGGGATCGTCGCTTACGCGTGTGACCGAGCCGTAGAGCACGCTGCGTTCTCGTTGGGGGGCCAGCTGTGGTGGACCGGTCTGGTCGGTACCGGTCTGGCCGGTAGCGGGCACAGCGAGGACGTAGCGCAAACCCCAACTAAGCTCGCCGCTCCCGCCGGCGTCGTCGACCCGCGTCCCGACCCAACGGGAACGTTGGTCGCCTTCTGCGCCGGTCGGACGCTGTGCGCGGTGGCGGCGGCCGCGGAGAGGCCGTACTTCGTGGTCGCCGAAGAGCAGGACAAGGCGGGCGAAGGCGAGGTGAGCTGGGGTTCGGCCGAGTTCATCGCAGCCGAAGAGATGGGCCGCTCTCGCGGCTACTGGTGGGCGCCCGACGGAGGCTCTCTCCTCGTCGCCAGGGTGGACGCGTCGCCCGTGGCGACATGGTGGACCGCCGATCCTGCGTCCCCGGCCAAGGCACCCGAACGGCGTCGTTACCCGGTCGCTGGCACGCCAGACGCCGTGGTGAGCCTGTGGCACGTTGAGGCGGTGCCGGGCGGAGGTCGCCGGCTCAAGGTGGCATGGGATGCCGAGCGTTACCCGTACCTCGTCTCGGTCCACTGGGGGCCGGAAGGGCCGCCGCTCCTGCTGGTCGAGCAGAGGGACCACAAGGCCTGTTCCGTGCTCTCCTTGGACGTGGTTAGTGGCGTGACCGAGGAACTTGCCCACATGGCCGACCCCGCCTGGGTGAGCTGGCCCTCCGGTGTCCCCACCTGGTTGGAGGGCGGGGAGCTCGTGTGGGTGCGCGCCGACGAGGGCACGTGGCGCCTGGAGGTGGGGGGTGAGCTGGTCACCCCGCCAGGCCTGCAAGTGAGGGAGGTAGTAAGCGCCGGTCGTTCCCTGGTCTTCAGCGCCTCAACCGAAGCCGAAGTGGCGGAGGCCTGGTCGTGGTCGCCGGGCGAAGGCCTGCGTCAGCTGACCCGCCAAGGTGGCGTTTCGTCGGCGTTCGGTGACGGGCCCGTCAAGGTCGTCATCTCACGCACTATGCGCTGGCACGGGGCGAAGGTCGAGGTCCACGAGGAGGGCTCGGAGCCGAAGGCCCTCGTCAACATGGCGGAGACGCCGGAGGTGGAACCTTTGGTCACTTTCTTCCGAGTCGGTGAACGTGCGCTTTCGGTTGGCGTGTGTTTGCCGCGGGGCCACACCGGCGGGAAGCTCCCCGTCATCATGGCGCCGTATGGCGGCCCTGGGCACCAGCGTGTCATGGCATCGCGCGCGGGATGGCTGGAAGCGCAGTGGACAGCCGACCAAGGCTTCGCGGTGGTTGTCGCCGACGGTCGCGGCACCCCCGGCCGGGGGCCGGCATGGGAGCGGGAGGTGTACCTCGATCTCGCCGGCCCGGTCCTCGAGGACCAGGTGGCGGCGCTAGAAGGCGTCGCGGCACAGCTGCCAGACCTGGACCTGTCCCGCGTCGGGGTGCAGGGTTGGTCCTTCGGCGGGTACCTTTCGGCACTCGCGGTCCTCGCCCGCCCCGATGTGTTCCACGCCGCCTTCGCCGGAGCCCCTGTCACGGACTGGCGCCTCTATGACACCTATTACACCGAGCGCTTTCTCGGCCACCCTGACCGGCACCCCGAAGCTTATGAACGTAGCTCCCTCATCCCCTTGGCCGAAGGCCTATCGCGGCCGCTGATGCTGGTGCACGGTCTCTCGGACGACAACGTCTACGTCGCCCACACGCTCGAGCTCTCAGGCGCCCTTTTCCGAGCCAAGCGCCCTCATTCGGTGCTCCCGCTCCCGGGCGTCACGCATGTGACCTCACAGGAGGCAGTGGCGGAAGGGCTCTTGGCGCTCGGCGTCCAGTTCTTCCACCAGGCGTTGGGCTCACCGGGGTCGCCCTAGGACGCGGCCGCGCGTCATGGCCCCGCGCCATGTCCCCGCGCCATAGGCCCTCACGTACTCAGCGCCCCAGCGTCCGCGCAGCCCTGGATTGCAGCCCTTTGACGAAGCCCGGGAGGTGGTCCCCTGGCGAGTTGTGAAGAAAGTTTGTGCTAAGGCCCAGAGCCCGCTATGTTTAGCAGTCGTCAGCTTAGAGTGCTAACCGGAGCACCCATGACCGGGTGCCGTACACATCTGCTACGGAGGCGATGACATCATGACCTTGCAGCCACTCGACGACCGTATAGTCGTGCGCCCAAATGAGGCGGAGGAAAAGACAGCGTCGGGCCTCGTCATCCCCGACACCGCTAAGGAGAAGCCCCAGCAGGGCGAGGTGCTGGCCGTAGGGCCGGGCCGCCGTGCTGACAGCACCGGCGAGCTGATCCCGCTCGACATAAAGGTGGGCGACACGGTCCTTTACTCGAAGTACGGCGGGACCGAGGTCACCGTCGACGGCGAGGACCTGCTCGTGCTTGCGAGCCGCGACGTGCTGGCGAAGGTGAGTAAGTAGTGCCCAAACAGCTTCAGTTCGACGAGCCGGCCAGGCGACATCTTGAGGCGGGCGTCAACAAGCTCGCTGACGCCGTCAAGGTGACGCTTGGGCCGAAGGGCCGAAACGTAGTTATCTCCAAGCGCTGGGGCGCACCTACGATCACCAACGACGGCGTCACGATCGCCAAGGAGATCGAGCTCGAGGACCACTTCGAAAACATGGGCGCTCAGCTCGTGAAGGAAGTGGCCACCAAGACCAACGACGTCGCCGGTGACGGCACGACGACCGCCACGGTGCTTGCCCAGGCGCTTGTGCGAGAGGGCCTGCGCAACGTCACTGCCGGGGCAAACCCGATCGGGTTGAAGAGGGGCATCGACAAGGCAGTCGAGGCGGCCGTCGCCTCGGTTCGCTCCCTCGCCAAGGACGTTGACGACAAGGCCGAGATTGCCCAGGTGGCATCCATCTCGGCGGCCGACAGCTCTATCGGCGAAGTGATCTCGGACGCCATCGACAAGGTGGGTAAGGACGGAGTAGTCACCGTCGAAGAGTCCAACACCTTCGGCGTCGAACTCGAGTTCACCGAAGGCATGCAGTTTGACAAGGGGTACATCTCCCCCTACTTCGTGACCGACCCCGAGCGCCAGGAAGCGGTCCTTGACGAGCCTTACATCCTGATCGCCAACCAGAAGATCAGTTCCGCCCACGACCTGATCCCGGTGTTGGAGCGGGTAATGGCTAGCGGCAAGCCGCTACTGGTGATCGCCGAGGATCTCGAGGGCGAGGCCCTCGCTACCCTCATCGTCAACAAGTTGAGGGGAACCTTCCAGAGCACGGCCGTCAAGGCACCCGGCTTCGGCGACCGGAGGAAGGCCATGCTTGCCGACATAGCGATCCTGACCGGTGGCCAGGTCGTCTCCGAAGAGGTTGGGCTGAAGCTCGACAACATCGACCTTTCGCTCCTCGGTCGCGCGCGCAAGGTGGTCGTGACCAAGGACGACACCACCGTGGTCGAGGGCGCTGGTTCTGAGTCCGATGTGAAGGGCCGCATCGCCCAGATAAAGCGAGAGATCGAGGACACAGACTCCGACTGGGACCGTGAGAAGCTTCAGGAGCGACTTGCCAAGCTGGCCGGCGGCGTAGCGGTGATCCGTGTCGGCGCTGCCACCGAGGTCGAGCTGAAGGAGAAGAAGCACCGGATCGAGGACGCGGTGTCCGCCACGAAGGCGGCCATCGAAGAAGGGATCGTCCCTGGCGGTGGCCTTGCGCTGCTCCGTAGCCGGTCGGCCGTAAAGGCGCTCGCCAAGGACCTCGTCGGTGACGAGGCAGTCGGTGCAAACATCCTGGCCAAGGCCCTTGAGGAGCCGCTCAGGTGGATTGCCACCAATGCCGGCCTCGAGGGTCCTGTCGCCGTGGAACAAGCAGAGCGTGAGAGCGGGTCTGTCGGTCTCAACGCGCTGACCGGGCAGTTTGAGGACCTGATCAAAGCCGGCGTCATCGACCCGGCGAAGGTCACCCGTTCAGCCCTCCAAAACGCTGCCTCGGTAGCCGGCCTGCTGCTCACGACCGAGGCGACCGTAGCCGATGCCCCAGAGGACAAGGACAAAGCAGCCTCAGGCGCAGGTGCAGGCCATTCCTAGGCGGGATGGCCAATAGGCCCCTACCCAACCGACCAGCTAAACTTGTCCCTCCTTCTTGAGTGGCGACCTCGCCAGTTGCTGGCGGGGCCGCCACTTCCTATTTAAAAAGCTGGTTAACGGGCCGCGTTGCCCGGAACCTGCGCTCGTCCTTAGGATGTCTTCTCATTGGTGATTGACATTGGCGACTGACGGCCCCCGTCATAGGGCACCAAAGATCCCAGTTCCCGCGCAAACAGGTCCCGTCCCAACCGGCACCCCGCCGGCTGACGGGCAGCCCGGTAGCGGCCAGCAAGTGCGGGCGCGTTCGCGCGGGCGTTGGCCCAGGCGCACGCTCGTGCTGGTCAACGTCTTCGTGCTGGTCTGCCTGATAGCAGTGGGGAGCCTTTACGGGTACGTCCGCTACGAGCTGGGACGGATTGCCACCAAGCCTGCCGGCAGCGAGACCCCCGAGGGCGGGCAGGTGGGAGGCGGGACCGTCCCCCGCAGCATCGTCGACGCGGCTGCCGGGCTGAAGCCCGAAAACATCCTTCTCATCGGCAACCAGACCCGTCAGGGCCTTACGCCTTACGAGCAACAGCTGTTCGGCTCGTCGCTCACCTTGTCGGGGACGCTCGCGGACATCATCATGGTCCTCCACCTCGACCCGGCCAAGGACACTGCCTCCCTGCTTTCGATACCCCGGGACTTGTTCGTCCCGATGCCCGCCGGGAGCGCGGTCGGGTCTTTCCAGAAGATCGACGCGGCGCTCAATAACGGCGCCAACGGCCCCAATAACCTGATCAAAGCGATACAGGAAGACTGGGGTATCCCGATCAACCACTTCGTGGAGCTTAACTTTAACGGGCTCATAAACGCGATAAATGCGATCGGCGGGATAAACGTCTACTTTCCCTACCCGGTTTTCGATGCTTTCTCTCTCCTCAACATACCCACCCCTGGCTGCCATCACCTAGATGGTTTTTACGCCCTCACCCTCGTGAGGGCCCGCCACCTCCAATACGAGCCGCCTGGGGTCCACGAGCCGGTGGCGGACTGGCCTTATGACCCCAACTCCGACCTCGCCCGGATCGAGCGCACGCACACGTTTTTAAAGATCGTCGTCGACAAGATAAAAAAGGAAGGGCTCGCGAGCCCGACGAGGGCACTGTCTTTTATAAATGCGATCGTTAGTGACATAACCGTTGACCCCGCCCTGAAGAGCGAGCTCGTGAAGCTCGTCGTCCACTATCGCCACCTAAACGTCAACCTGATCCACCCCCAAACCTTGCCGACGTCCCCGGTCAACAGCTATTCCTTCAATGGCTACTCGGTGGGTGACGTGCTCTTCCCCGTAGAGCCAAACGACTTGAACACGATAAAGGCCTGGGACCCGACGGCCCTGCCGGCGCCGGTCAAGCCCAGCGCGGTCAACGTCGTCAGCATCGCCGGCAGTTCCTCGCAGGCCCTTACCGCTAGCCAGGAGCTCACTTCAGACGGCCTCAAGGTTGCGAGCGAAACGGTCGGCGCGGTGCCCTCGGCTACGACCGAGACTTACGTCGTCTACCGGAGCGGCGAGGTCGCCCAGGCGCTCTACGTGATGAAGTACCTTTCGGGCCCGGTCATGATGGAGGTCAGCTCTTCAGTCCCCGCTGGCACGATCCAGCTGCAGCTCGGCTCGCTCGTCGACGTTTCGTCCAAACTTGCGCGTACTTCACCCGCCACTAGCCCTGCGACCGCCGCCACCAGCTCCACTACAGCACCCACTACCTCGGCCAGCAGCACGCCGGCCAGCAGCTCGCCGGCCAGCAGCTCGCCGGCCCACCCCTCCTTGCCTGCCACCACGACCACCGTCCCTACGCCGGGAGGGATCCCCGCTAGCCCCGCCAGCGGCATCAAGGAGCCCTGGGACCCCCGGGCCTGCCCGACCACTTAGTAAATGGGGCCTACGGGCGCCAGGGTGCCCTAGCGTGATCGAGCATGGAACTACCGCCCCCTGACCCGGTCAAGATGCTGCGGTCGTGGATGGAATGGGAGCGTGGGGAGGCGACGCCCGGTCGCGCCATGGCCGACCTGAAGACCGCCGGGCTGCGCCAACTGCTCGAGAGCTTTGCCGCGGAGGCCGGGACAGGTCAAGCCTGGACTGGTCAGGTTGGGACTGGTCAGGTTGGGACTGGTCAGGTTGGGACAGGTAAGAACAGCCCTGGTCAGGATGGGCCCGGTAAGGACGGTTCTCCAAATGAGCCCTCACCTTGAAGGCCGACGGTGTAGCCTGGGTGGCGTCCACGCACGAGGGCATCGTGCCAAGGACACTCTTTGCGTAGTTGGGGATAGCCTGGTAACGAGATGACCTGCCCTAGATGCGGGGTGCCCAACAGTCCCGAACGGACGGCGTGCGTCCGGTGCGGAGGTTCACTCGTCCCGCCTCCGGTGCGCGACGACCGGCCCTTGCCGCCCGTGTTGCCGGTGACGCGTCGAGCTGAGCTCACCATGGGTCGCGCCCGCACGGTGTCCCCTGGTGCAGCGGCACCGGCCGCCGTGCAGGGCCTTCCACCAGCGCCGGACGGTCAGGGCCTTTACCTCATGGCGAGCGAGCGGTCCACGGGCCAGCCGGCACCCCCAGATGGCGGCGGGAGCCAGCGTGGGCCGGCACGCTCGGAGGCGCCCGGGCGCAGCATCGCGATCGGCCTCTCGGGCGCGTAGCGTCCTTCTCGGGGCCACACCCGCCCAATAGACTCGTCTGCACCAAAGACCCACCAGGAACCGGCGAGCGAGAGGAAAGTAGCGTGGAGATCGAGATCGGCAGAGGAAAATCAGGCAGGCGCGCTTACGGCTTTGACGACATCGCTATCGTCCCGAGCAGGAGGACGCGGGACCCTGAGGATGTCGACATTTCCTGGGAGATCGACGCTTTCCACTTCGATCTGCCCTTGATGGGCTCCGCCATGGACGGCGTCGTGAGCCCCGCAACGGCGATCGAGATCGGGCGTCTCGGTGGGGTGGGGGTGCTCAATCTTGAGGGCCTTTGGTCCCGCTACGAGGATCCGGAGCCGTTTTTCGAGGAGATAGCCCAGCTGGCGCCCGACAAAGCGACGGCGCGGCTGCAGCAGATCTACGCCGAGCCGATCAAGGCTGAGCTGATGGGTGCTCGCATCCGTGAGATAAGGGCGGCTGGGGTGGTGGCGTGCGCGTCCTTGACCCCGCAGCGCACCGCTCAGTTCGCCAAGACCTTGGTAGAGGCCGAGCTCGACCTCTTCGTGGTCCAGGGGACCGTCGTCTCTGCCGAGCACGTCTCCAAGACTTCCGAGCCGCTCAATTTGAAGCGGTTCATCCGTGAGTACGAGATCCCCGTGATTGTGGGCGGCTGCGCGTCCTATCAGGCGGCTCTCCACCTGATGCGGACTGGGGCGGCCGGCGTCCTCGTCGGGGTCGGGCCGGGCCACGCCTGCACGACGAGAGGTGTGCTCGGTATCGGCGTCCCCCAGGCAACGGCGATTGCCGACGCGAGGGCGGCACGCGCCCAGCACCTCGACGAGACGGGGGTGTACGTGCACGTGATCGCCGACGGCGGCATGGCCACCGGTGGAGATGTCGCCAAAGCCATCGTGTGCGGTGCGGACGCCGTCATGCTCGGTTCCCCACTCGCAGCGGCCGCGGAAGCGCCTGGCCACGGGTATCACTGGGGGATGGCGACGTTCCACCCCACGCTCCCGCGAGGGGCCCGCGTACAGACGGAGATCCGCGGCAGCCTGCGAGAAATCCTTGTTGGGCCGGCGCACGACAACGACGGTCGCTTAAACCTTTTCGGGGCGCTCAGGACCTCGATGGCGACATGCGGCTATGAGACCGTGAAGGAGTTCCAAAAGGCTGAGGTCATGGTCGCGCCGGCACTGCTCACGGAGGGCAAGTCGCTCCAGCGTTCGCAGCACGTGGGGATGGGGCACTGACGGCGGGGAGAAACGCCGAGACCGACGCCGAAGCACAGGGCCTCCCAGACCGACCGCGGCCCGCCAGCACCGAAGAGCTCCTTGAGGGCCTAAACCCCTCTCAGCTCCTAGCTGTCACGCACCCCGGTGGCCCCTTATTGGTGGTCGCCGGCGCCGGTTCGGGGAAGACGCGTGTCCTTACAAGCCGGGCCGCGTGGCTGGTTCGGGAAAAGGGGGTATCTCCTTTCGGCATCCTCGCCATCACCTTCACCAACAAGGCCGCGGACGAGATGCGCCACCGCATTGCTTGCCTGGTCGGGCCGGTGGCCGAGCGTATGTGGGTCTCCACGTTCCATGCAGCTTGCGTGCGCATCTTGCGCCGGGAGGCAACGGCGCTCGGGTTCGAGCGTTCCTTTTCTATTTACGACCAGGCGGACGCAGTCCGCCTCACTGGTTACGTGATCCGCGAATTTGGGTTGGACCCGAAGAAATTCTCTCCCCGTGCGGTCCACTCGGCCATCTCGGCGGCGAAAAACGAACTGCTCGTGCCGGTGGAGTACGCCGAGCGGGCGCGAAGGGCGTCGCCGTTCGAACGCAAGGTGGCTGAGGTTTACCCGGAGTACCAAAAGAGGCTTGTCGCGGCCAACGCACTCGATTTCGACGACCTCCTCATGGGGACCGTACAGCTGTTCAGGAAACACCCTGAGATCCTCGAGCAGTACCGCGAGCGCTTCGCCCACCTGCTCGTCGACGAGTACCAGGACACCAACCGAGCCCAGAACGAGCTTGTGCTCGCCCTTGCTGGCGGCCACCGCCAGGTCACCGTTGTCGGAGACTCGGACCAGGCTATTTACGGCTGGCGGGGAGCCGACGTGCGCAACATCTTGGAGTTCGAGCGCGCCTTTCCCGACGCCACCGTGGTCGTGCTCGATCGCAACTACCGCTCGACCCAGACGATCCTCGACGCCGCAAACGCCGTCATCTCCAATAACCTGGCGCGCAAGCCGAAGGAGCTCTGGACGGACCAGGGTGCCGGGGAACGCCTGACGCGATATATCGCCGAGGACGAGCACGACGAGGCGATCTGGGTCACAGGCGAGGTCGAGCGCCTGCGTGCCGAGCACGGTTACCGTTGGGGCGATTTCGCTGTCTTTTACCGGACCAACGCTCAGAGCCGTGCGATAGAAGAGGAGCTCTCCCGGCGCCAGATCCCCTACAAGGTGGCAGGCGGCGCCCGGTTTTATGAACGGCGGGAGGTTAAAGACCTTCTCGCCTACCTCCACGCCATCGCCAACAGCGAGGACGAGGTCTCGTTGAAGCGGATCCTAAACGTGCCTCGCCGCGGCGTAGGGGACGTGAGCGTGGCCCACATCGATGCGTGGGCGGCGAGCCATGGCCTTTCCTTCGGGGAGGCGCTGGAGCACGCGAAGGAGGCGGGGGTCACCGGGAAGGCCCTCACGGGCATCGGCTCGTTCTTGGCGCTGATGGGGGGCCTCCGGGCGATGTGGGGCGGGCCGCCCGGGCCTGTTGAAAGTGAAGCAGATGGAGCGGGTGAAGCAGGCGGAGGAGACCAGGATGGCCAGGTCCCCCGAGGAGCCGGTCCGGGGGAACTGCTCCAGGCGGTTTTGGACCGGACGCGCTACATAGAGGACCTCCGAGCGGAGGATGCGACCCCGGTGGAGATCGAGGGACGGGTCGAAAACGTGGAAGAGCTTTTGGGGGCGGCCTGGCAGGCTGGCACTCTCGAGCAGTTCCTGGAAGAGGCGAGCCTCGTTGCCGACGCCGACGAGGTGGACGGCGATGGGTCGAGCGTCACTCTCATGACCCTGCACACTGCCAAGGGCCTCGAGTACCCGGTCGTGTTCATTGCCGGGATGGAAGAAGGCATTTTCCCCCACCTGCGCTCGCTCGGCGAAGATCGGGAGCTCGAAGAAGAGCGACGGCTGTGCTACGTCGGGGTCACTCGCGCCAGGGAGCGGCTCTATCTCTCGTATGCCTGGTGCCGGAGCCTTTGGGGGGATGTGCAGTACAACCCGCCCAGCCGGTTCGTGGCAGAGATACCCGAACAATTGTTCAGGTCAAGCGGTGGTGGCCACCGGCGTCAGGCGCTCGCTGGCCGCTCGCGCGCTGAGGTACGGTCCGAGCTCGTAGATGCTGCCCTGAGAAGAGGCCGCCCGGGGGCGCCCGTGCAGGGCACCGGAGCTGAGAAGCTCGGCCTAGGCGCTGGCGACGCCGTCGTCCATGCCCGCTACGGAGAGGGCGTGGTGATCGACGTCCGAGGCGCGGGCCAAGATGCCGAGGCGACGATCAGGTTCCCAGCTGTTGGCGAAAAGCGCTTCAGCCTCCACCTCGCGCCCTTGAAGCGCGCCTGACGGCCTGGCTCAGCGCCAGTCGTCGTCTTCGGGTACTTCTTGAGACTGCTCTATCGCGTCGGCCTCGGGTACTTCGAAGCCAACCCTGGGCCGGGGTGCGGGGCCGTCTTCTTCGGAGGGCTCAGGGGCCGCCGGCTCGGACTGCTCCAGTGCGTCAGCCTCGGGGACTTCGGGGTCTTTCGTGCCGGGTGGGCGGTCGGTCGGGGCCATCGTCCCGTACGTTAGCGCGGACGCGGTCCGCTGCGGCCGGTTGCTTTCACACCGCCTCGCCAGCGCGCGTGGCGAGGGGGTCCCCTCGGGGTGACGGTCGGGCCCCCTAGGATTCGAGGACGATGGGTAGCCGGCGTGTGGTCGTGACGGGCGTGGGAGTCATTAGCCCTCTGGGCATGGACGTAGAGCAGACTTGGCAGGCCCTGGTCGCCGGGCGCGGCGGGGTGGGGCCTATAACCGCTTTCGACGCCGCTGAGTGGCCAGTCCGGATCGCCGCCGAGGTGAAGGGCTTCGACGCCGCCGCGGCCCTGGGCCGCCGACGGGCCAGGCACCTTGACCGGGTCGTCCAGCTGGCTCTTGTTGCTACCAAGGAAGCAATCGAGGCCTCCAAGCTCGATGTGGCATCGGCGGCGGAGCGTGCCGGCGTGGTGTACGCCTCCGGCATCGGCGGTCTGAAGGCCTGGGAAGACGGGATGAGGACGCTGATCAACCGCGGGCCTGAGTGGGTCAACCCCTATGTCATCCCGATGATGATCCCCAACATGGCGGCGGGGGAGATCGCCATCGAGTGGGGGTTGCTCGGGTACAACTTATGTACCGTGACCGCTTGCTCGGCCTCTGCCCACGCAATAGGCACGGCATTTGACGCGATCCGCTTGGGCAGGGCAGACGTGATGGTCTGCGGTGGGAGCGAGGCTGCGGTCACCCCGGTCGGCGTGGCAGGCTTTGCCGCGATGAAGGCCCTCTCCACCCGCAACAACGACCCCGCGCGTGCCTCGCGGCCCTTCGATGCTGAACGGGACGGTTTCGTGCTCGGAGAGGCGGCGGCGACCCTCGTCATCGAGGAGCGTGAGTTCGCCCTGAGCCGGGGCGCGCCCGTGCTGGCCGAGCTGGTCGGCTATGGCGCCACGGCCGACGCTTACCACATAACCCAGCCCCACCCGAGGGGTGACGGCGCTGTCCGGGCCATGCAGGCCGCCCTGGATGACGGAGGGATAGCGACTCGCGACATTGGCTACGTCAATGCTCACGGCACCTCAACTGCCCCTAACGACCGGATCGAGACCCTCGCGTTGAAGCGCGTGTTTGGTGACAACGTGCCGCCGACCTCCTCGACCAAGTCGATGACCGGCCATACCCTCGGTGCGGCTGGTGCCTTGGAGTCCGTCTTCTCGATCCTGGCCCTGCGGAGCTCGGTAGCGCCTCCGACGATCAACTTGGAGCACCCCGACCCGGAGTGCGACCTCGACTACGTCGCCAACGAGGCCAGGCCTGTCGAGCTTCGTTACGTGATGACAAACAGCCTCGGCTTCGGCGGTCACAACGCATCGCTCATTTTCGGCCAGCCCCTTGCCGAGCAGGACATTGCTCTGTCGCTGCCCCGGAGGGGTAGCTCGCCGGCCTGACCTACTGGGCCTGACCTACTGGGCCTGACCTACTGGGCCTGACCTGACCTTCAAGTGAACGAGCGGTAGAGCTCCGCGTAGGCGGCAGCGGCGTCCACGAGCTGGCCGACCTCGACCCACTCGTCCACCCCGTGAGCCTGTGCGATCGAACCTGGGCCGCACACTACGGCCGGGATGCCGGCCTGGTTGCGAAGGAACCTGGCGTCCGTGGTGAACGTCATGCCTATCGTCGGCGGTTCTTTGCCCGTGGCTCTCGCCACGCAGCGGCGCACCAAGGCAGCGAAGGGGTGGCCCGCCTCCATCTCCGAACCCTCTCCGAAGTCGTCGACCTCGACCTCGTAGTCGACATCAGTGACCCCGGCGTCTTGGAGACGTTGCCTGACACTCCCGACCGCCTCCTCCAAGCTCGTACCGGGCAGGAGGCGCCGGTCGAACCCGACCACTGCCCGTTCGGCCACCACGTTTACCACGGTGCCACCGTGGAGGGTCCCGACGTTGGCCGTCGGCCGGCCGAGGAGGGGGTGTTCGGGATCGCCGAAATCGGCCGCGTGGAGCGCGAGGGTGACGCGTGCCGCGCCTTCCAGCGCGGAGACGCCTTCGCGCGGACGGCTCCCATGGCCAGGGCGGCCCTTCACTACCACCTGGCCTTGGAGCAAACCCCGTTCGGCCACCGACACTGAGAGGGACGTCGGTTCGGGCACGAGGCAGGCGTCACCTTCGAGCAGCCCCGCTTCCCACAATGCCCTTGTCCCGAGGCTGCCACCGCGCTCTTCGTCGGCGACGAACTGGAACACTAGGTCGCAAACCGGCCCCGACCCACAAGCGCGGAGGACATCGAGCGCGCAGATCGCAGCAGCGACCCCTCCCTTCATGTCTGCCGAGCCGCGCCCGTAGAGGCGCCCGCCTATGACCGAGGGGCTGAAGGGGGGGTGGGACCAGCGCTCGGGGACCGCAGGCACGACATCGGTGTGCCCGTTCACAACGAGCGTGCGCCGCTTTGCCGCCCCGGTGCCGTCACCTGCAACGCGCGCCAGGAGAGAGAGCCTTCCGGGCGACGGCTCCACCTCTGACCAGGAGGGGTCCCAGGGGGCGAGGGCGTCGCGAAGAAGCCCGGCGACTTCCTTCTCGTTCCCGGGAGGGTTTTCGGTCGGTACCGCCACCAGCGCGCTCGCCAGAGCCACCAGTGCCTCGACGTCGACGTTGTCGCGAAGCGAGCTCGCCCGCTTCCCCGTCGTGGCCATCAGGACGACTTTGCCCAGGCCATGGCGCCCATCTCGGTCGGGGCCCCAAGGTCAGCGTGCGCAGGCACGACCCGCACGGTAAGGCCTTGGCGACCTGCGACGTCGGCGACGAAACTGCCTTCCCACACCGTGGCGCCAGAACCGTTCGCTCCTTGGCAGCTCATCTTGACGGTTTTCCAGCTGGACATCTCGTCGCCGGCAGCTAAGGCGCCGACGAGCAGTTCGACGGAGACCTCCTCCGCCGTGAGCTCGCCGAGCGCGACTTCGGCCGTTATGCGCCGCGTGGCTCCGAGGTCCGTGACTTCGTCGACCGTTTCCGTGCCCACCGACGCGACCGAGACCTGAGGCCACGCCTCGCGCACCTTGGCCTTCCATGCGGCGAGCACCTTCGCGCGCTCGAAGCCATTGGCCGAGAGGAGCTGCGCCCTCTTTGCCATCGGCTCGTACATGAGCTCCACGTACTCCCTCACCATGCGTGATGCCTGGACACGGGGCCCAAGGGAGGCCAGAGAGTGCTTTATGCGTACCGCCCATTGGCGGGAGAAGCGGCCTCCTGCGTGGTCGTAATAAAGAGGCACCACCTGGCGTTCCAGCACCTCGAAGAGGCTGTTTGTCTCGACCTCGTCGCGCTGGTCGTCTGGGTAGAGCTCTGCGGAGGCTATCTGCCAGCCGTTGTTGCCGTCGAACATCTCGTCCCACCAGCCGTCGAGCACAGAGCAGTTGAGTGCCCCATTGAGCGCCGCCTTCTCGCCGCTCGTACCGCTCGCCTCCATGGGCCGGCGCGGGGTGTTGAGCCATACATCGCAACCTTGGAGCATCGCTCTTGCAACAGCGATGTCGTAGTCCTCCACGAAGGCGATGCGCCGGCGGACCTCGGGGTCGCTGGCGAACTGCACGATCTGGCGGATCATCTCCTTGCCGGTGTCGTCGGCTGGGTGTGCCTTGCCGGCGAATATCAGCTGGACCGGCCGCAGCTCGTCGGTGAGCAGCGCCTTCAGGCGCTCCGGTTGAGAGAGGAGAAGCGTCGCACGCTTATAGGCGGCGAAGCGCCTGGCGAAGCCGATCGTGAGCGCGTTGGGGTCAAGGACGTCGTTCACCCAAGCGCTGTCGGCTGCCGGCACGCCCTGCTCGGCGAGAGAAGCCTTGAGCCGGTCTCTCACGAAAGAAACGAGAGCGTCTTTGCCCTGCTCGCGCGCCCTCCAGAGCTCGTCTTCGCTGGCACTGCGGACGCGGGCCCAGTCGTCGGGGGAGGCATCCTCCCAAAACGGCGTCACGTACTTGGTGAAGAGGTCGCTCATGGCGGGCGATACCCATGTGTGGCCGTGGACCCCATTTGTCACCGAGGTGATGGGCACCTCATCGACGGGGACCGATGGGAAAAGCGATTGGAACATGGCCCGGCTCGTCTGGCCGTGCAGCTTCGCGACCCCGTTTGACATCCCGGCCAGGCGCAGCCCCATGACCGCCATGTTGAAGGGTGCCTCGGCCGCTTCGCCCGGAGCGTGGCCGAGTGCCATCAGCTCCCCGATGTCGACGCCGCACTCGTTAGCCCAGCTCGAAAAGTACTTCTCGACCAGCTCGGCCGGGAAGCGGTCTATGCCAGCGGGCACGGGGGTATGAGTGGTGAAAATGGTCCCTGCCCGGACAGCCTCGACCGCTTCGCGGAAGCCGAGGCCCTTCTCGGTCACGAGCTGGCGGATGCGCTCGAGGCCGAGGAACCCGGCGTGGCCCTCGTTGGAGTGGAACACCTGAACGCTCTCGCCCAGTGCGTCGAGTGCCCTCACGCCACCGATGCCAAGGAGTATTTCTTGGCGGAGCCGGTGCTCGGTCCCGCCGCCATAGAGCCGGTCGGTCGTGGCCCGGGCCTCTTCGGAGTTGTCGTCGATATCGGCATCGAGCAGGTAGAGCTTGATCCGTCCCACGGCGGCCACCCAAATCCGGGCGGTAAGGGGCTGGCCTGCCAGGTCGACCATGACCCGTACGCCTTCGACGGGGGTGAGGGCCATGCCGTGGGGGTCCAAGACGGGGTAGCGCTCCTCTTGCCACCCTTCAGCGTTGAGGCGCTGGCGGAAGTAACCCTGGGAGTAGAGCAGCCCCATCCCCACTATCGGGACGCCTAAGCTGCTCGCCGCCTTAAGGTGGTCGCCAGCCAGCACCCCGAGACCCCCCGAGTACTGGGGGAGCGCTTCTGCAATGCCGAACTCCGGAGAGAAATAGGCCGCTTTCTCGAGCGCCGAGCGGCCCCGGTTTTGGAACCAGCGGTCGGCTTGCAGGTAACGGTGGAACTCCGCGCATATCTCGTCGAGGAACGACATGAACGCGCTGTCGACAGAAAGAGCCTCCAGGCGGTCCCTCGCCACCAGCGAGAGGACTTGGACCGGGTCGTGCCCGGTGCTCTCCCAAAGGTCGGGGTCGACCCAGCGGAAGAGGTCGCGGGTGCGCTCGTCCCAGGACCACCTGAGGTTCAAAGCGAGCTCCTGGAGGGGTGCCAGCGTCTTGGGCAGGCGTGCTCGTACGGTGAAGCTGCGCAGAGCTCTCATCGCCGGCCAAGCTAGCGCCTCGTCCAGGGGCCATCGCCGGCTACCCACGCGAAGAGGGACTTTCCCCGAGTCGAGAGACCTCAGCCGTACCTGGGCGACGGTTGCCGGCCCTGGCACCGCCTGGCGCTCCGAGCGAGCCCGTGGCTTCTCGGTTAGCTTGGTCTCGTGACGACGACCCGAACGGCCGGTAGGGAGGGTCACTGGCAGCCCGGCAGCGACCCCTCCGCAGTGCTGGCTGGCCCGATGGCAGGGGCCTCGGCGCTACCCCACCTCGTGGTGCAAGACGTACGGCCCGCCACCCCCCATGGCTACCCGGCCAAGGCGATCGTCGGGGAAAAGGTGCCTGTATCGGCGTCAGTGTTCCGCGATGGCCACGACGAGCTGGCTGCCCGAGCCGTCCTTTACAAGTCTGGCGAGGAGGTGGCCGCCTGCGCCCTCTCCCCGGGGCCAGATGACACCTGGTCGGGGGACGTTAGCCCGCCCGAACCTGGCCTCTACGAGCTCGTGATCGAGGCGTGGACCGACCGCTATGCCACTTGGGCCCAGAGGGCGGCCATCAAGCTGGCCGCACGCCAGGACGTTGGCGTTGAGATCGCCGAAGCCAGGCTCCTCATAGAGGAGTGGGCGTCGCGCTTGCCGGGAGGCGACGGGGACCTGGAGGGGCCCTTGGCGCAAGCCCTCAGCGCGCTTGGCGATGCGTCGGCCGACGAGGCGCAGCGCCTCAACCCCGCCTTGTCGACGGCGGTCGCCCACGCCCTCGCTGGCCCTGCCCTTGCGCGGGACCTGACAAGGTCAGAGCCGTTCCCGCTCTGGGTCGAGCGCGAGCGCGCTGGCGTGGGCGCCTGGTACGAACTGTTCCCTCGGAGTTTCGGCGGGCTCCGAGGCACTGCGGCGGAAATCCCGCGCCTTGCAGGCCTCGGTTTCGACGTCTTGTACCTCCCGCCCGTGCACCCGATCGGGCGCACGGAGAGGAAAGGTCGTAACAACAGCCTGGAGGCGCTGCCTGGGGACCCGGGCAGCCCGTGGGCCATCGGGTCGGAGGAGGGAGGCCACCTCGCCATAAACCCCGAGCTCGGTGACTTCGACGATTTTGACTACCTGGTCCGTAGCGCGAGGGCTGAAGGCATGGAAGTGGCCCTTGACTACGCGCTCAATTGCTCTCCGGACCACCCCTGGGCCAAAGAGCACCCGGAGTGGTTTTATCACCGCCCTGACGGCTCGATTGCCTACGCGGAAAACCCGCCCAAGAAGTACCAGGATATTTACCCGCTCAACTTCTGGCCCGAAAGGGATGTAGACCGGGTTGCCCTTTGGGAGGCCTGCAAGGAGATCGTGTACTTCTGGGCAGACAAGGGCATCCGCATCTTCCGGGTGGACAACCCTCATACGAAACCCTTCGCATTTTGGGAGTGGTTGATCGAGGCGCTGCGAGCCGAGAGGCCTGACATTGTGCTGCTGGCGGAGGCGTTCACGAGACCTAAGGTCATGGCGCGCCTTGCTGAGATCGGTTTTTCGCAGAGCTACACGTATTTCACTTGGAGGGTCCCCCAATACGGCCCGGAAGGGCTCCGTACCTATGTCGAGGAGCTTTCCCAGGGCTCGCTTGCTGACTACCTGCGGCCCAATTTTTGGCCGAACACGCCGGACATACTCTCAGGGCCCTTGCGGGGAGGGCCGCCCGCGGCCTTCGCCCTTCGCTACGTGCTGGCGGCCACGCTGTCTCCGCTTTACGGTGTCTACAGCGGCTACGAGCTGTACGAAAACGAGCCCGCCTCACCCGACAACGAGGAGTACCTGAACTCAGAGAAGTACGAGATAAAGCACCGCAACTTCTCGCGCCCAGGCAACCTTTCGCACCTCTTCGCGATGGTCAATGGGATAAGACGGCGCCACCCAGCCTTTTCCCGGCTCCGGAACATTTCCTTCCACGGTTCTGACAACCCGTCCATCATGGCTTACTCGAAGCGTTCAGATGGTGGCACGGACCTCGTGCTCATTGTCGTCAACCTCGACCCCTACGGCGCTCAGTCGGCGACGCTCGACCTCGACATGGCCGCCCTCGGTGCCCCTGCTGGGACGAGCCTCGAGGTGCATGACGAGCTTTCCGGGGAAACCTACACGTGGGGCCAGCGGCCCTATGTGATGCTCGACCCGTTCCGGCGCGTGGCGCACATTTTCGACGTTCGCTGGGCGCGCTGACCTGGTCCCCGACGAGGTCCGGTAAGGAGTAGCGGGGTGAGCATGGCAGGTACTGCCAGGGTTTCGGGGACAGCTTCGGAAGACGTCCGGTGGTACCAGAGGGCGGTTTTTTACGAAGTGCTCGTGAGGGGCTTTTTCGACAAAAACGACGACGGCACAGGGGATATCCCTGGCCTCATCGCCAAGCTCGACTACCTGGAGTGGCTCGGCGTCGACTGCATCTGGCTCTTGCCCTTTTACCAGTCACCGCTTCGTGACGGGGGTTACGACATCTCCGATTACTGGACTGTCTTGCCCGAGTATGGCCAGATCGCCGATGTGGCCCAGCTTGTCGACGAGGCGCACCGCCGGGGTATGCGCATTATTGCAGATCTCGTCATGAACCATACGAGCGACCAGCACCCCTGGTTTTTGGAATCGAGGCAGGACCGGACAAACCCAAGGGCGGACTGGTACGTCTGGAGCGATGACGACCAGCGTTACGCGGACGCTCGGGTGATATTCGTCGATACCGAGAAGTCCAACTGGTCCTTGGACCCCCAGCGGGGCCAGTACTACTGGCACCGCTTCTTCTCGCACCAGCCCGACCTTAATTACGACAACCCCGAGGTCGCCGACACGATGCTCGACGTCGTGCGTTACTGGCTGGACATTGGCCTTGACGGTTTTCGCCTCGATGCAGTCCCGTATTTGTTCGAGCGTGACGGGACCGATTGTGAGAACCTTCCCGAGACCCACGCCTACCTGCGGAGGCTAAGGAAGGAGGTGGACTCTCTCTACCCAGGTAAGGTCCTGCTGGCCGAGGCCAACCAGTGGCCCGAGGACGTCGTCGAGTACTTCGGCGCCGGCGACGAGTGCCACATGTGCTTCCATTTCCCCTTGATGCCGCGCATGTTCATGGCCGTGCGGCGCGAGCAGCGCTACCCCGTGACCGAGATCCTTGCGCGCACACCCTCGGTCCCCGAGGGCTGCAGTTGGGGGATATTCCTCCGCAACCACGATGAGCTCACCTTGGAGATGGTGACCGACGAAGAGCGCGACTACATGTGGTCCGAGTACGCGAAGGACCCGCGTATGAAGCGCAACATGGGGATAGGCCGGCGCCTTGCTCCCCTGGTCGACGCGGACAGGCGCGTGGGCGAGCTCCTGCATTCGCTCCTTTTCTCACTCCCGGGGTCCCCCGTGCTCTACTACGGCGATGAGATCGGCATGGGTGACAACATCTACCTCGGTGATCGCGACGGTGTCCGCACGCCGATGCAGTGGTCGCCCGACCGTAACGCCGGCTTTTCGAGGGCCGACTTCGCCCAGCTGTACCTGCCCCCGCTTATGGACCCCGTTTATGGGTACCAGTCCGTCAATGTGGAGGCTCAGATGCGCAACCCGAGCTCGATCTTGCACTGGATGCGCAGGATGCTGGAGGTGCGCCGGCAACATCCCGTGTTCGGGACGGGCACGATGACGGTCGTGTCCACCGACAACCCTTCGGTCCTGGCTTACGTGAGGGAGCCGGCCGGCGGCGATCCCGAGGCCCAGGCGGCGGGGGTGGCAGGTTCAGATCCGGCGTTGGCTGCTGTCGCGGGGTTCGTCGGCGCGGGTGGCCAGCGAGGGGCGGAGGCGACGCCACCTGACGTCGTGCTCTGCATTGGCAACCTTTCGCGTTTCGCTCAGCCGGCCATGCTCCCCCTCCAGCGCTGGCAGGGTATGACCCCGATAGAGCTCCTGGGAAGGGTGCCGTTCCCCGCGGTAGGAGAGGGGCCCTTTTTCATAACGCTACCGCCGTACGGGTTTTACTGGTTCGCCCTTATGGAACGTCAAGGTAGTGGCGTCACGGCCGACGTAGGGCCGGCATCCACCTAACATGGTCATGGCGCGGCGAGCGCGAGAAGCTCCATGGAGGCGCGCCGATGGTGGAGGTTGATCAGTTCGAGGTGAGCACCGGCCGCTTCGGCTTGGTGCAAGAAGGGCTGCCCGCCGGCTTGGCGCGCTTGCTCGGGCCGTACCTGGCCCGCCAGCGCTGGTACGCCGGCAGCGGCGTACCTGGGGAACTCCGGGTGCTCGAGGGTGGCACTCTGGTCGAGCTCCCGGCGCAGGCGAGGCTCCTATGGGCTGTGGTTGTCGCGAACGACCACCGTTACCAGCTGTTACTCGCCGAGCGGCCGGCGGAGGACGCGACCCGGCGGGTAGCTGGCCACGAGGCTGCAACGCTTGGAAGCGTTGAGGGCCGCGCCTACTACGACGCGACGGTCGATGCCGAGATGGCACTGGCGCTCCTCGAGGCTGCGAGCGGGGGCGCCTATAAGGCAAAGGTGGCCCGGCCGCTCGGCGCCGAACAGTCCAATACGTCGGTGGTCTACGACGACAAGATGATCCTCAAGATCTTCCGCCGTCTCGCGGGCGGGCCCAACCTTGATGCAGAGGTCACTTCGGCGCTCGCTAGAGCGGGCTTTGCCCACGTCGCCAGGCCCGTGTTGCGCTGGCGAAAAGGGGGGACCGACCTCGCGTTTGGCCAGGAGTACCTGGCGGGTGGTACCGACGGTTGGGCTCTCGCGCTCACCTCGCTTCGCGACCTCTACACGCCAGAGCCGCTTCGGGGGGATGGCTATAAGGACCAAGACAGGAGCGACCCCGAGATGAGAGGCGGCGACTTTGCGGCCGAAGCGGAGCGCCTGGGCCGGGTCACGGCTGAGATGCACTTGTGCATGGCCGGGGCCTTCGGCACCTCGCGGGACTGGTCTACATCGTGGTCGTCCCTCCTCGGTTCCCTGGAAGCGGATCTAAGGCACATCGGCGAGGACATGGTCGGGGCGGCCCGTAGCCTTCTCCAGCGGCTCCGCTCCCTTTCCGACCTTGGAGTGGCTTTGCGCCCGCACGGCGACTACCACCTCGGGCAGGTCATGCGCACGGACGCCGGCTGGTACGTACTGGACTTCGAGGGGGAGCCCAACCGGCCGGTCGAGGAGCGCCTCCGGCCGACCTCTCCCATGAAGGACGTTGCGTGCATGCTCCGCTCGTTCGACTACGCCACAAGCTACGCCACGCGCTTTCAGATGGTCCAAGCCGAGATGGCCGGAGCGGGGGCCCAGCTACCTGAGCTCGCAGCCCGGGGCGAGGTAGGGCCCCGCGCCAGCGCCTTGGAGCCCCTCGCCCAAGCCTGGAAGGAGCGCAACGGGGACGCCTTCATGAAGGGGTACCAGAGCTGCAGCGGTATCGAGGAGCTCCTCCCCGCCGACCCCGCCGACCGTGAGACCCTCCGCATGGGCTACGAGCTCGAAAAGGCGCTCTACGAGCTGTCATACGAGCGCGCCTTTCGCCCGGAGTGGGCAGAGATCCCCCTACATGCTCTCCGCCGGCTCTTCGGGGGGCCCTAGCGCTCCGTTTGCGTCAAGTTCAAGTTGGGCCCGGGCTGGTCCCCGCCAGTTTGGGTACTCCGATTTTGGTAAAGGGAAAGAACGAGACTGGAGACGACCGATGTCGAAGAAGACCGGCCACAAACATTCGACGGGCGCCGAGGACGGCGCCCGTGGCGAGCCAAAGCCAGCAACACCACACGCGGCGGCCGCACCGCTGGCCCCTCGAGCTCTCACGGAGGCTGAGGTGACAGGCCAGGACGAGACCGAAAGGAGCGGAGGGCCTGCTGGAGAGTCCGGCCGCCCTGAAAATCTCGTCCCAAACGAGGTGGGCCCAGACGAAGTGGATCTAGACGAGGTGGGCCCAGAGGAGGTGGAGCGGCTCGTGAAGGGGCAGCACCACGATCCCCACTCAGTCCTTGGGCGCCACGGAGCTACCGTGCGAGCATTCAGACCGGGGGCGAGCGAGATGTACGTGCTCGTGACCGGCCCCGAGCCGGAGCGCCCCGTCCTGCGCCGCACTGCGATGCGACAGGTCCATGCCGCAGGGCTCTGGGTGGGGCCGCTCGCCCCCGCTGTTGCGGGTTACCGGCTGGAAGCCGTGTACGGCGGCGCGGGTGGGCCAGGCTTCGTCTTCGACGATCCCTACCGCCACTGGCCGACGCTCGGGGAGCTCGACCTCTACCTTTTCAATGAGGGCCGCCACCGGAGGCTTTGGGAGATCCTTGGCGCGCACCCGCGCGAGCATGAGGGGGTCGACGGGACGGCTTTCGCTGTCTGGGCCCCCAACGCGAAGGCTGTCAGGGTGGTCGGGGACTGGAACTTCTGGGACGGTCGTCCCCACCCCATGCGGATCATGGGGAGCTCGGGCGTCTGGGAGCTGTTCCTCCCGGGGGTTGGACCAGGGGCGCGCTACAAGTACGAGATCGTCACCGCTGACGGGCGCGTCACGTTGAAAGCAGACCCCATGGCTTTTGCCACCGAGGTCCCGCCTGGCACGGCGTCGATTGTGGCCGCGCCACCCGCCCATGACTGGCGAGACGCCTTGTGGCTCGCTCAAAGGGCGCAAGGGGACGCCCTCGCCAAGCCCATGTCTATCTACGAGGTCCACCTCGGCTCGTGGCGGTGGAGGGGAGGCGCCGGCGAGGCTCGAGGTGATGCCACGCCCGGTAACGCCGGCGCGGGAGGGGCTGGCCCGCACGAGGCCGGCGAGGGCCCAGCCGTCGCTTTAGGGCCCCTCACCTACCTCGAGCTCGCCGAGCAGCTACCCGATTACGTCGCCTCCATGGGCTTTACCCACGTCGAGTTGTTACCGGTGGCCGAGCATCCCTTTGGCGGCTCGTGGGGGTACCAGGTGAGCGCGTACTACGCCCCAACCGCGCGCTTTGGGAGCGCAGACGACTTCCGTGTGCTGGTAGACGCTCTGCACCGCCGGGGAATTGGCGTGCTGGTCGACTGGGTGCCCGCCCACTTCCCGAGGGACGACTGGGCGCTCGCGCGCTTTGACGGCACGGCGCTTTACGAGCATGCGGGCCCCATGGGCGCCCACCCGGACTGGGGCACCCTCGTGTTCAATGTAGGCCGCCATGAGGTCCGCAATTTCCTGGTAGCAAATGCCCTTTTCTGGGCCGAGGAGTTCCACATCGACGGGCTCCGCGTGGACGCCGTCGCTTCCATGCTCTACCTCGATTATTCACGCCAGCCCGGTGAGTGGGTGCCGAACGAGTTCGGCGGGAACGAGAACCTGCAAGCCGTTGCGTTTTTGAAGGAGATGAACGAGCTCGTGTTCTCGCTCTACCCCGGTGTCACCACGATCGCCGAGGAGTCGACGGCTTGGCCGGCGGTTTCCCGGCCCACCTACTTGGGCGGACTTGGTTTCGGGTTCAAGTGGAACATGGGTTGGATGCACGACACGCTCCGCTACTTCGAGACGGACCCCCTTTTCCGTCGCTACCACCAAAACGACCTGACCTTCGGTCTTATCTACGCTTGGCACGAAAACTTCATCCTCCCTCTGTCTCATGACGAAGTCGTCCACGGCAAGCGGTCGTTGCTTTCGAAGATGCCGGGCGACCGCTGGCAGCAGCTTGCCAACCTCCGTGCCCTCTATGCCTGGATGTGGGCACACCCAGGCAAGAAGCTTCTCTTCATGGGTGGCGAGCTGGCCAGCGAGCAGGAGTGGGCGGCCGAAAGGCCCCTCGACTGGTGGGCCCTCGACGCCTGGGCCGACCATGCGAAGCTGCAGCGGCTCGTAGGTGAGCTCAACCGGGTGTACAAGGGCGAGCCGGCCCTTTGGGAGGAGGACTTCAGCGCGGCGGGCTTCCGCTGGATAGACGCCAGCGACGCCGACCACAACGTCCTGTCGTTTTACCGTCTGAGGCGCAGCAAGCTGGCGGGGACGGCGCCGTCCGCGTCTGGGCGGCGCCCCACGCCGAACGTGGCGACCGTGGAAGGGCTGGATGGGCCCGCTCCCGTGGGCGAGGGCCCGGTGCCGGCAGGTGTCCCAGCGGACATCGTTGCTTGCATAGCCAATTTCTCACCCGTTCCCCAGCTCGGGTACCGCGTTGGCCTGCCTCGCCCGGGCCGCTGGGTGGAACTGGTCAATACCGACGCCGCCGAGTGGGGGGGGAGTGGCCTCGGAAACATGGGCGAGGTCCGCGCCACCGAGGAGAGCTGGCACGGGCAGCCTTGGTCGGCCGAGATGCTCCTCCCGCCCCTCGGCGTCTTGTGGCTCGCACCGGCGCCCTGAAAGAAGCTCCCGTCCGGTTAGCCTTGACCCGTGAGCACGAGGGCTGGGGGGCGGCCGCGCGCGAGCGAGGCCGCCGGCGCGAGCGGCATGGGCACCTTGGTGGTTCTCGCCTTGGTGGCGGGGGCACTCGTCGTGGGGGCGTTGGTGGGCGTGATGGCGACGGGGGGCTTTTCTCGTAGCCCGAGCGCCGCGCCATCTCCCTCGGTCCCCTCGACGGTGGCTCCTGCCCGGTCAATAACGGCGTCTTCGGCTTTGACGACCACGACCTCTGGAGCCGTGGCGAGCAGCACGACCGCGGCTTTGGCGACCACGACGTCTACGAGCAAGGCGCAAGCCGCCGCCAAGCTTGTTTCCCAGGTGAGCCTCAAGCCGCCCAACGGGGCCATCCACCAGAGCCCGAGCACCGTGGTAACCCTCCACGCGCCGCCCGGAGCACACCTGGTCGCCGTCGCGGTTACACGGGCGGGCGGCGGCCCCCCTCTCGCCGGGGCTCTTGGCGCAAGCGGTGGCCAGTGGACAGCCACCGGGACTTTGCTGCCAGGTACCACCTACACGGTCCGCTACGAGGTGGGCAATAGCGAGCTCACGGCGTATGGCTCGGCGAGCTTCACCACTGCGGCGCCAAAGGTGGTCCTGAGCGTCGCAAGCCTCTTCCCCACTCCCGGGATCGTGGTCGGGATCGGCCAGCCGATAGTCATCTACTTCTCGCGCCCGGTCGATACCTACGCCGCGCAGCAGGCGGTCCTGTCGCACCTCCACCTTGCGATGAGCAAACCCGTCCCCGGCGGGTGGCACTGGTTCAGCTCGGTTGAGCTCCACTTCAGGCCAGATCACTTCTGGCCCGTCGGCGAGCAGGTCGAGCTCACCGGCAACCTGTCAGGCTGGGACGTGGGAGGGGGCGTTTGGGGCGAAGGGTCGCTGGCGACCGCCTTTGTGGTCGGCGCCAGCCACGTCACCGTCGTTGACGTGGCCGCCCACAAGATGACGGTCTACGACAACGGCAAACCCGTCTACAACTGGCCGATCAGCGCGGGTGCCACCAAATGGCCCACCCAAGACGGCGTCCACATCGTCCTCGACCGCGAGGGAAAGGTCCAGATGATCTCGTCCACCGTGGGCATACCCGTCAAGTCGCCGGGCGGCTATGACGAGGCGGTCTATTGGGACGTGCACATATCGAGCAGCGGAGAGTACGTGCACGCGGCCCCCTGGGATCTCGCAGAGCAGGGGTACGTCAATATTTCACATGGCTGTGTCAACATCTCTCCCCCCCGGGCCGAGACCTTTTTTATGTTTAGCCGGGTGGGCGACGTGGTCAAGGTTGTGAACAGCTCGCGAGCCCCGATCATGGGGGACCAGGGCGTGATGGACTGGTCTTTCCCCAACTCAACTGTCATCTGGACGCCCGCCACGGTGAGCAAACTGACATCGAGCGTGAGCGTTTCGCCGACCACCAGCTCGCCTCCCCCTGCGGGCGCCCCCTACTCCCCGAGCACGTTGCCGCCCGCGTGAGTGCCTACTTCGACCACGCCGCCACGACGCCCCTGCGGGGCGAAGCACGCGACGCCATGGAGCCATGGCTCGGCGACCGTTTTGGCAACCCGTCGGGGGCTCACTCGGTAGCTCGCGCTGCCCGTGGCGCCCTGGACGAGGCGCGCGATGTCATAGCGGCCGTACTCGGCACGGCACCGGGCGACGTGGTATTCACCGCCGGTGGCACAGAGGCCGCCAACCTGGCGGTGCTCGGCCGGGCGCACGCCGCGCCTGGTGCCGTTGTCGTCAGCGCGATCGAGCACCATGCCGTGCTGAACGCAGCACTTGCGGCTGAGCGCTACGGGCTTGGGGAGGCGCGGGTAGTCCCGGTGGGAAAGGACGGCCTAGTCGACTTAGAGGCTCTGGCTCGTGCCCTCGACAAGTCGGTCAGCCTCGTGTCCGTCCAGCTGGTTAACAACGAGGTCGGCACGCTCCAGCCGCTCGCCGCGGTCGCCCGGCTCGTCCGCCGGCGCGCGCCGGGCGCCGTCGTCCACACAGACGCCGTCCAGGCGGTCCCCTGGTACGACATTGCGGACCTTGGCGCAGGAGCCGACATGGTGAGCATAAGCGCGCACAAGTTCGGCGGCCCCCAAGGGACCGGTGCCCTCGCGTTCAGGAGGAAAATCTCTCTGGAACCGCTTATCTTTGGCGGGCCCCAGGAACGTGAACGGCGCGCCGGCACGCACAACGTCGCCGGTGTGGTGGGTATGGCCGCCGCGCTGCGCGCGACGGTCGAGGAAATGGAGGTGGTGGCGCGGCGGGTGAAGGCGCTTCGCGACACGCTTTGCGCCGGGCTGCTCGGCGCTATTCCCGGCGCCCACGAGACGGCCCCCGGCCAGGAGAAAGCCCCCGGCTACTGCCATCTCGTGATCGAGGGGATAGAGAGCGAGGCGCTGCTCATGGTGCTCGACGGCTTCGGGGTCGCGGCTTCGGCTGGTTCTGCGTGCGCCAGTGGCGCGATGGAGCCGAGCCACGTGCTCACGGCCATGGGCTACTCAGAGCGCGAGGCCATGGGAGCGCTCCGGCTCACCCTTGGTCACACTACGAGCGCCCAAGACGTCGACAAGGGCCTGCGCGAAGTGCCTCTGGCCGTCCAGGCCCTGCGATCAGGTGGCCTTGCGAGCGAGCAAGCGGGCAGTCGGTGAGCCGGAGGAGAGCGAAGGTGGTGCGGTAGTGCGCGTCCTCGTCGCCATGTCTGGGGGCGTCGACTCGTCTGTGGCCGCCGCGCTCTTGCTGCGCGATGGCCACCAAGTGTCGGGGGCAACCATGAAGCTCTGGGGTGGTCCCTCGGACACGGGGTGCTGTTCGGTTGCCGACGTTGAGGACGCTCGCCGGGTTTGCCAGCAGCTTGGGATCGAGCACCACGTGTTCAACTTCACAAGGGAGTTCGAGCGCGACGTAGTGGGACCGTACGTTTCGGCGCATGCCCAGGCCCTGACCCCGAACCCGTGCGTTGCATGTAACGCGCACCTGAAGTTTGATAGGTTTTTGGACCGCGCGCTGCTGGTGGGCTTCGACGCGATCGCGACTGGCCACCACGCGCGGGTGGCTAATACGGGCGGCGCGTGGCGGCTGCGCCGTGGCCGGGACGCCGCGAAAGACCAGTCTTATGTGCTTTACATGCTCGGCCAGGCGCAGCTGGAGCGCCTGTACCTGCCTGTGGGGGACATGACCAAGCAAGAGGTGCGTTCCCTCGCTGGCGAGCTCGGGCTCCGCACTGCTGCCAAGCCCGACAGCCAGGACGTTTGCTTCGTCTCGAAGGTAGCCGGCCGCGAGAGCTTCTTGCGTGGACGCATGCCGCTCGGGCCGGGCCGCCTGGTTGCCACGACGGGAGAGGACATCGGCCAGGTGGACGCCCTCGAGCTGCTGACAGTGGGCCAGCGTCGCGGCCTCGGCCTTTCGGCCCGCACTGTCCCCGAACGCCGTTTCGTTGTCGGGGTGGACCTTCTTTCGCGGACGGCCACGGTCGGAAGCCTGGATGAGCTGCTGGTGGGCTCGGTGCAGGTAGGTGATATCTGCTGGTCGGCAGGCCCTCCGCCCTCGGGTGCCCCGCTCGAGGTGCAATTGAGCGCCCACGGTCGCCCGATGGCTGCGCGATGGGAGGCCGCATGTACGACGGCCACTGAAGGCGTGCCGCTCAGTGGCGGGCCCGTCAAGGCTGGCGCGGTCAGTGCTGGGACCGTCAGTGCTGGGGCTGTCGGTGCTGGGGCTGTCGGTGCTGGGGCTGTCAGTGCTGGGACCGTGGTCCTCGAGGTGCCTGCTCGCCGGCCGGCCCCCGGCCAAGCCGTGGTGCTTTATGCCCCAAGCCCCGATGGCGACAGCGTCCTCGGGGGCGGCACGGCCCTCTAGCCTGGTGGCCGATGGCTGAAACCGACCCAGCTCGGCGGGCTGAAGAGCTGCATAGGCTCATCGCGTACCACAACCAGCGTTACTTCGAGCTCGACGACCCGGAGATAACCGACGCCGAGTTCGACGAGCTGGTGGCCGAGCTGGCGGCGACCGAGCGCGACCACCCTGAGCTCGTTACCGAAAGCTCGCCCACACAGAATGTCTGGGGCGCGCCTGTCGAGCTCTTTGCCGAGGTCCGCCACCGCACGCCCATGATGTCGCTCGACAAAACCACGACTTACGACGAGCTCCTCGCGTGGGGCAAGCGGATGGAGCGCTATATATCGGGCGACGTGGCCTTTGATTGCGAGCTCAAGTTGGACGGTTTAGCGATGTCCTTACTGTATGAAGGCGGTCGGCTCTCGCGCGCTGCAACGCGGGGCAACGGGGTGGTCGGCGAGGACGTGACGGCCAACGTGGCGACGATTGCGGTGGTACCGAAGCAGTTGGGGCCCGGTTCTCCCGAGGTTGTCGAGGTCCGTGGCGAGATCTACATGACCGTAAGCGCTTTCGAGGCGCTCAACCGCCAGCAAGCGGAGTCCGGTGGGAGGAGGTTTATAAACCCGAGGAACGCGGCAGCGGGATCGCTGCGCCAGAAGGACGCGGCGGTCACCGCCGGCCGGGAGCTGTCGTTTTGCGCTTACCAGCTCGGTGCCGTAGTGGGCGGCCCGGATTTCAAGTACCATCACGAGACGATCGAGTGGCTCGGTGGCCTCGGTTTCCCTACGAGCCTGTACGCAAAGACGGTGGGGAGCTTGGAAGAGGTTGACCATTACTGCGCCTACTGGACGGAAAACCGCCACAGCGTCGACTTCGAGATCGATGGCGTCGTCGTAAAGGTCGACGACCTCTCTCAGCGGCGCGAGCTCGGGGCCACTTCCCACGCGCCCCGGTGGGCCATTGCCTACAAGTTCCCGCCAGAAGAAAAGACCACCTTGCTAAAAGACATCATGGTCTCGATAGGTAAGTCTGGCAAGGCCACGCCCTTTGCCGTCCTCGAACCTGTCGTCGTAGGCGGGGCCAACGTGAGCCTTGCGACGTTGCACAATGAGGACCAGGTGAAGCTGAAGGACCTACGGCCTGGCGACACAGTTGTGGTACGCCGTGCCGGTGACGTCATACCCGAGGTGAGAGGCCCAGTCCTCGCGTTACGGCCACCAGATGCGTCCCCCTGGGCCTTCCCGGCTAAGTGCCCGATCTGCGCCTCCCCCCTCCAGCGCCTCCCTGGAGAAGCCGACACTTTTTGTACTAACGTCGATTGCCCCGGCCAGCAAGTCCAGCGCATATCGCATTTTGCCTCCCGAGGTGCCATGGACATCGAGGGCCTGGGTGAAAGGACCGTCCGGCTGTTTTGCGACGAGGGGCTCCTCGCCGATGTGGCCGATATCTATTCGCTCGACTTCGACCGTGTGCGCCAACTCGAGGGTTTCGCCGATATCTCAGTGGCCAACTTGGCTGGTTCCATCCAGGCGTCCAAGGCACGCCCGCTTGCCAACTTGCTTTTCGGCCTTTCTGTCCGCCACCTCGGGGAAAATACGAGCGCGCTCCTGGCGCGTTCGTTCGGTCACCTCGACCGCATCATGGAGGCCGGAGAGGAGGAGATAGCCGCCGTAGAGGGGATCGGGCAGGTCGTGGCTGCAAGTATCAAGAGGTTTTTCTCGCTACCGCGCAACCGCGAGGTGGTCGAGCGCCTGCGGGCGGCAGGCCTCAATTTTGAAGGGCCGAGCCAGCCTTCCCTCCCCCAAACGCTCGCCGGCAAGTCCGTCGTCGTGACCGGGACCCTCGAGGGCTGGTCGAGGGAAGAAGCGGAAGCGGCGGTCAAGGCGAGAGGCGGGAAAGCGCCGGGCAGCGTCTCAAAAAAAACGACGGCTGTCGTAGTTGGGGCTGACCCGGGGGGCGCCAAGGTCTCCAAAGCCGCCGAGTTTGGCATCCCCACCTTGGACGAGGCTGGCTTCTCGCACTTGCTCGAGACTGGCGACCTCCCCTAGGGGAGCGATCACTAAGAGGCGGCGAGGCCGCGAGCCACCTCTCCCCATCGGGCGAGCACGCTTCGGTCGGCTTCGATAGCCTCTACGGCAAGGTAGGCGACCAGCCGTTGGGCTATGCCGCCGTAGCGTTCGAGGAGCACTTCCGCCAGGCCTTCCCAAGGCGCCACAACGGCGAAGTGACCCAGCACTTCGTCTGTGATGATGGCCGACATGCCCGCGACGTCGCCTGTCTTCAACCGTTGGTTGAGAGCCGCGGAGGTCCCCACATAGCCCAGGTCGTCGAACTGGAAGGCGTAGTTTCGCGTGGAGCCGTAGAAGGCAACCTGGCGTCGGGCTCGCTCGAGCCAGGGCGCCCGTTGTTCCGGGGTGTCCCCGGCCACCACGAAGACGGCGACTGTGAGCTCGACCTGCGCCGGGTCCTTGCCCACCGACCGGGCACCCTCTCCGATCGCTGGCAAGAGCCGCTCGCGCAGGTAGTGGGCCGAATGAAGAGGATGGACGTGGACCCCATCGGCAACGGCTCCAGCCGCCCGGCACATCCAGTCATTGACGGCGGCCACGTCCACTTTGATGTCGCCGTAGGCGTGGCCGGGTGGCACCCAGTCGGTGGGCAACAAGCTGAGGTCGTAGTAAGGCCCGTGGTGCTGCAAAGGGCCTTCGCCCCGGAACGCTCTAAAGCACGCCTTCACCGCTTCGACGTAGTCGCGCATCCTCGGGCCGGGTGGGTCGAAGGGCATGCCATAACGGCGCTCCACGTGCGCCCTCACCTGGCTCCCGAGACCGAGGCGGAACCTCCCCGCAGTGTTGCCTGCAAGCTCCCAAGCGAGTTGCGCCATGACTGTGGGGCTTCTAGCAAACGCAACGGCGACCCCGCTCGACAGGCGGAGCCTGCTGGTCGCCATGGCCGCGGCCGCCAGGGACATCCAGGGAGCCTGGGTCGTCTCGGTGAACACCATTCCCGAGAAGCCCACCTCCTCGACGGCGCGGGCGAGGGACGCGGCTTTCTGCCAGGGCAGCGCCCCGACCATCAGCTCGAGTTCCACGCTACGGCCTCATGCCCGGTCCAGGATGCCGCGAACGGTCGCCAGGCGCTCGTACTGGGTGAGGGGGTCGGGGGACGTCGGGAGGAGGACTAGGTCGCTCACCCCGGCTTCAATGTAGCGAGCGAGCATCTTGGCGACCTCCTCGGCGGGGCCCAACGCCGTCCAGCGCTCCACCATCTGGAGTGGCATCCGGTACTGGCCCTTCAGTGCGGCAGCGGTCTCGATGCGGGCAACCTCTCGGTCCTCGTTCACGTTGGCGAGGACGACCATTGCCACGCTCGGCGCTGGGCGACCGTACCTAAACGCCAGCTCGGCGAGACGCTCGCGCCGCTCGTTCACGGTGCGGGCCCCGTGCCAGATCCCGATCCACTGGTCGGCTTTTCGCGCCGCGCGGTCGAGGGCGCGGTCGCTCCGGCCACCGACTGAAAGCGGAGGCGACGACCCGGTGGCCGGCAGGAGCGCCGGAGAATGAACCGAGACATAGGCCCCGTCGTGGTCGACTGGCTCACCGCGCAGGAGGGCCGGCAGCAGGTCGAGCATCTCGTCGAGGCGAGCCCCGCGGCTCTCGATGGTGACGCCGGCAGCTCTGAACTCCTCTTCGAACTCGCCGCCCACGCCGACGCCGAGGCGGAGACGACCGGGCGCGAGCGCGTCGAGGGTGGCCAGTTGCTTGGCGGTCCAGACGAGGTGGCGGAGGCCCAGCTGGAGCACCGAAATCCCGAGCTGGGTTCGGCTCGTTACGGCCGCCACCGCAGAGAGAGCGCAGAGCGAGTCGAGGACCGGAGCAGGGCACACAAGGTGATCGCCGACCCATACTGCATCGAAGCCCAGCTCCTCCGCCCGCTTCGCGCCGGCCACGACTGGCAGCGGCTTGCCAGATCCGTAGGGGTCAAAAGTTGGTGCCACGACCCCCCAGCGGGCTCGCCCGCCATCCGCGCCAGTCATCGCCGTAGCTTGCCGTTAGCTCCGCCAGGCCGTCAAGATGAGGTTGCCAAGACGGGGTTGCCAAGACGGGGTTGCCAAGATTGGGGTTGGCAAGATGGGGTTGGCAAGATGGGGTTGGCAAGATGGGGTTGCCAAGATGGGGTGGGCCAAAGGTTGACGGGCGAAGAGAAAAGGAGTGGGCCATATGGCCAAGAGAGTCCTCCGCCTCCTCGTTAAACAAGCTGCCGAGCCGTTAGCGGGCGAGCTCGCCATCCCGAGCTCCAAGTACCACGCGCACCGGGCTTTGATCCTCGCCTCGCTAGCCTCCGGTACGAGCTACATACACGGGCTATCTGATGCCGGCCATGTGCGCTATACCATCGGAGCCCTTCGCCGTCTCGGCACCAAGATCACGGTGCGCGGCGACACCTTCATCGTCGAGGGTGGGCCGTACCGGCCTTCAGCGCCCTTGGTACCGGTCGGGAGCTCGGGCTCGACCCTCTACTTCCTGACCGGCCTGGCGTCCCTTGCCGGCGCGCCGGTGACGGTCGTCGGACAGAAGTACTTCCGGCGACGACCTATCTTGCCGTTGCTCGACGCTCTTAGCGGGCTGGGCGTGGAGCTGTCTTCGACGGCCGGATGTCCCCCGATCGAAGTATCGCCGCGGAGGCCCAAAGGGGGCCACGTGACCATCTCAGGCATGCTTTCGCAGTGGATCTCGGGCCTTCTCCTGCTAGCGCCCTTCGCCACAGGCTCAAGCGTGGTCTCGGTGGACGGCCCCCTGAACGAGCGCTCTTATATCGACCTGACGGTCCGCATGATGGCGGAGTTCGGCCTCCACGTTGAGATGTCGGAGGACGCGCGGCGTTTCGAGGTCGAGGGCAACCAGACGCCGCGCCCGGCGACGCTCCACCTCCCCCCCGACGTAGGCGCGGCTGCCTTCGGTCTGGCCGTCACCGCCCTCCATCCATCGGACGTTGTCTTTCGCGGGCTCACCGCCCGCTCGGCCGCGGAGACGGACCACCCAGAGGCCGAGCTGCTGGACATAGTCGGGCGGATGGGGCTGCCGTTGGACCGTGACCCTGCGAGCGGCCAAGTGCGTGTGTGCCACGACGGGCTCGATCTCGCGCCGGTCGAGGTCGATTGCAGGTCCGTACCCGACGCGCTGCCGGTCCTCTCCGTCCTCGGCACCTTCGCGAAGGGGGCGAGCGTCCTTCACAACGTGGCTCACGTCCGCCTGAAGGAGTCCGACCGCGTTTCGGCGATGCTCCAGCTAAACAACATGGGAGCGAGGCTCGAGCTGAGCGGCGACCGCCTAGTCGTAAGCGGGGTCGACCGGTTGCGAGGCGCCGACCTCTCTTCGTTTAACGACCACCGGGTGCTGATGTCCCTGGCGGTCGCCGCCACGCGCGCCGAGGGCGAGAGCCGGCTCACCTACCCGACCGCTTACCGGATCTCGTACCCGAGGTTCCTCGAGGAGATGGGCGCGATCGGGGCCAGCATGGCCGTAGAAGAGCCGACGGCGCCGCGTGGTGGCGAAAGGGCCGGAGCTGGCGGTCAGGCGGCGGGCCTGCCGGGCGTCACTCGGAGGGGGCTCGCGACGCGCTTGCCAGCGGCCACGCGCTCGCCGGAACGTCTCGCCGCGGTGCCGATCGGGGAACACGTGCGGCGGTGGGCACAAGAGCACCCCGAGAGCGCCGCAGTGGTTGACGTGGCCGCAGGCGGCGGCCATGAGCGGCTGTGGACGTGGGCAGACCTTGACCGCAAGGCGGACGCCGTCGCGCTTGCGCTCGCTCGTCTCGGCGTGAGCCCGGGTGAAGCGGTCGCGTACCAGTTGCCGAACGTGGGGGAGTTCGCCGTGGTCTCGCTCGGGGTCCTGCGGGCGGGCGCCGTCTGCTGCCCTCTCATGCCCATTTACCGGGAGCGCGAGATGGCGTTCATGCTCCGTCGCTCCCGGGCGCACGTGCTTTTCGTTCCAGGTCATTTCCGCGGTCGCGAATACCCAGCCGAAGTCGCTGGCCTCTTGGCGGGCGAGGCTGGGGAGCCCCCTGAGCTGGCCCATGTGATCGTCGTCGACGGGGAGGCGCCCGAGGAGCGGGGAGAGCACGAAGGGGAGAGGGCTCGTCGGGGACGACGTGGGTGGCACAGGTACGCCGACCTCGTCGAGAGGTCCTTTGCCGAGGGGACGGCTGGTGGCGAGACGAGCAGGGCGAGCCTCCTTGCCTCCCGTGCCCCTGCACCAACGGCCCTCGCGCAGCTGCTCTTTACCTCGGGCACCTCCGGGGAGCCCAAAGGCGTTCTCCACCGGATGGCCACGCTCACCCGTGCCGCTGCCATGGAAGCGAACCACCTGGGGCTGTCCAAGCAAGACACGGTGTTCGTGCCCTCCCCGCTCGCTCACCAGACCGGGTTCCTCTATGGCATGTGGCTGGCCTGGGTCCTTGGGGCGCCCCAGGTGCTGCAGGCGACGTGGGACGGGAAGGTGGCGCTCCGCGCGCTCAACCGATGGGGCGCTACGTTCGTCCAGGCCGCTACGCCCTTCCTGAACGACCTGCTCGCGGCGGTAGAGGAAACGGGGGAACGTCCCGAACGCCTTCGGGTCTTCGTTGCGACCGGTGCCGCCGTGCCGCGAGGGCTGGCAGAGCGAGCCTCGCGCACCCTCGGCACCGCCGTCTGTGGAGCTTGGGGAACGACCGAGACTTGTCTCGGATCGCTATCAGCTCCCTACGACGAACCAGCGAAGACTTGGGGCACCGACGGCCGTGCTCTCGAAGGCGTGCGCCTCCGCATCTCCGACGACCTTGGTAACGTGCTCGCGTCTGGACAGGAGGGGAACTTCGAAGTGTTCAGCAAGTGCATGTTCGAGGGCTACCTGGACCATCCAGAGTGGACCGCGGAGGCTTTCACGCCTGACGGGTGGTACCGGAGCGGGGACCTCGCCGTCATCGACGAGTCCGGCTACGTGCGAATAAGCGGGCGGGTGAAGGACGTGATCAACCGCGGCGGTGAAAAGGTGCCCGTCGCGGAGATCGAGCAGCTCCTCCACACCCACCCGGCGCTGGACGACGTGGCGATCGTGGCCATGCCAGATGAACGCCTGGGCGAGCGGGCGTGCGCGTTCGTCGTCGCCCGCACGGCTTTCGGTCTCGACGACATGCGGAGCTTCCTCGATTCGCACCGAGTCGCCAAGCACTACTGGCCAGAGCGTCTCGAGATAATCGAGGGCCTGCCGCGAAACCCGGTTGGAAAGGTCCAAAAGTACGTGCTCCGGGACCTCGCCCAACGACTGGTCGAGGAGGGACGGGGGTGCTGAGCCAGGCCGGGCCGAAGGAGGGCGAGCTTCGCGAGCTCGCGGAGGAAGTCGAGGCCTTCGTCCGTGGCCCCGGCGAGGAATATGCCGCCGAGATCGAGCGCACGCGGGCCGTGCCGGAGGGCTTGTGGAAGGATTTATGTGACCGGGGTTACCTGCGCCTGGCAGCCCCGGCCGAGCTGGGTGGAAGAGGCCTCCCTTTCCCCCGGTACTTGGAACTGCTCGAACTGTTTTCGATGTCGCACGCGTCCCTCCGCATGATCGTCCACGTTTGCAATGGCATTTGGCGGGCCATCGCTCGCTTCGCCACACCTGGGCAGCGCGAGGCCTTTGTCCTTCCACAGATCTCAGGCGACATCAAGGTCGCGTTCGCGCTCACCGAGCCGAACGCCGGGACGGGGGCCGACATCCGTTCGAGTGTGGAGCGCGATGGCGACACGTACTACCTGTCGGGCGAAAAGCACCTCATAACATTCGGGGCCCGCTGCGATTACTGGCTCTTGTTCGCCAGGCTGGCTGGGACGCGGGGGAAAGACGGCACCGTCGCGCTTATGGTTGAGCGCGAGACTCCCGGTGCGACCGTTCAGGTAATGCCAGGCACGATGGGCGTGCGCGGCACCGACCACGCCCACATGACCTTTGACCGCGCGCCCGTGCCAGTGGCCAACCGCCTGGGTGAAGAGGGTCGCGGCCTCGACGTGGCGTTCGACGGGTTTCTCACGCCGAGCCGTATCGCGGTCGCCATGACCTGCGTCGGGCTGGCTAGCCGGGCCCAGGAACTGGCGGTCGCTCGCGCCTCGGCGCGCGAGACCTTCGGAAAGCCGCTCGCCGCCCGCCAGGCCGTCGCGTTTGCCCTCGCCGAGAACGCGACCGACATCGAGGCCGCTCGCCAGCTCACCCTCCACGCGGCCCGGCGTTGGGAAGGCGGTGACGACCGCGCCTCCACGTTGTCGTCCATGGCCAAGCTGAACGCGGTCGACATGCTGACACGGGTCACGGACAAGGCGCTCCAGGTACATGGGGGCATCGGGTACTGGGAACCAAACCCGATCGAGCGCGTCTATCGCGACGCCCGCGCTCAGCGCTTTGAGGAGGGCACGAACGAGATCCAAAAAGCCGTGATAGCCCGCTCGCTATTTGGTGGCTAGCTTCGGCTAGCTTCGCCGTAGCCGGTCGAGTTGGCGGCGGTCACGCTTGGTCGGCCGGCCGGCGCCACGCTCGCGGTCGAAGTTGGGGGCGACCGTTCCGGCTGGTGCTGGGGGAGGCGTGTGGTCGATGTAGCACGTGGCTGCGACGGGCGCGCTGGCTCGTTTTTCGATCAGGCCTGTGACCAGGACAATGTGTTCACCGCTCACGTTCCGGGCCCGCACGGTGTCACCCGGGCGGACAAGCATCGCAGGCTTGGCACTCGTCTCGTTTACCTTCACATGCCCGGCGCGGCAAGCTTCGGTGGCGTCGGAACGGGTCTTGTAGAGCCGTACGGCCCAGAGCCACTTGTCCACCCGTGTTGTGCCACTGATCTCCAACGCCGCTGGCCTCCAGTGCTACTCGGTGATCTCCTGGAGCTGGCTCGCCAGCTGTAGCGGGGTCGGGAAGCCGAGAGACGGCTGGTTGACCGGTGCCACGTTCGAGGGGGTGGCGGTCGAGGGGGTGGCGGTCGAGGGGGTGGCGGTCGAGGGGGTGGCGGTCGAGGGGGTGGCGGTCGAGGGGGTGGCGGTCGAGGGGGTGGCGGGCGAGGGGGTGGCGGTGGCACCCTGGCCCGGATTTGGGCCGGCCTGCGGCGCGCCCCATCCGCCTGGGGCTCCCGCCAGCGAGCCCGGCCAGATGCCGCTCCTCGGGTCGAGCAACTTGCTCAGGTCCCCGTCGACCCTCACCCTGCCGGCGAGGAACGCCTGCATCACCGCCTGCACATCACCCCCGACGAAGAGCGTCCTCGCCGTCGCGTAGTCCATGGACACCGTGACGTCGGCCTCGGGGAGGTGCCCGGTGTCGATGGCGACCTTGCCATCTGTTGTGTCGAGGTGCGCGTCGAGAGGCCTTTCCGAGAAGGGCACCTCCGTCACGACCAGGTTGACCCGGACTGGGGCCGCCGATGCACCGACGTCGAGGGCTATGCCGGCGCCGGCGTAGATGCGCCGCGCTTCTTTCACCCACTCGTCCGAGAGGAACGGGTACTTGGCCATACGACCCCGAACCTAGTGGAGGAAAGCGCCGCCGGGACCCTCCTGCCTGAGCCGGGCGAGGTGCTCTTCGTGGCGTGGGTACGATGGCCTCGTGGCCCAGCTCATCTCCGAACAAGAGGTTGCGCACGTCGCTCGGCTGGCGCGCCTTGCCCTGTCTGCCGAAGAGCTGGAGCTTTACACGACCCAGCTGGCGAGCGTGCTCGGGCACGCAGGCGACATCGAGGCGCTCGACATTGCCGACGTGGCGCCCACAGCCCACCCTTTCCCGCTCTCCAACGTGTTCCGCGAGGACGAGCTGCGCCCGTGCCTCGACAGGCAAGAGGTGCTGGCGCAAGCCCCTCTGGTCGAGTCTGATCGCTTTCGCATCCCGCGCATATTGAGCGAAGCCCAATGAGCAGTCCCGCGGGAGCGTCTCCTACCGGCCAGGGACCGGTGCCGGCCGCGAGCCTTTCGGGCTCGTGCGCCATGTCGGCGTCGGACATAGCCGCCGGTGTTCGCAGCGGGGAGCTTTCGGCGCTCGGGGTGCTCGAGGAGCACTTGTCCCAAGTCGAGCGCTGGGAGCCGGAGGTCCACGCATTCAACCTTGTGACCGCGGACGCGGCGAGGGCGAGGGCCCGAGAGGTTGACGCCATGGTCGCGAAGGGCAAGGATCCCGGCCCCCTCGCTGGCGTCCCCGTGGCCCTGAAGGATCTCCTGTGCACGCGCGGTGTGCCAACGACGTGTTCGTCCCGCATCCTCGCGGGCTGGCGGCCGCCCTATGACGCCACCGTCGTGAAAAAGGTCGCCGAGGCCGGCGCAGTTGCCGTCGGGAAGGCAAATATGGACGAGTTTGCAATGGGCTCGTCTACCGAGCACTCCGCTACTGGCCCCACCCGCAACCCCCACGACCTGAAGCGGGTCCCGGGGGGCTCGTCGGGGGGGAGCGCGGCGGCCGTTGCTGCGGGTTTTTCGGCACTGGCGCTCGGGAGCGACACCGGCGGTTCGATCCGCCAGCCGGCGGCGCTCTGCGGGGTCGTGGGAGTGAAACCAACCTATGGGCTCGTCTCTCGCTACGGGCTTGTGGCGTTTGCAAGCTCGCTGGACCAGATCGGGCCCTTTGGCAGAAGCGTGGCCGATGCAGCCCTCGCACTCGACGTCATTTCTGGCCATGATGAGCTCGATTCGACGAGCCTCCCCGGGGACCCGCCTCGTGCCGCGAGCCGTCTCGGGCGAGGGGTAGAGGGCCTCCGGGTGGGGGTCATCGCGGAGCTTGCCGGCGCCGAAGGGATTTCCCCTGACGTCGCGGCAGCGCTTGACGGGGCAGCCCAGTCGCTGGCCGCGAGCGGCGCTAAGGTCGAGGAAATAAGCGTCCCTTCGGTCCGCTTCGGCTTGTCTGCATATTACATGATCGCTCCGGCTGAAGCCTCCTCCAACCTGGCACGCTACGACGGCGTCCGCTACGGGTTTCGCTCCCCCGGCCAAGACATAACCGAGATGTACATGGCGACGCGCTCGGTGGGTTTCGGGGCCGAGGTGAAGCGGCGGATAATGCTTGGTACCTACGCCCTTTCTGCCGGCTACTACGACGCCTATTACGGGAAGGCTCAAAAGGTGCGTACGCTCATTATCCGAGATTTCGACAGTGCGTACAGCTCTTTCGACGTGCTGCTGGCGCCGACCTCGCCTACCGTGGCCTTCGAGCTGGGCGCGAAGACGGCTGACCCACTCGCAATGTACCTGTCGGACGTGTGCACGATCCCCTCCAACCTGGCGGGCCATCCTGCAATGAGCGTGCCGTTCGGAAAAGGGGAGTGCGGCTTGCCAATCGGGGTACAGGTGCTGGCGCCGGCGCTCGGAGAGCCGGTGATGTTCCAAGTGGCGGAAGCGCTCGAAGCTGCGGCACCGCTTGGGACTGGCGACCCCCACGGCGAGGAGGCGAAATGAGCGGACCAACCGACGGTGCCGCCCGGGACGCCGGCCGTGGGGCCGATTGGGAGATGGTCATAGGCCTCGAGGTGCACTGCGAGCTTCGTACGGCGACCAAACTATTTTGTGGTTGCCCGAACAGCTTTGGTGACGAGCCCAACGTCAACGTCTGCCCGGTCTGCCTCGGCCTCCCGGGGTCGCTTCCAGTGCTCAACAAGCAGGCGGTCGAGTTCGCGCTCCGCATAGGTGCGGCGTTGCACTCTCTGGCCCAGAGCTCGATTTTCCACCGTAAGAACTACTTTTACCCCGACATGCCTAAGGACTTCCAGATAAGCCAGTACGACGTGCCGATAAATGCCGGCGGGTGGCTGGAGCTCCCGAGCGGGAAGCGGATCGGCATAGTTCGGGCGCACATCGAAGAAGACACAGGCAAGACCACGCACGTCGGCGGCGGCGGGCGTATCCACGATGCCGGCTATTCGCTCGTCGACTACAACCGGGCAGGGGTCCCGCTCGTCGAGATAGTTTCGGAACCCGACATTTCGAGCGCCGAAGAGGCCCGTGAGTACGTGGAAGAGCTGCGCGCCATCCTCGTGGCGACGGGCGCTTCGGACGGGAAGATGGAAGAGGGGTCCCTGCGGGTCGACTGCAACGTGTCCGTGAAGCCCTTAGGTTCCGAGGAACTTGGGACTCGTTGCGAGATAAAAAACATGAACTCGCTCCGTAGCCTGGGCCGAGCCATCGCCTACGAAGCCGCCCGGCAGGCGGAGGTCCTTTCTGCTGGTGGCCGGGTCACCCAGGAGACCCGTCATTGGGACGAGGCCGAGGGGCGGACCCACTCGATGCGTTCCAAGGAAGAAGCCTTCGACTACCGCTACTTCCCCGAGCCTGACCTCGTTACCCTCGCCCCTTCAAAGGAGTGGGTCGAGTCCGTCAAGGCCAACCTCGGCACCATGCCGGCGCAACTGCGCCGCCGGGTTGCCGACGCGGCAGGCGTGCCCGCCTCCTCCGAGGCCGTTTCCACGGTCGTGCGCCTCGGGCTCGAGGGTTTGGTTGGCGCCGCGGTGGACGCAAAGGCTGACGCCGGCCTCGCCCTTCGCCGCTTGGCAAACGAGGTAGCCGGCGAGCTCGGCGATGGCGGGGGCCACAACCTTGGGCGAGAAGCGTTTGCCCACCTCGTGCTCATGGAGCAAAGGGGCGAGCTCACCTCCGCACAGGCCCGCAGCGTGCTCAAGATCATGGTGGCAGAGGGCGGCCAACCCGAGGAGGTCGCGTCTCGGCTCGGGTTCAAAGCGCTCGGGGCAGGCGCCCTCGAAGCCGTCGTGGAGGAGGTCGTGGCCGCGAACCCCCGTGAGTGGGAACGTTATGCGGGTGGCGACGACAAGCTCACCGGTTTCTTCATCGGCAAGATCAAGGCTGCCACGGGCGGCAACGCCGACCTGAAGGCGGCGAGCGAGCTGCTCCGGAGCAGGCGGGGCGCCTCTTGAAAATTCAGGCGCTTCCCTCGCAAGATAGCTCGGCCCTCCTCGCCCTGCCTAGGGAGGGAGTGGCTCACTTCGGGCGCTTGTAGGGGAGCACGCGATAGCTGAGGGCGCCGGCGGTGCCCGTCACCGTGACTGCCAGCTGGCGCTTTATGGTGCCGACAGTGGCCGTGCACCCGAAGCGCCGGCCTTGGGTGGCCACGAGGAGCGCCGGCACGTGGCATGTGAGACCCACCTTCTGGTGAAACGTCGCTTGCAGGCGTTTTGCGAGTTCGGCCTCTGCGACCTTGGTGGCGACGAGGGCGGTGGCAGGCTTCACCACAACCTGGCCACGCGACCCGGTGACGCTTCCATTGACCCTGAGAGCCTGGCCGTCCAGGGTGGCCGTGCATGTGAACTTTGACCCTGCCACCGCCGGGACCGAACGCGGGCAGTGCACCGGCGGCTTGGCGATGTGGTAGCTACGGGCGAACTGGCTCGCGATGTCTTTGTCGAGACTGGCCGCCGACACGGTGTCCGCCGCCTTGAATGAGCAGCTCGATAGCAAGAGCGTGGCTGTCAGGGCAATGGGCAGCCCCAGCAGCTTTCCGGTGGCCCTCGGCCGCCCACGCTTATAAGGTGGCCGTATGCCGAAAGACCTCAAGATCCGTAGCCACGAAGTGACCGATGGCCCAGAACGGGCCCCGGCGCGAGCCATGCTGCGGGCCATCGGCATGACAGACGCCGACTGGGGCAAGCCTCAAGTCGGAGTTGCCTCGTCATGGAACGAGGTTACCCCCTGCAACCTGCCTCTCGACCGCTTGGCGAAACGAGCGAAGGCAGGTGTGCGCGACGCCGGAGGGTTCCCCATCGAGTTCGTGACGATCGCCGTTTCCGACGGCATCTCGATGGGCCACGAAGGAATGCGGGCCTCGCTCGTCAGCCGCGAGGTGATCGCGGACTCCGTCGAAGCGATGGTGCACGCAGAGCGCTTCGACGCGCTGGCTACTTTCGCCGGTTGTGACAAGTCCCTTCCCGGGATGCTCATGGCGGCGGCCCGGCTCAACCTCCCTTCTGTTTTCTTGTACGGAGGGAGCATCCTCCCCGGCCGGGGGGAGCACGGTGAGGCGCTCGACATAGTGAGCGTCTTCGAGGCAGTCGGCGCTCGGGCTGCAGGCACTCTCACGGACGCCGAGCTGTCGCTGATCGAGCGGCGGGCGTGCCCGACGGAGGGCAGTTGCGCCGGCATGTTCACGGCCAACACGATGGCCTCCGCTGCGGAGGCACTCGGCATGGCGTTGCCGGGCAGCTCGAGTGCGCCGGCGGTCGACCGCCGGCGGGACGACTACGCGTACGAGTCGGGCAAGGCCGTGGTGAAGCTGCTCGAAGCGGGGATCCGGCCTCGCCAGGTGATGACCAAAGAGGCGTTCGAAAACGCGGTCGCCGTGGTCATGGCGCTCGGTGGTTCGACCAATGCCGTTCTCCACCTGCTCGCGATCGCCCACGAGGCGGAGGTCGAGCTGTCCCTGGACGACTTCGACCGTATCGGCCGGCGGGTCCCGCACCTGGCCGACACCAAGCCTCATGGCCGTTTCCACATGGTCGACATCGACCGAGTGGGTGGAGTGCCCGTCGTAATGAAGGAGCTCTTGGACGCGGGCCTCCTGCACGGCGACTGCTTGACCGTGACTGGCCGCACGGTCGCCGAAAACCTTGCCCAGCTCGCCCCGCCGGCGCCCGACGGCGAGGTGGTCCACCCGCTCTCCCGGCCCATCCATGCAGACGGCGGCCTCGCCATCTTGCGGGGGTCGCTCGCTCCGGCCGGCGCCGTCGTCAAGGTTGCAGGGCTCGATTTCGAGCGCTTCGAGGGTGTTGCTCGGGTCTTCGACGGGGAGCAGGCTGCGCTCGACGCGATCCTGGCCGGCAACATCCAGCCGGGGACGGTGGTCGTGATCCGCCACGAGGGCCCGAAGGGCGGGCCGGGCATGCGCGAGATGCTCGCTGTCACTGGAGCAATGAAGGGCGCTGGGCGAGGGGCAGACTGCGCACTAGTCACCGACGGGCGATTCAGCGGTGGCACGCACGGACTGTGCATCGGCCACGTCGCCCCCGAGGCAGTCGACCGGGGCCCGATCGCTTTTGTCGCCGACGGTGACAAAGTGGTGATCGACGTGCCGAGCCGGCGCATCGACCTGGAGGTGAGCGCTTCCGAGCTCGCTACACGGGAGGCTGGTTGGAAGCAGCCGGAGCCCCGCTACCGCCACGGTGTCCTCGCCAAGTATGCGCGCCTCGTGAGTGGGGCCGAGCGGGGCGCGGTCACGGAGCCCTAGCGGTCGTTCGCTCGCATGTCTCATTTGATTGAGGCCGGCGGTGCGGCATCGCCGGTGTCGGGGGGTGCGGTGTCCAGCGATGCGGTGTCGCCGGTGTCGGGGGGTGCGGCGTCGAGCGATGTCGCGCCGAGCGATGTCGCGCCGGACGCTTCGAGCGCTTTGCCGGCCGCAGCTTCGACAGGTGCGCGGCCGCCCAAGGCCGTGTTGTGGGACTTGGGTGGGGTGTTCCTCGACTGGAATCCCCGTTACCTCTACCGCGAGCTTTTCGCCGGCGATGACGCCGCCATGGAGGACTTCTTGACCAACGTCTGCTCGCCGGCGTGGCACGCCGAGCAGGACCTCGGGCGCAGCGTCGTGGAGGCCTGCGCTTCGCTGGCGGCGGAGTACCCCGAGCAGGCTTCCCTCATCATGGCTTGGGGGGAACGGAGCGAGGACATGATCGGGGGCGTGATCTCTGGGACGGTCGATCTGCTGCGCGAGCTGCGTGCCGCTGGCGTGCCCTGTTACGCGCTCTCCAACATGGAGGTCGAAAGCTGGGAGAAGCGCAGGTGCATTTACGAGTTCATCTCGTGGTTCGACGGTCACTTCATCTCTGGCGTCGAGCGGGTTGCTAAGCCCGACCGGCGCTACTTCGAGCTGGCGCTCACGCGCTTCGGCCTTCGCGCCGCGGACCTTCTCTTCATAGATGACAGGGAAGTAAACGTGGAGGCCGCTGCCGGCGTCGGGGTGCAGGCCATCGTTTTCAAGGATCCCGAGGCGCTCCGACGAGAGCTGGTCGCACGAGGGCTCCCAGTAGCGGCGGCCTTGGGCTAAGGGCGCTCGCTCTTCTCGTGGCCCTCCTCGCGCCACGGTCCCCTCCTCGCGCCACCGCCCGGGTCCCCTCCTCGCGCCACGGTCCCTTCCTCGCGCTACCGCCCGGGTCCCCGCATCGCTTCCTGCAGGCGATAACGGCGCATTGCGCCACTTACGTATACAAGAAGCTACAAGAAGGGTTCAGGCGCCCTTTGATGGGATAATGAGATAGCATCATAGTGGATGAAAAGTGCAACCAGATCGAAGGTGGGGGAGGTGTTCCGAAGGCATGACGGGTTGGCCAGCCGGGAGGAGTTGCTCGCTGCAGGCGTGTCACCCGGGCAGATCCGTTGGGCCGTCAGGCGGGGCGAGTGGGTAGTGGTCCGGCGAGGGCTTTACGGGCTAACCACCTGGGGCGCTTCGCCGAACCGAGAGCTCCTGGCTGCTTGCCTGGCTACGGGGGGAGCCGCATCTCATTCGTCGGCCGGGTGGCTGTGGGGGTTGTTGGAGGCGCCACCCGCCGCTCCAGCCGTGACGGTGGCGCGCGGACATCGCGCACTGAGGAAAAGGAAGACCTCGCCGAAGGGCCCGCCCAACCTGGCCCTTGATGGCCTGTCGAGGAGGGTGAGCATCCATTACAGCACCGACTTGGCGGAGACGAGCATCTCCCATTGGCGGGGAGTGCCGACAACAAACCCTCTACGGACTCTGGTGGACCTGGCGGCCGAGGCACCGGCTGATATTGTTGACGCTGCAATAGATCGGGCTTTGGCGAAGGGCCTGGTAACCGTTCGTGGCCTCTTGGCGGAGGCCGAGCGACTCGGGCGGAATGGCCGGCGAGGTCCTCTCCAACTGCGCCTAGCGCTGAAGAGGCGCGGGTTCATCGGAGCGCCCAAAGCCAGCGTCCTCGAGAGCAAGCTCCTGCGCCTGTTCGCGGCAAATGGCATCAAGGTCATCGCCACCGAAGTTGTAACGGTCGACGGGCGCTACCGGATCGACGCCGAAGTCGAAGGCGATGTGTTCGTGGAAGTGGACGGCTACGCCTTCCATTGGTCCCCAGAGCAGAAAGACAACGACGATGCCAGGCGCAACGCCCTTCATCTGGCTGGCTACGAGATCCTGGTCTATGGCTGGCGGACGGTCACGAAAGAGGGTCACCGAGTCGTCCAGGAGGTCCTTGCCGCCCAATCACTCGCCTGCTGACTCGGGGGAGCCGATGGCGGCGCGTCCCCTTGGTCTTTGGGCAGCCCCCCGCCCATGCAGACCTCAACCCGTGCAGCACCCCCAACCTGTACAGCACCCCCAACCTGTACAGTGCCTCACCCGCTCGCCTCACCCGCTCGCCTAACCCGCTCGCCTAACCTCGGCCCAGCCCCACCAGCACCATTGGCCCGAATAGCGCGACCGGGTGCGGTCCTGTACTTTCGCGGGCTGGGCTTGCAGCCTGAGCACGCTTGTGCCATGATGACCTCAATGGCTATGGCACGAGGGGTTTCGAGGGCGTGGACGTCACGCCGATCGGGTGACCTTGGTCATATCTTGCAGCCCTCGCGTCCAATAATGGTACTGGCCATGATCTCCCTCGTAGTACTTACTTGACGCACGCGCGGCTATAGCGCGTGCGTTGAACGACCTCCCAGACGGGAGGTCGTTTTGTTTCCCGGACCAAAACAAGAACCCAGCCAAAGGAGCGAGGCGCCGATGCAGCTGACCGGGGCGCAAGCCCTCATAAAGAGCCTAGAGATGGAGCACACGGAGGTCATGTTTGGACTCCCTGGAGGTGCGATCCTTCCCGCCTACGACCCGATACTCGACTCGCCCATCCGCCACGTCCTCGTCCGCCACGAACAGGGTGCGGGCCACATGGCCGAGGGCTATGCCCACGTGACCGGCCGCCCCGGCGTCGTAATGGTGACGAGTGGGCCGGGTGCGACAAACCTGGTGACTGCACTCTGCGACGCCTACATGGACTCCGTCCCTGTTGTCGCGATTACTGGGCAGGTGAGCCGGCCGGTCATAGGCACGGACTCGTTTCAAGAGGCGGACACCGTCGGCATTACGCGCTCGGTCACCAAGCACAATGAGCTATTGATGAGCGCTGAGCAGATCCCCTTGGCCGTGCGCCAAGCGTTCCACTTGGCCACGACTGGCCGGCCTGGCCCGGTTCTTCTGGACGTCCCGAAAGACGTGCTCCAGGAGAAGGCCGAGTGGTACTGGCCAAATGATCACGAGGTCTCGGCGTCACTACCGGGCTATAAACCCACGACTAAGGGCCACCCCCGCATGGTGCGTGAAGCCGCCCGGCTGATCGCCGCTTCCGAGCGGCCGGTCATATACGCTGGCGGAGGGATTTTGAAGGCACGGGCGGCTGACGCACTCCGTCAACTCGCTGAGCTCACCCATGCGCCGGTCGTCACGACCCTGATGGCCCGGGGCGCCTTCCCAGACAGCCACCCGCAGTGCCTTGGCATGCCGGGGATGCACGGCAATTACGCCGCCATCACCTCCATGCAAGAAGCCGACCTCCTGATCGCGCTCGGGGCCCGTTTCGACGACCGGGTGACGGGAAAGGTGAACGCATTTGCGCCCAAGGCTCAAGTGGTCCATGTCGACATTGACCCGGCAGAGCTGGGCAAGATCCGCCGGCCGGAAGTCCCGATAGTCGGTGACTGCAGGCTCGTCATCGAAGAGATTGTGCGTGTCCTAGAGGCGAGCGGCGACCCCCAAGCAGACCGGAGCGCCTGGTGGGCTGAGATCGAACAATGGCGCCAGCATTACCCTCTCTACTATGCGCCTCAAGTCGAAAGCGAGCCGCTCAGACCGCAGGCGGTGATCGAGGCGATCCGTGATGCGAGCCCTCCCGGCACTACCGTCGTGTCCGGCGTGGGCCAACATCAGATGTGGACGAGCCAGTTTTGGCGTTTCGAGGAGCCCTACACTTGGGTCAACTCTGGTGGCCTCGGCACGATGGGCTTCGCTGTGCCCGCGGCCATCGGGGCCAAGGTCGGCCGGCCGGACCGCACCGTCTGGGCCATAGACGGCGACGGGTGCTTCCAGATGACGGCTCATGAGCTCGTCACCGCGTCAAGCGAGCGCATCCCGGTCAAGGTTGCGATATTGAACAATGCCTATCTAGGCATGGTGCGCCAATGGCAGGAGATGTTTTACGAGGAGCGGTACTCCGAGGTTTACCTTTCGCCCGACCTGCCCGACTATGTGAAGTGGGCGGAGGCAATGGGCTGCGTGGCATTCCGTGCGGAGACGCCGGATGACGTTGCCGCCGTGATCGACAAGGCCAACGCGGTGGATGACCGGCCTGTTGTCATAGACTTCCGCACAGACGCCAATGAGAAGGTCTTCCCGATGGTGCCTGCGGGGGCCTCCAACAGCGACGTTATTGTGCACCCCTCGCAGCGGCCGGGTGGGGAAAGGGTGGTCCAGTGATGGCCATGAACGGGCCGGCAAGCGCGTGGTCTTCAGGCAGCGGGAGGCTGCACCACCAGACGATCTCCATAATCGTCGAGAACTGTGCCGGCGTGCTCGCGAGGGTCGCGGCATTGTTCGCCAGGCGCGGGTTCAACATCATTTCGCTGGCGGTGGCACCGACCGACGACGAAGCGTTCAGCCGCATAACAACCGTGGTCGACCTACAGGAAACCTCGGTAGAGCAGCTTACGAAACAGCTGTTCAAGCTCGTGAATGTTGTGAAGATAACCGAGTTGCCCCCCGGCGAGGCACTCGAGCGCGAGCTTGTGCTCGTCTCGGTTCGCTGCGCTCCACCAGGCGGCCCAGGGCCGTCGCGCGGTGAGGTCGGCGACCTCGTGCGGATCTTCGGGGGAACGGTCGTAGACGTGGGCCAGGAGGCCCTCACCGTGATGCTTGCGGCCGAACCAGCGGCGCTCGACGAGTTCGAGGAGCTCCTGCGTCCTTACGGGATCATCGACATCCAAAGGACTGGGCGGGTGGCGCTGGCGAAGCTGCCCCACCAGGCGTTCCGCCGGGGCCGGGGCGCGCCTGGTGGCGACAGGTAGGCTGTCCCAATGGCAACCATCTACTACGAACGCGATGCCGATCCGTCGGTCGTCACCTCCCGCAAGGTGGCGATAATCGGCTACGGCTCTCAGGGGCACGCACACGCGCTCAATTTGCGCGACTCGGGTGTGGACGTACGTGTCGGCCTTCGCGAGGGCTCGCCGTCCCGAGCCAAGGCGGAGTCTGTCGGATTGAGCGTTATGTCGCCTGGCGAAGCGGCGTCTTGGGCGGATGTCGTGATGTTGCTCGCCCCTGACACCGCCCAGCCAGAGATCTACGCTCGTTCTGTCGAGGCAGGGCTCCGTCCTGGCGACGCTCTCATGTTTGCCCACGGTTTCAACATCCGCTACGACTTGATAAGCCCGCCCGAGGGCGTCGACGTGGTGATGGTCGCTCCCAAGGGGCCCGGTCATCTGGTGAGGCGCACTTACGAGGGGGGCGGGGGCGTGCCGGCATTGCTTGCGGTCGAAACCGATGCGAGTGGCAAGGCGAAGGCGCTCGGGCTTTCCTACGCTTGGGCCATCGGGGCGACTCGGGCAGGAGTGCTCGAGACCTCCTTTAAGGAGGAGACCGAGACCGACCTCTTCGGTGAGCAGGTAGTGCTCTGCGGGGGCTTGACGTCTTTGATAAAGGCCGGCTTCGACACGCTTGTCGAGGCCGGGTACCAGCCCGAATCGGCCTATTTCGAGTGCCTACACGAGGTGAAGCTGATCGTCGACTTGATATACGAGCACGGGATCACCGGCATGCGCTACTCGATCTCGACCACTGCAGAGTACGGTGACATGACGCGCGGCCCGCGGGTCATAAACGACTCCGTACGCGCTGAGATGAAGAAGATCCTTTCTGAGATCCGGTCAGGTGCTTTTGCCGAGGAATGGGTCGGGGAGTACAAAGCGGGCCTGTCCAACTACAAGCGCCTTCAGCAAGAAGGTGCAAACCACCCCGTCGAGAAGGTGGGGGCGCAGTTGCGGGCCATGATGCCGTTCTTGTCATCGGGCGGCCCAAGCCTGGAGGACGTTTCAGGAGGCTAGGCCACCTCTGGGCTGAGACGTAAGGGGGGGTTGACCGCCGTCGTGACCGGGTTCGATTACGACGTAATAGTTGTCGGTTCGGGCTTCGGCGGTTCGGTCGCGGCTCTGCGACTATCTGAAAAGGGCTACCGGGTTGCGGTGCTCGAGGCCGGGCGCCGCTTTGACGCCACGACGTTGCCTGCAACTTCCTGGGATCTCCAGCGTTTCCTCTGGGCCCCCCGAATCGGGTGCTTCGGTATCCAGCGGGTGCACTTGTTGCGTGACGTCGTGGTGCTCGCCGGCGCCGGCGTAGGTGGCGGCTCGCTCAACTATGCGAACACCCTTTACGAGCCACCCTCGACCTTTTTCGAGGACAGCCAGTGGACGGGGCCGGGTTGGGGCGGGGAGGTGGGCTGGCGTTCGTTGCTCGTCCCCCATTACGCGCAGGCGAGGCGGATGCTCGGTGCGACTGACTACTCGTGGTCGAGCCCTGCGGATGAGGCAATGGAGAAAGTTGCAACCGCCATGGGGGCGGGGGCGAGCTTCTGCCCGGCGAGCGTGGGTGTGTTCTTCGGGCACCCCGGCATGCCCCCAGGCTCGTTGTCGCAGGACCCGTACTTCGGTGGCGCCGGGCCGTCAAGGCGCAGCTGCGTGCACTGCGGGGAGTGCATGACTGGTTGCCGATGGGGCGCTAAGAACACTCTCTCCACCAATTACCTTTACCTCGCCGAGCGGGCCGGCGCCGTGATCATGCCATTGACCACGGTCGTCTCGCTGCAGCCTGGGCAAAAGCGCGCTGGGCCGGCTTCCAGCACCCCTTCCGAGAACGAGCCCGGCGACGCCCCCGACGGCAGTTCCGGGTGGTGCGTCGACACCGTTGCGAGCACCCGGTTGTGGCGGGGCGCCCGCAGCGGCCGCGGCCGCGCATTTAGCGCCGAACACGTGATCCTAGCTGCGGGCGCTTACGGGACGCAGAAGTTGTTGCACACCATGGCTCGTACACACAAGCTCCCGCTCCTGTCCCCCCGGCTTGGGCAGCTCTCTCGCACCAACTCCGAGTCTCTACTGGGCGCCGTCGTCCCTCGCGGGCGGCCCCATCCAGACTTTTCTCGCGGCGTCGCGATCACGTCGTCGTTTTCGCCGGAACCGGGCACGCGCGTTGAGCCGGTCCGCTACGGGCACCGCTCCAACTTGATGGGGTTGCTCGGGGCCCTACTCGTGGATGGCCCCGGAGGGCCGGGTGGCCGCCAGTCGTCGGCCGTCTCACGCTTTGTGGCCGAGGCCGTACGGCACCCACGTGACTTCTTGGGCTGCTTCGACGTCCGGCGCTGGTCGGAACGCACCGTCATCGCGCTCGTCATGCAGGCACGCGACAACTCCCTCACCGTCTTTGCTCGGCCCGGGCCACTTGGGGGCTTGCACTTGTCGAGCAGGCAGGGGGAGGGCGAGCCAAACCCCTCTTGGCTCCCCGTCGGCCACGAGGTGGCCCGCCGTCTCGCCGGGGTGACGGGGGCTCGGCCAGTTGGCAACCTGGGCGAGGTCTTCGGGTTGCCGATCACGGCGCACTTCCTCGGTGGGTGCGTGATCGGCTGCTCGCCCGAGGAGGGAGTGGTCGACCCCTGGCACCGCGTCTACGGGTACGGCGGTCTCCATATCGTCGATGGTTCCGCTGTCCCGGCGAACCCGGGGGTCAATCCTGCTCTGACGATCACGGCCCTCGCAGAGCGAGCATTTTCTCACTGGCCCAACCGTGGCGACCCCGACCCTCGCCCACCGGTCGGGCTGCGGACCGGCGCCGGGGAGGTTTCTGCTCTTGCGGAGGTGGTGCGGGCGACGCCGCCCGTCCCAGCGCGCTGGCCGGTCGCCCCCGCCGCGGGTCCCACCGCCGCCCCCGCCGCCCCCGCCGAGGGCCGCCGCGGACCTGGCCGCGGACCTGACAGAGTGACCTAGGAGCTGAATTGCCGGTGCGCCCTGGGTGAGGGGCAACGTGCGCCGTGGCGCGACGCAACGTGCGCCGTGGCGCGACGCCGGAGCGTGAAGGCAGCCCCGGGCCCAAAACTCCCCGATGTGAATTTCGTTAGCCGCACATCAGTGAGTTCTTAGCACGAAATCGTCATGTTTTCGCCACAATGTGGCGTTGGTCAGATCACATTGGCCCCTTTTTTGCGCGCCGGGGCCATGACTCTGCCATACGGAATGCTCCGAAGGGCTGCCCGCCCAGCCGTGGAAGATGCCCGGGCACTCGTACGGGGCCTCCATGCCGGCGTCGCGCCCGAGGGCCGTAAGCTGGCAGACGATGTCCGAGAAGGGTGTTCACGATAAGGACGTCCAGTACTCCTGGCAGACGCCGCGCGACCGCTCCCTGCGCGCCTCCGACCGTGACCGCAGGGCTGTCGGGGAGATCCTCAGGAAAGCGCACGTTGAGGGACGCCTCGACTCCGACGAGTTCGCCGACCGCTATGGCCACTGCCTTCAGGCCAAGACGTACTCAGAGCTCGACGGCCTGCTGACCGACCTTCCGCTCCAGGATGTTGGACCTGTGCCGACGCCGGCGTGGCCCGGCGGCTCACAGTGGGCGGGTGGGACCGTGCTTCCCCCGTACGGCGCACAGCAGGCGCCGGCGGGCAGCAATGCTCGGCCGCCGTGGCGGCATTTATTGGTCCTTGCCCCCCTTGCGTGGGTCGCCGTGGTCGCCGCGGTGATAGAAGCCTTCGCGCTTGGCACGGGGCGGGTCCTTTGGATCGTCTTCCCGCTCTTGTTTTTCTTCTGGGTCGGCCGCCGGCGCCCTCGCGCCTCGAGGCACCGAGGCGGTTGCGGTACGTGGTGGTGAGGTAGCTCGGGGCGACTTCAAGTAGCTCGCGACCCCTGACACCCGCGGCGTGGTGTTACATCGGCCGCGCCGTTCACCTACACATGACCTTGCACCCTACGCCCGAGGGCCGCCCGTCGTCAGCACTACCTTCCCGAACTTCCCGCCGGCGGCGAAGTGCTCGTACGCGTCTTGGGCGCGAGCGAAGGGGAAGGCTTCGTTTACGACCACCCTCACCTTTCCTGACGCCACCAGCGGCAGAACGTGGTGCTCTACTCGCCTGACGACGGTGGCCTTTTCCTCGAGGCTCCGGTTGCGCAGTGTCGAGCCTCGCAGCGTGGCGCGCCGTGCCATGACGACTCCGAGGTCGACCTCCACCCGTGACCCCGCCCCTGTCCCGATCACGACGTATCGCCCCCAGGGTGCGAGCGTAGCCAAGGCCTGAGCCACGCCGGGACCGCCCACTAGCTCCAAGACCACGTCGAACGGGCCCAGCCCCACGGCCTTGGCCGGCTCGGCACACACCGCCCCGAGTGCTTCGACCCGGCCCCGCAGCTCCGGGTTGCGAACGCTGGCGACCACATCGGCACCGGCGGCCCGCCCTAGCTGCACGGCCGCCATCCCGACACCGCCGGCCGCTCCAGTGACGAGGAGCTTGTCGCCTATACCCAGGGAACCCTGCGAAAAGAGCGCGTCGTGCGCCGTACAGAAGACCTCGGGAAAGCCGCCAGCCTCCGCAGGGCTCAGCCCGGCTGGGACGCGCAGCGCGAGGCGTTGGTGGAGGGCTGCTAGCTCGGCTTGCGCTGCGCCGGCCATGAGGCCCATCACGCGCTCGCCCGTGCGGAACCCGCTCACCCTTTCCCCGATGGCCTCTATGGTGCCTGCGCATTCGAGCCCCGGCATGTCCGCCGGTATGCCAGGTGGTGGGGGGTAGCGCCCCGCGCGTTGGAGTATGTCTGCGCCGTTTATGCCGGCGGCTTCCACCCGCACGAGGAGCTCGTCCTCCCCGATGGTCGGGCTCGTCTTGTCGTCCCAGGAGACCGCACCATCTCGGATAACCACGGCTTTCACGGTGGCCAAGGCTACGCCACTACCGTTGGGCCATGCCCGAGACCCCCGCCAAGAAGGCCATATTGATGGACTGCGACACCGGCGTCGACGACGCCGTCGCCCTTTTGTACCTGCTCGCTGACCCTGATGTCGACCTGGTAGCGGTCACCACGGTCTTTGGGAACGTGGGAGCGGCCACCGCCGCCCGAAATACTCTCTCGGTGCTCGACGTCGCGGGGCGCACGGGCGAGGTCCCCGTTGCCAAGGGCTCTGAACGCACGCTGATCGGGATCGAGCCCGAGCTCGCGACCGACGTTCACGGCGGTAATGGGCTCGGGGGAGTGGACTTGGGAGAACCAGCCGGGGCGCTGTCCCCGAAGAGCGCGCCGGAACTGATCGTGGACACTGTCCGCCGGCGCCCCGGGGAGGTGCACCTGCTGGCGACTGGGCCGTTCACCAACCTCGCCGTTGCGCTCAGGCTTGAGCCCGAGTTGCCGGCGCTCGTTTCAGGCGTCACGCTGATGGGTGGGGCTGCGATGGCGCCCGGCAACATCACCCCCGCCGCCGAGGCCAACGTATGGCACGATCCCGAGGCTGCCCACGCGGTGCTCTGCGCGCCGTGGCCTCTCACGCTCGTGGCGCTGGACGCGACGATGGGGGAAGTGATGAGCGAAGCCCAGCGCCTCGAAATGGCCGCTTCGGCTTCGCCCGTTGCCCAGTTCGCTGCCCGTGTGCTCGACCACTACTTCGAGTTCTACCGCTCCATCTATGGGGAAAAGAGCTGCGCGTGCCACGACGTGCTCGCAGCGGCGATAGCGGTCGGTGACATCGTGCCCAAGCGTTCCATGACGGTCACTGCCACCGTTGACACGGGGTTCGGGCCTAGCCGTGGCGCGACCGTCTGCGACCTAAGAGGCATGTACAAAGGCGAGCTCAGCCAAGCCGGCGCAAATTGCACGGTGGTGCTCGAGACCGCCGGCGACTTCTCAGCCACCGTCGTCGAGCGTCTCATCCACGGCAAGCGGTCAGCCGGCTAAAGCAACTCCGACCTGTGCCTATGACGGCGTGTTCCCCCAGGCGACGTCTATGACACCCACGCCGACGTGGGCGTCGACGCTCAGGTGAGGCGCGCGAGCACTTTTGCTGCTGCCGGCGAGGCTCGGGGGCATGCTCAGCTCCTGCTGGATGGCTTGCCCAACTACCACGCCACCCGGGAGGTGAACGTTGCCAGCCACGCCGGTGCTCGCGTCGAGGTAGACAATGGTGCCTCGGGGTAGCACTAAGTTCAGCTGGCCTACGCCCACGCTCATGTCGACTTGCCGGCCCGAGCTTGGGAAGCGGATCCTGGATAGGTCGACCTTCAGGTGACCGACGCCTTGGCGGTAATGAAAGTGCACGGCAGACAGAGAGGCGGGCTCCAATGTTGAGCTGCCGACACCCCCGTCAAACGACGCGCCGCTCCCAAGAGTGATCGCGATGACGGCGGCTACGACCAGCAACACGAAAGCAGCAAGGAAAGCGGCTACGAAGGTTCCCAAGCTCCGCCTCCGGTAGCGCCCGTGATGGGCCCGGCCGTACCCCGTCCACTGGTCCCCGCCCGGAGCGGCCGGCGCCTGTGGTTGGGAGGAGGGAACGCCGGCGGCGGCCAACTGTTCCTGCGCCCACCCCGCTGCCGCGGCTTGTGCGGCGGCCCAGTCTGCTGCTTCTTCGGGAGACAAGCCTGCGGGGGGCGTGGCGTGCGTCGCGCTTGCGCTCTCCTCCGCTGCTGTCCCCTCCGCGGCCGCGCCCTGCCCCGTTTGGCTTGGCGTGGGCGGCTCGCCTACCCGCTCGTTGTAGACGCCCTGGGTGGAGCCACCTTGCCTGACGCCCGGGCCATAGCCGCCACCGGGGGCCGGCCCAGGCTGCTGGCCAGGGACTCCTTGTGGGCCCGGCCAGCGCAAGCGCCCTCCGCAAACTCTCCCGTGCCGGCAACGAGCGAAGAACCAGAAGGCCACGCAGGCGAAGAAAAGCCACGCAAAGGAGGCGCCGGAGTGCCACCAGCGGGCGAACCCGAAGGACCAGAGGAGCGCGACGGCGGCAGCGCCGAGGACGAGGAGCCAGGACCGGGCGGTACGGTCCGAGCGTTGCCATGCCTGTCCCGGTGAGAAGGCCTGGGCAGGAGAGGATGCCTGGCCTTCTTCCGGCATGAGAGCCCAGGCGATGCCATAAAGGACTAACCCTCCGAATACCGCGAGGAACATCACCGAAACGAGGACGAAGCCGACCCGTATCACGTTCGCATCGACGCCGAGGTACTCAGCGAGGCCGCCGGCCACGCCAGCGACGCGCCGGCTTACCCTGCTGCGCCGGAGCTGACGGGGAGGCTGGTGGGCAGGGCCGTAAGGGGACCCGTAGTAGCCAAAACGGGGCTGGTCGTTGCCATATGGCGGCGGCTCGGAGGTGGAACCGTACGGTGGCTGTGACGCGCCGTGCTGTGACGGGCCGTAATGGGGGGCCTGCGGACCGTCGCCCGTTTGCTGGTCGGTCATACGAAGATGATGGCGCGTCCGTGCGGGTAGATCTATCGGGGATGACCCGCTTGTAACCCTGGAAGAGCGCGGGCCTCGCTCAGGGGGAAAAGGGGCGCCGAAGAGCCGCGCGCGAAGGCGTGCCGGCGCGACCATGGGAGGCATCGAGTACCGTTCCGCCTACCAGCTGGACGAAAAGGCCCCCGACCAGAGAACTCTGGAAGGAGGACAACCGGCGCCGCCCCCGCAACGCCCGTCATCGCGGCGACCGTCGTCGGGACCGCCCTCCTCTGATGGGTCGGGCTCTGATCGGCCTCCTCCTCAGTTGTCGCCGCCGCCCGTGCAACCGCCGGGCTGGCGAGGATGGCGGGCGCTTTTGCGACGCGAGGCTTGGGTTGGCGTACAGCGGCCGGCGGGCAACCGGGTGCTCGCTGGCGTTGCCGCAGCCTTGGCAAAGCGCATGGACCTCGAGCCGCTAGCCGTTCGCGCCGCCTTCGTTGCGTTCAGCTTCGTCGGGGGCGCTGGCATCGCTCTTTACGTCGCCGCTTGGCTCGCCCTCCCGCCGGGGACCAGCCCAACGCGTGGGGGGCGGCCCTCGGCACTCACTGGAAACGTGGCGACGTTCCTCGACGAAGGGCCTCCGGGCGGCCACAGGCCGGCGATCCTCGCTCTTGCAATTGGAGACCGGCGCACGATCGGCCTGGTCGCCGCGGTGGCGAGCGCTATCGCAGCCCTCCTGCTCGCCCTCGGTGCACTCGGTGACCCCGCGCCCGTAGGCGCAATCTCGCCCGGGGTCGTCGCACTGGCAGGGCTCGTCGCGGTGTGGCGCCACGCAGGCCCTGAGGACCGGGAGGCCGCCGCGCGCCTCGCGAACTTGCTGTCAGGCGCCGGTGCGGGTGCCGTACCGACGAGGCGCCGGCTCCTCGCCGCGGCCGTGAGGGTGTCGGCCGGCTTGGCCTTAGTGGCGCTCGGCACCTCCAGCCTCCTAGCGCCCAAGCACCTGAACAGCACCGATATCATCGCCGCCCTCTCGGCTCTAGGGGTCGTGGGCGGGTTCGCCCTCGTCCTAGCGCCCTGGTGGCTGCGCCTCGGGCGAGAGCTCGTGGCCGAGCGGCGCGAACGTGCCAGGGCCGAACAAAAGGCCGAGATGGCAGCCCACCTCCACGATTCGGTCCTCCAGACGCTGGCGCTCATCCAGCGCTCGGCGAATGACGCCCAGCAGGTCCAGCGTCTCGCGCGAGCACAGGAGCGCCAGCTGCGCAATTGGTTGTTCGACCACCCGGGCCCAGACGGCGCCGCTGTTCGAGACGGCTCGGGAGCGAGCGTGTCTGAGGCCCTGAAGGCCCTGCAGCAAGAGGTGGAGGCGGACCATGGCATCCGGGTAGACCTCGTGACGGTAGGCGACGCGCCCCTTGACGAGCATCTGGCAGCCCTGGTGGCTTCGGCGCGCGAGGCAGTCGTAAATGCAGCCAAATGGTCTGGGGCGGAAGTGGTGTCGGTCTATTCGGAGGTCGATGCCGATGCCGCGTCGGTGTTCGTGCGCGACCGGGGCCGCGGGTTTGACCCCAGCAAAGTCGCCCCGGACCGCAAAGGCCTTTCGGGATCGGTCCACAACAGGATGCGCCGCAATGGTGGGACCTCTTCTTTGAAGACCGCCCCGGGAGAAGGAACAGAAGTGGTGCTCAAAATGCCGACGAAGGCGAGCCCGTGAGCGGGCAGGCGGCCGGAGCGGTGAGGGTGTTCCTCGTTGACGACCACCAGCTCTTCCGAGCGGGCGTGCGCGCCGAGATCGGTGGCACTGACAGGGTGGAGATCGTCGGGGAAGCAGGCGATGTCGCGAGTGCCGTGCGTCAGATCATCGAGGTCTGCCCACAGGTAGTGCTCGTGGACGTCCACATGCCAGACGGCGGCGGGCCCGAGGTGGTGAGGCAAGTGCTTGGCGCCAACCAATCCGTGCGTTTCCTAGCGCTATCTGTCTCTGACGCCCCTGAGGACGTGATCGCCACAATTCGTGCTGGCGCGCGAGGGTATGTCACCAAGACGATTTCGACGGCAGAGCTCCTCGACGCTGTGGGTGTCGTCGCTTTAGGTGACGCAGTATTTTCGCCGCGCCTCGCTGGCTTTGTGCTGGACGCTTTTGCCGCAGTGCCAGATGCCCCAGCCCTACATTTCGACCCCGAGCTTGACCAATTGACGTCACGCGAGCGCGACGTGTTGCGCCTTATCGCGCGAGGGTATGCTTACAAGGAAGTAGCGCGAGAGCTTTTCATTTCCGTGAAGACGGTGGAGACCCACGTCTCGGCTGTCTTGCGCAAGCTGCAGCTGTCTAACCGCCATCAGCTCGCGCGCTGGGCGATGGAGCGTCGCTTGGTGCCGCCAGAGGGCTACCAGGGCTAAATAGCCGGCAACCGGCGGTCGGCATCGCAGCTGCGCGAGGCTGTGCCGTAGAGTCTGGGCATGCGCTTCATCGTTTTTGGGGCCGGAGCAGTAGGGGGGGTAGTGGGTGGCCGCCTGTTCGAGCACGGCCACGACGTCGTGCTCGTTGCGAGAGGTGAGCACGCGAGGGTCATGGCAACCGACGGGTTGACGCTCGCATCGGCCACCGGAGTTGCCGAACTGGACGTGCCTGTCACCGAGCGGGTCGACAAGGTGGCCTGGACCGGTGAGGAAGTGGTCCTCTTGGCCGTGAAGAGCCAGGACAGCGAAGAGGCGCTGCGCCAGCTGGCCGCGGTGGCGCCCAGCTCCACACCGGTTGTCTGCATGCAAAATGGGGTGGCCAACGAGCGCCTCGCACTCCGGCGTTTTTCCCCCGTCTATGGCATCTGCGTTATGTGCCCTGCGACGTTCCTGAAACCCGGCGTTGTCGTGGCCGAGTCCTCGCCGGTGACGGCCCTGCTCGACATCGGGCGGTACCCGCCAGCTGACGGCGCGGACGCCATAGCGGCCGGGGTGGCCGACGCCCTGAGCGGGTCTACCATGGAGTCGGTGGTCCGGCCGGACATAATGCATTGGAAGTACGCCAAACTTTTGCGCAACCTTGCAAACGGCGTAGATGCCCTCTGCGGCCCGGCCGGCCGGAGCAGCGAGCTTGTAACAATGGCCCGCCAGGAAGGGGAGGCCTGCTTGGCTACCGCAGGTATCTCGTACGCCTCTCAGGAAGAAGACGACGCCCGCCGAGGCCACCGCCTCCACCCGACAGAAGTCGTCGGCTACGAACGCGGAGGCAGCTCGACTTGGCAGAGCCTTGCGCGCTCGGAGGGGAGCACCGAGGTCGACTACCTAAATGGTGAAGTGGTCCTCCTCGGCCGTCTGCATGGGGTCCCCACGCCCGTCAACGAACTTTTGCAGCGGTTGGTCAACCAGATGGCCCGGGCGCGCTCGAGGCCTGGGACGATGAGGCCCGAGGAAGTCCTCTCCCTTTTGTCTGCGTAACCTGTAGGGGTGGCCAGGTTCATCGCGCTCGAGGGCGGGGAGGCCGCCGGCAAGTCGACGCAGGCATACCTGTTGGCGGAGCACCTCGGGGCCGTGCTCACCCGCGAGCCGGGCGGGACGCCGATTGGTGAGGGCCTCCGCCGCCTACTGCTTGACCCAAACCTGCCGGCACCCGTACCGCGCGCCGAGGCCCTCCTCATGCTTGCCGCCCGGGCCGAGCACGTAGAGAAGGTCATCGAGCCGGCATTGGCACGAGGAAAGGACGTGGTTTGCGACCGGTACTCGGGCTCGACTCTTGCCTACCAGGGCTACGGGCGCGGCCTCGAGGTTGCCGATCTGGAGAGGATCAACGACTGGGCGACCTCCGGCCGCGCCCCTGACATAACCGTGCTCATCGATGTGCCCCCCGAGGTCGCCCGCTCGCGGCGCGCCGGTACCGGGGACCGCTTCGAGGCAGAGGACGACGGGTTCCGCCGCCGGGTCGCGAAGGGCTTCCGGGAGCTAGCAGCGGCCGACCCCGAGCGTTGGAGGACTGTCGACGGGACGGCGGGCGTCGAGGACGTCGCGGCGGCGGTCCGAATGGCCGTCGGAAGGTAGTAGTGGCAGAGGAAGGGACGGCTCCGGGGTACGGAGAAAGCACGGCCTGGTTGGCGGGTCAGCCCGGGGCCGCAAGGGCCTTGCGGGCCGCGGTCGTCAAACCTGTCCACGCGTACCTCCTCGTCGGGCCGCCGGGGACGGGAAAGCTCGGTGCAGCCAAGGACTTCGCCGCCATGCTCGTTTGCCCGTCGGGCGGGGCGCCGGCCGGTGGAGGCGACGGTTGCGAGAGCTGCCGGCGGGTAGCCGAGGGCTTGCACCCCGACGTGGTGGTCTTCGAGCGAGAGGGCGCAAGCCTCACCATCGAACAGGCGCGGGAGGTGAGCAGGCTGGCGGCTCGGAGCCCGTTGGAGGCAGCCCGCTCCGTGGTCGTGCTGCCCGACCTCCATCTTGCACGAGAGGCTGCCCCGGCTTTGCTCAAGACTTTCGAGGAGCCCTCCGGCAGCGTCGTGTTCATCGCGATGGCCGACTTCGTGCCACCGGAGCTAGTGACGATCGCGAGCAGGTGCGTGCGGGTCGAGTTCCGGCCGGTAGGAGAGGCGGAACTGATCGCCGTGCTCGTTCGGGAAGGTTCCAGCCCGGAGCGGGCGAAGGCTGCGGCGAGGCTCGCCGGTGGCCGCATCGACAGGGCGCGCCTACTCGCCGGAGATCCGGGCGCCGACCAGCGCTTCAGAGCCTGGGCGGCCGTGCCGGGTCGTCTTGATGGGAGTGGCGCGACCATAGCGCGCCTGGCCGACGAGCTCGTCGAGTTGCTGAAACAAAGCGCCGAGCCCCTGGTCGCCCGCCAGGAGGCCGAGTTGGCCGCCCTTGCGGGCGCCAGTGCGGCAGCTCTCGGCAACGTGCCGGCCCGCCTCGCCCAGGGAGCCACCCGGCAAGGCGCGCGCGAGCTCGAGGAACGCCACAAGCGTGAGCAGCGCCGCCAGCGTACCGATGAGCTGAGGGCCGGTCTGGCCGCCCTCGTGGGTGCCTATCGGGACCAGGTTGCCTCTGGCATGCTCAGCCCCGAGAAGGCAGCTCGGGCGGTTGCCCTCGTGGACCAGCTGTCGGCCGACCTCGCCTATAACCCCGGGGAGCTGCTCGCTCTCCAGGCCCTGCTCGTGGGGCTGGAGAGCGTCGCGTCGACTTGAGACCCTTCCCAGGTGCCGCCCCGCGCCGCGCGGCGCGCGGCGCGGCCCCCACGCCCCACGCCACGCTGACCCGCTAGCGACGCGCCGGCTTGACGCCCCGCTGTGCCTCCTATATTCTTATGAAACGGGTTTCTGAAAGGGGTTGCTGAAACCGTTCTCATGTCTCGCCCGTCCTCATCCCGAGCGTCCTTGCGGATCCGTGAAGTGGCCGAGGTGGCCGGCGTGTCGCCTGCCACCGTCTCGCGCGCCCTGAACGGCACAGCGGTGGTTCGCCAAGCCACACGGGAGAAGGTCCTCGCGGTCGTGGACGAGCTCGGTTACCGGCCCAACCGGGTGGCGGGAAACCTGCGCCGCCAGCAGGTCCAGATGATCGGGGTTGTGGTCTCCGACATCGAGAACCCGCACTTTACCCAGATGGTGCGCGCCGTCGAGGATGCGGCTTACCTGAAGGGTTACCGCGTGTTGCTCTGCAACACCGACGAGGCCCCGGCCAAGCAGCGCGAGTACCTGGGAGTGCTAATCGCCGAGCGGGTCGCCGGAGCTGTCATCTCGCCTACTGAGCCGGGCGCCCCCGAGATAGGCGAGCTCATCGACCACGGCGCCGCGGTCGTCGCTTTTGACCGGGCCGTGGCAGACCGGCGCGCTGACGCCGTCCTGGCCGCGAATGCAGACGCCGGGCGCCTGGCCACTCAGCACTTGGTCGCCACGGGCCACAAGCGGGTCGGTTTTGTCTCTGGCTTGCTCGGGATCGAGACGGCGGCGGGCCGCCAAGCCGGCTACGAGGAAGCCATGGCGGCTGCTGGCCTGCCGCCCATGGTCGCCCTGGGCGATTTCAGGGTCGAGGGGGGCAGGCGTGCCGCCGCCGACCTCTTGGCGCGCGGCGCATCTGGGCTGATAGTCGCCAACAACCTGATGGCTGTGGGCGCTCTCAAATCGGTGAAGGACGCTGGCCTTCGTGTGCCGGCCGACGTCTCGGTCGTGGCAATAGACGACCCCCCGTGGGCGGAGCTCACCGACCCTCCTCTCACCACGCTCGCCCAACCCGTGAGGGAGATGGCGGTCGCGGCAGCTGAGCTGTTGGTCGGCCGGCTCGAGGGCCGGAGAAGCCGCCCGAAACGCCAGGTGTTCAGCTTCGAGCTTCGCCACCGTGGGTCATGCTGTAGACCGCCTGGAGCTGCCCATGCACGGGTCAGAAGGTCCAAGAATGAGTTGTAGATGGCGAAGGTCGACCCGGAGCCAACCCTTTTTGGGTGGCGGTACTTATCATCTGATGGATCGCGGCTGGCTGGGACGCTCGGCCCGACTTGACATGCACAATTTCGGGCTGCAGACTGGCCGTCATCCGATGTATGGGGGGGTACAGCAGTGTGTAAAGGAGGACCCTTGGGTGTGAGCCTTAAGCGCTTCGACGTCCTTTCCCTGCATTTAGGCGCCAACTATGTAGGTGCCGTGCCCAGCGGTGTCACCGCAGAGCGAGCAGCACTTCGCCCCATCGCCAGCCTAATCGTCAGACGATTGGACGTGTAGTAAGAAATGGTGCCGGCCCAGGGCCAGCCAGGGGGTGGCGTGGGTGTGCTCGCACATGAGCAACAAGCGCCTGTTTTCCGGATGGACAAGATTTGCAAGCACTACGGTGGTGTCCAGGCCGCGGTCGACATCTCTCTCGAGCTGAGGGCCAGCGAGGTCGTCGCGCTCGTGGGCAACAACGGGGCTGGCAAGTCGACCGTGCTCAGGATCGCATCCGGGGTCGTCGAGGCGGACTCCGGGAAGCTTTACCTCGATGGCAAGCCCATCGAGTTGCATGGCCCGAGGGACGCGCGTGCCCTGGGGATGGAGACTGTCCCCCAAGAGCTGTCCCTCGCTCCCCACCTCTCCGTTTCCGCCAACATGTTCCTCGGCAGGGAGATCGTGCGCGGCTGGGGGCCCTTTAGGATCCTGAACAAATCGCTAATGCGCCGGCGCACTGCGGAACTGATCGGGGGCTTCGGCATCCACATTCCCGACCTTGGGGCTCGCGTGTTTGACCTCTCGGGCGGCCAGCAGCAAGGTGTCGCGATTGGCCGGGCACTGGCTTGGGGTAGCCGGGTGATAGTCCTCGACGAACCTACCGCGGCCCTCGGAATAGAAGAGACGGCCCGGGTCGAGGCCACGCTCATCCGTATGCGCGAAGCCGGGGTGGCCTTGCTGCTCGTCAGCCACAACCTCGACCAGGTCTTCCGAGTGAGCAACAGGATCTACGTGATGCGCCGCGGCAGGATAGTTGGGGAGCGCTTCACGGGGGAGACGACTCCCGACGAAATAGTGGCGCTCATAACCGGCGTCGCCGGCGGCTCCGCCGAGGTGGGCCAGAGCCCTGGAGGGGGCGGCAATGGCCTCGCCTAGTAAAGGTATTGTGCTGCGCAGGCCGCCGCTTTGGGAAGGTAAGCAACCACCCGAAGGTCCAGGGAGCGGGGACACCGGGACCTTTGGCCGTACGGCTAGAGCGCGCCTGCGGAGCATCATCAACGGCTTGTCCGTTGCCGGTGGTCTGATCGTGCTCTGCATCGTGTTCAGCATCGCATCGCCTTATTTTTTCACAACCGGCAATATCTACAGGATCTTCCAGCAGGTTGCCGTGGCAGCTGCACTGGCGATCGGGCAGAGCTTCGTCATCTTCACTGGTGGCATAGATCTTTCCCAAGGCGCCGTTGTGGCGCTCTCGGCAGTGGTGGGCACGACCGTGATGGTCGACCAGCACTCGATCGTGCTCGGGATCGTCGTTACGCTGGCTGTTGGTGCGGGAGTGGGCCTGGCCAATGGTTTGCTCATAACGGTCGGGCGGCTCGTCCCCTTCATCGCAACCTTGGCCATGCTCGGCGTCGCCTCGGGCTCAGGCCTCCTTTTCACCGGAGGCCAACCGGTGTTCAATATCCCGGGCAGCTTTTATGCCTTTGGCTCCAACGGCCTTTGGGTCTTCCCCTACCTGGTGATGGTGTCCGTTGGCGTTGCCATCGTGTGCCAGCTCTACTCGACGATGACCCGAGGTGGTCGTTATGTGTTCGCGCTCGGTTCCAACGAGCGCGCTGCCGCAATAGCGGGTATCCGGATCAGGCGCGTCGTGCTTGCCGTGTATGCGTTCTCTGGGCTGATGGCGGGGCTGGGTGCCGTGTTGCAGGTTGCCTATGTGGACTCGGCTCAGCCCTCAAGTAATACGGATCTCCTTCTTGAGGCGATCGCAGCCGTCGTCATAGGAGGCGGGAGCCTTTATGGAGGGGAAGGGATGGTCTGGGGCACGATCATGGGCACGCTCTTGATCGGCGTCCTCTATAACGGGACAGAGCTTCTCAACATATCGAGCTATATCCAGACCATCCTGCTAGGTGGTGCCGTGATCCTCGCAGTGCTGATCGACAATTGGCGCCGGAAGGCTCGGGTAACTGCCTAGCACGGGTGCTGGTTGCGGGCCCTCGCGAAACGAGGGAGCCTGGCAAAAGTTGACGGGGGGGAGCGTCCGACAACCAGCAAGAGGGGAAGCCAACACGAATGAGTTGCCAATAGAGAAAGGAATACAGCATGCGCTCAGGGAACCACTGGAGAAGGTATGCGAGCATAGGCGCGGCTGCTTTAAGCGGCGCCGCGCTGTTCACGGGGGGTGTGGCTGCCGCTTCGCCCGTCAAAGCGGCGACGCCCCATTACCACTTCGAACTGATAACGAAGTCCAACGCCTCGCCCTACTGGCTCGCCGTCAAGGCGGGCGCGGACGCTGCCGCCAAGAAGCTTGGGGACACGGTTAGTTTCGAGGCCCCGGCGAGCGGGACCGACTTGAGCACACAGATCTCCATGTTTAACAATGCGGTGACGACGCACGTAGCAGGCATAGTCTTGGCGGCCCAGCAGCCGGGGCCCCTGGCCGGGCCGGTTGGTAAAGCCGTCAAGGCCGGCATCCCAGTCGTAACGGTCGATTCGGGCGTCAGCCCAGCCGTCTCGGATAGCTTCGTCGCGACCTCCAACATCAAAGCGGGCGCAGCGGTGTGCGCTTACGGAGCTCGTTTGGCGGGGGGCAAGGGGCAGTACGGGATCATCGACTTCAACGAGATCTCGAGCACTGGTATCCAGCGGCCGAAGGGATGCCGCTCGGGCATGGCCGCGTTCAAGGCGATGAAGTACATCGGCATGCAGATAAGCAACAACGACGTAGCTACCGGGAAGGCCGAGGCCGAGGCCATGCTGACGAGCCACCCCGGTCTGAAGCTGATATTCGGCGCCAATGACCGGGCGTGCATCGGTGCAGCAGAGGCGGTGCAGGCTCTGCACAAGCAGAACTCTGTGGTCGTGGTGGGCTTCGACGCCGACTTGGGCGAGGTGCCGCTTATAAAGAGCGGCGTGATCAAGGCCAGCCTCCTCCAGTCCCCCTACACCATGGGCTACACGGCCGTGACCGAGCTCGTGAAGATCAAGGCGGGCAAGCCTGTCCCCAAGCGAGTCGACACCGCTACGTTTATCATTACACCAAAAAACGCAAGTACGCCTCAGGCCAATAGCTTCCTCGCCCAGTACGGGGCCGCGAAGGGTTGAGACGCTCGGACGAAGGTGGGGGGTTGCGCTGCGGCGCCGTGGGGCAAACCCCCACCTGCGGGCTAGCCTCGGTTGGCCGTGGCGGGTAACGTTGACGCCCACCATCACGTGTGGGACCTAGCCGTCAGGGGGCAGCCCTGGACCGAAGGGCTTCGTCCCTTGGAGCGTTCATTCTCCCTGGATGACCTGCGGCCCCACCTGGCAACGGCCGCAATCGAGCGCACGGTCGTCGTCCAGACGGTGTGCGTGGCCGAGGAGACGTCAGAGCTGCTGGCCATGGCGGAGGAGGCACCGGAGGTCGCCGGCGTGGTCGGCTGGGTCGACCTCTGCTCTTGCCAGGTTGCCGGCGCTCTCGGCTCTTTACGTGATGGCCCGGGCGGTGCCTGGCTGGTCGGCGTGCGCCATCAGGTCCAAGAAGAGGCCGACGCGCGCTGGCTCTGCCGGCCCGATGTGCGCCGGGGCCTTGCCGCAGTCGGAGAGGCGGGCCTGGTCTATGACTTGGTCGTGAAGCACGATCAGCTGCCAGCGGTCGTCGAAACGGTCGCTGCCCTCGAAGGGGTGCGCTTCGTGCTTGACCACGCCGGCAAGCCCCCTATCGCGAGTGGGGCCATTTTGCCTTGGCGGGACCACATCGGGGCCCTTGGGCGCCTGCCCAACGTCGCTGTCAAGCTCTCGGGCCTCGTGACAGAGGCCGATCACGCTCACTGGAGGACCGACGACCTGCGCCCCTACGTGGAGGCGGTCTTGGCGTCCTTCGGCCCGGAGCGGACGATGTGGGGCTCGGACTGGCCCGTTTGCCTACTCGCCGGTGGCTACGAGAAGTGGTGGGCGGCCGCTCGCGGGTTCACGGCAAGCCTGGGCGCGACCGAGCGCGAGGCTATCTTCGGGAAGACCGCCGCGCGCTGGTACCAACTCGACAGGGAGGATCTTTGAACACTCGTAAGCTTGGCAACACCCAAGTCGAGGTCAGTGAGCTCGGCTTTGGCGGGGCCCAGATCGGCAACGTCCACACCCCCGTGGACGACGAGACGGCTGCGGCGGCCATAGATGCTGCCTGGGATGAGGGGATCCGCTACTTCGACACCGCGCCCCACTACGGCCTCGGGCTTTCCGAGCGCCGGCTCGGGGCCGCCCTGGGCTCGCGGCCACGAGGCGAGTTCGTTGTCTCGACCAAGGTGGGCCGGCTGCTCGTCCCCAACCCGGCCCCGACGGGTTCGGATCTCGAAGCGGGAGGTTTCGCTGTGCCCGACGACTTGGTTCGCCATCTCGACTACTCCGGTGACGGAGTGCGCAGGTCCATCGAAGCCAGCCTCCGGCGCCTCGGGATGGACAGGGTCGACATCGTCTATGTCCACGACCCCGACAGCCCCGATCACCTCGACCAAGCGGTCCGGGAGTCGGTGCCAGCGCTATGCCGGTTGCGAGACGAGGGGATGGTCGGCGCAGTGGGTGCAGGTATGAACTACTGGCAGCCGCTCCTACGGATCGTGCAGGAGACCGACGCGGACGTGGTCATGCTGGCGGGGCGTTGGACGGTGCTCGACCGTTCGGGCGAGCCCTTGGCCGAGGAGTGCGAGCGGCGCAAGGTGTCGGTGGTGGCGGCGGCGCCGTTTAACTCAGGTCTCCTCTCTCGCGCGTGGCCGGCTGGAGACGCGCTTTGGGACCACGGGCTCGTCCCCGCAGAGCTGCTCGCGAAGGCGAGGGCGCTGGCGGCGGCCTGCCAGGAGCACGGCAACACGTTGCCGGAGGCTGCGGTACGGTTCCCGCTCCGCCACCCAAGCGTCGCGAGCGTGGTCGCAGGTATACGCACCGCGGACCAGGCCCGCAAGAGTGCTGGCTATTTCCGAGCCAAGATCTCCGAGGAGGCTTGGGCACACCTGGACGAGGTTGCCACCGGTACCCTTAGCGAGCGGCGGGGTAAATGACTCCCTTTTTGATGAGGAAATTCGCGTAGAGGCGGCGTTCTGACGTAAGCACGACGGCATGGCTGGTACGGGCGGCGTCGTAGAACGCGAAGCGCTCTAGGGGGCCGAAGGGGCACGGGCGGCCGGCCGCTCGGTCTACGATCCCCTGGACCTCTTCTTGCACGGGGGGCAACGTGGCGCCGCTCGGTGGGGCCGCCATGACCCTAACCGGGGCGTCTACGAACTCGTCCAGCGGCACTAGCGAAAGGATGGCCCTCACGGCCTGGGGGGCGTCCGCCCCCGCAAGGACGATGGGCCGGCCGTGGATGGTGCTCCGAGCCACGCTGTCAGCCGGGAAGTTGGCGTCCACGACGGCTATCTCGTCACCGTGGCCCATGAGCGCCACCACGTGCAAAAGCTCAGGCGTCAACATTGGGTCGATGTTTATCAGCACTATCTTCGTTCCTTCTTTCGGTGTCAGCTTGAGGGGTTGAGGCGTTGCCGCCTTGGGAGGCAGTCCCCGTTTTGGCCGGTCTTAGCTTAGGCGAGCCGAATCTGGGTCATGGACGGGCGTCGCTTCCGGTCAACTTGAGGGCCTGCATCTCGGCTGCTACCCTAGTAAACGTTTACTCGGGCTCGCTCGGGTGCGCACGCGATCAAGGAGGCATGACGGTAGACCCAGCCAGAGTCCCGTTGAGAAAACTGAACAGCGGCGCTTTGATGCCAGCGATAGGTATGGGGACGTTCGGTTCGGACCATGTCACCGCTCGGGAAGTGGCTGTAGCCGTGGCAGGCGCGCTCGAGGTCGGGTACCGGCATTTCGATTGCGCGTCTGTGTATGGCAACGAGGCCGAGCTCGGAGCGGTACTAGGAGAATGCCCGCGTGACGAGATCTGGGTGACGTCCAAGCTTTGGAACGACAAGCACGCGCCCCAGGATGTCAGGCCGTCCTGCGAGAAGTCTCTGGCCGACTTACGCCTTGACTACCTCGACGCCTACCTCGTCCACTGGCCCTTCCCAAACCATCATGATCCTGGCGTGGACGTTACTTCACGTAGCCCTGACGCTCGGCCCTACGTCCATGAAGCGTTTATGGCGACATGGCGTGAGATGGAGCGCTTGGTGGACGATGGCCTGGTCCGCCATATCGGCACTTCCAACATGACGGTCGCCAAAATGAAACTGGTCCTTCGGGATGCCAGGATCAGGCCGGCGGTGAACGAGATGGAGCTGCACCCACATTTCCAGCAGCCTGAGCTGTTCTCGTACCTCGTGGAAAAAGAAGTACAGCCAATTGGCTTTTGCCCGATCGGGTCACCCGATAGGCCAGAGAGGGACAAAACGCCCGAAGACACCGTTGATATCGCGGACCCGGTGGTCGTGCGAATTGCCCGGGACCACGGAGTGCACCCCGCGGTCGTCTGCGTCAAGTGGGCGGTGCAGCGAGGCCAGGTGCCCATCCCCTTTTCCACCAAACGGAGCCACTACGAAACCAACCTGGAAGCGGTGGTGCACGACCCGCTTACGGAAGAGGAGATGAAGGCGCTCGCCGCCATAGATAGGGGCACGCGCCTGGTCAAGGGCCAGGTGTTCTTGTGGGGACGAGGGCAGTCCTGGGAGGACCTTTGGGATGTCGACGGAGTCATCAAGTCCTAGGGAGGCTTATATGTCGAGCAAGACAAATCGTCGGCGCGTCTTCGTCAGCGCGCCTGACGTCGTCGAGATAGTCAACGAAGCGTTGCCCGCGCTGGCTCCTGGCGAGGCGCTAGTCCGCATGTCAGCGTGCGGCATCTGTGGTTCGGACAAGGCGGGGGCGCACGGGGAGCACGTCTTTTTCAAGCCTCCTTACTACCCTGGGCATGAAGTGGTAGGTGTGGTGCTGGAGCTCCTTCACGACGCGACTGGCCTGCGCGTCGGTGACCGGGTCACGATCGAGCCGACCCTGATCTGCGGCCACTGCAAGCCGTGCCGGAATGGGGCAGAAAACCTTTGTGAAAACTTGGAGTTTTTTGGCTGCGGGTTTCGCGAGGGCGGCATGGCAGACGTGTTTGCCGTGAGGGCTGATCGCCTGCACCGGGTGCCCGACGGTTTTACCGACCGCCAAGCCGCCCTCATCGAACCGCTCGCGACGCCTGTGCACGCCGTTCGGCTGGTAGGCGACCTGAGGGGCAAGGCAGTGGCCGTCCTTGGGGCCGGGACGATCGGCCTACTGACCCTCGTGGCCGCTCGTTACGCCGGTGCCCGGAAGGTCGTGAGCACTGACCCCTTGGCCAACAAGCGCCAGATGGCCCTGGAGCTCGGTGCGGACGCTGCCGTGGACGCGACGGTCGAGGATCTGGCGGGCACCGTAAGGGGCGAGCTCGGAGAGAGTGCCGACGTGGTGTTCGACTGCGTGTCCCATCAAAGCACCCTGGAGAGCGCCGTAAAGATGGCTATCAAGGGCGGCGTCGTCGGCGTCGTTGGCGGCCCGCGGCGCCCAGTCACCCTTGACCTCCCGGTCCTTCAGGAGTACCAGATCCGCCTGCAGGGTTGCGCCACTTACCGAGCTCGGGACTTCGACCAGGCCGTCGCGATCATCTCCAGCGGCGCTTTCGATGCGGATCGGCTGGTTACTTCCACCTTCCCGTTGACCAAGGCGGCTGACGCCTTTGCTGCCATCTCGTCGGGCCGTGAAGCCAAGATCCTCGTATTGGCTGAAAACTAGATGGCGTAGACGGGGACCTCGCCAATCCTTGTGACCACCATCGTCGACGTCGCCCGCACTGCGGGGGTGTCAGCCGCGACTGTTTCGCGCGTCCTAAACGGCAACTCGCGCGTCGACCCGCAATTGGTGGCGACTGTGGAGCGAGTCGTGAAGGATCTCGGCTACCGCCCCAACAGGGTTGCCCGGAGCCTCCGGCTCCGTCACAACAGGGTTTGGGCCCTGGTGATCTCGGACGTGAGGACCGGCCCGTTCTTTGCCGACGTCGTTCGCGGGGTAGAGGACGGTGCCTACGAGGCCGGTTACCCGATGTTCCTTTGCAATGCTGACGAGGATCCGTCGAAAGAGGCTATCTACCTGCAACTCGCCTTGGCCGAAAACGTTGCCGGCGTGATCCTCACGCCCTCGGGGCCGTCCACGGACCTAGGCCCGCTGGTCGATGCCGGTATCCACGTCGTCCTGGCTGACCGTCGACTGCCTGGCTCTCAAGCGGACTCGGTGGTAACCGACAACGTCGGCGGGGCGAGGCAGGCGGTCGATCACTTGCTGGCCAATGGCTACCGCCGTATCGCCTGCATCGCGGGACCACCGCGGGTGACGACAGGGTCGGATCGCCTAAGTGGGTACCGTCTCGCCTTAGAGGAAGCAGGCCGCAAGGTGAACCCCTCCCTCGTGCGCTCCGGGGATTTCCGGGAGCCCGGAGGGCGGCGGGCAATGGAGGAGCTGCTCGAACAGCGGCCACGTCCCGATGCCGTGTTCATTTGCAACAACCGGATGGCGGCTGGGGCGCTCCAGGTGATCGAAGAGGCCGGGCTGGCGTTGCCCGACGACATAGCCGTGGTTGGCTTCGACGAGATCGTTTGGGCGCCGTTATTGCGCACGGGGCTCACGACGGTGGGGCAGCCCGCGTATGACCTCGGTCACGAGAGCGCTCGCTTGCTCCTCAGCCGTATTCAGGGCTATTCGGGCTCAGCGAGGACCGTATTGCTCCCCACCACCTTGAACATAAGAGCGAGCTCAGCCCCGAGGAGCGGTCCTTTGAAGGCCACCGCCGGGCCTCGTCCCACCGGCTTACCCCTGCGGGGTGCCGGCCCGGGACGGCGAGCAACAAGAAGCCGGCGCTCCGGAGGAGGAGGATGATGAGCGAGGTGACCAAAGTTGTCACGATAGGCGAGATCTTGGTGGAAATCATGGCGAGCGAAAGCGGCGAGGGCTTCCGGCAGCCAGTCCAGCTGTTGGGCCCTTTCCCAAGCGGAGCGCCGGCCATTTTCATCGACCAGGTAGCCAAGCTCGGCCACCCCTGCGGGATCATCGGTTGCGTAGGAGACGACGACTTTGGCTGGGTCAACTTGGACCGGCTTCGACGTGACGGGGTAGACGTGGGCGCCGTGGAAGTGATGGCGGGCCAGACGACTGGCAGCGCCTTCGTGCGCTATCGCAACGACGGTGCTCGGGACTTCGTCTACAACATCAAGAACAGCGCGAGCGGCCGCATCCGTTTGACCAAAGAAGCTCTCGCGCTCCTCGTGGAGTGCGGCCACCTTCATGTTTCTGGAGCTTCATTGTTTTCAGACGAGATGGCCGGCACGGTGTTCAGAGCCATTGACGTGGTGAAGGGCAATGGCGGCACCGTCTCGTTTGACCCCAATGTGCGCAAAGAGGTTATGGCCGACCCCAAAGTCGTGACCGCGTTACGGGCCCTGCTTAGAAGATGCGATATTTTCCTTCCAAGCGGTGAGGAGCTCACCTTGCTGACCGAAGCCGGCGACCCCGCAGCGGCCGTGGAAGAGCTCCTCGCGTCCGGGCCAACGACGGTAGTGGTGAAGCGCGGCCTAGAGGGTGCCAGTTACTTTGGTGCGGATGGCCGTATCGACTGGGCTGCGTACCCCGTCGAGGAGGTAGACCCCACAGGCGCTGGTGACTGTTTCGATGCCACCTTCGTAACCTGCCGCCTCCAAGGTCGAGGGGTGGAGGAGAGCCTCAGTTACGCAAGCGCTTCGGGGGCTCGGGCGGTGAGCGTCCGCGGCCCCATGGAGGGCACTTCTGACATGTCCCAGCTGGATGCGCTAAGAGCCGGCCTGCCGACGCCCGGCTCGGGCCGCCGGCTCGCCAAATGGCTCGGTCGCGCCACGGGCATGACGGCCCTGGCCGGCATCACCTCTGTGTGCTCGGCCCACCCGATAGCCCTGGAGGCCTCCATGGTGGAGGCAGCTTCTCGTGGCCTGCCCGTCCTCGTCGAGGCGACCTGTAACCAGGTCAACCATCAAGGTGGCTACACCGGCCTCACTCCGGCCGCCTTCCGGGATTTCGTTTACGACATCGCCGAGAAAGTTTCGTTCCCTCGCGAGCGGATCCTGCTTGGAGGTGACCACCTTGGACCGAACCCATGGAGGGACCTGCCGGTCGAGGAGGCGATGAGGGAGGCAGAACTTATGGTCCGCGCCTATGTCGAGGCCGGCTTTGAAAAGATCCACCTCGACACGAGCATGGGCTGTCGCAACGAGGAGGACTACGTGCCCCCGGAAGTGACGGCAGAGCGAGCTGCAGGACTGGCTGTCGTGGCAGAGGGCGCGGCGGCAAGAGAGGGCACCACGCTGCGCTACGTGATAGGCACCGAGGTGCCCGCGCCGGGCGGCGCCCGAGAGGAGATCTCGGAACTGACGCCCACGACGCCCGAGGCGCTGCGCGCCACGCTGGCGGCACACCAGCGCGCTTTTGCTAAGGCGAACGTGGAGGCGGCATACAAACAGGTCATCGCGGTTGTGGCGCAGCCGGGCGTCGAGTTCGACGACCAAAAAGTCGTCGTTTACCGCCCGGAGGCCGCGACCGATTTGAGCGCGTCACTGGCCACTTTTCCGGGCTTAGTCTTCGAGGCTCACTCCACCGACTACCAGCCAAACGACGCCTTGGCGCAATTGGTGCGGGACGGGTTCGGGGTCTTGAAGGTCGGTCCGGCGCTCACCTTTGCGCTCCGCCAAGCGCTTTACGGTTTGGACCGGATAGCGGCGGAACTAGACGGCACCTGGTTCGAGCACTCGCTCAGGGCGGAGATGGAAAGGCAGATGCTGGCCGACCCGCGCCACTGGCAATCCCACTACCGGGGCGACGCGGACCGGCAGCGGTGGCTCCGCCACTTTAGCCTTAGCGACCGAGTTCGCTACTACTGGCGTTACCCCGGCCCAGAGGCTGCGGTGGGCCGGTTGATGGGCTTCTTCGGCGAAATGGACATACCCGGGCCACTCCTGGACGAGTTCTTGCCGGCACTATCCGCGCTGGTCGTCCATGGGGAGGTGGCGCCGAGGGCGCGCCAACTGCTCTTGGAAGCGGTCCGCCATGTGCTGAGAGGGTACACGGCGGCTTGCCTGCGCGGCCCTGGTCTCCGCTAATGGCCGACATTCAGCGGGGGGCGGCAGTGCTCTCCCGTACCACCAGGTCGGTGGCGAGCTCAACGCGGCGCTTCTGGGGGCCGCTTTCGGCAATCTCCAGGAGTATGCCTACTGCCACCGCCGCCATCTCCGTGAGAGGTTGGCGGACCGTCGTCAGGGTCGGCGTGCTCCACTCTGCCAACGGGATGTCGTCGAAACCGACAACGCTCACGTCGTCTGGTACTCGCAAGCCGGCTTCGCGCGCCGCTCTCAGGACACCCAAGGCGGCGAGGTCGTTGCCAGCAAAGATTGCACTCGGCCGGTCCCGTAGCTCAAAGAGGATCTTGGCTTGTTCATAGCCGGCCTTGACGCGGAAGTCGCCCGGGCGCACCAGTTGCTCGTCCACGCGAAGGCCGGCGCGCTCGAGAGCCCCGCGATAGCCGTCGAGGCGCGCACGACTGCAGAGCAGGGCGGGCGGGCCAGTGATTATGGCTATGCGGCTGTGCCCGAGCTCGATCAGGTGGTTGGTCGCGGCCAAGCCGCCCGACCAGTTGGTCGCCCCCACCGAGCTTACTTCCGGTCCCGGTTCCGCCGTTGGGTCGATGACGACGAAGGGCAACCCACGGGCCAGGAGCTGACCTCGTTGGCGTTCGGTGATCTGAGAGAGCAGGAGGATGATCCCTCGCGTGCCGCGGGAGGTTATGTGGTCAAACCACACGCGGCGCTCGTCGCCTTCGGAGAGGGCGGTGAAGGCAACAGTCAAGCCTTCTGACTGAGCGGCAGCGGCTGCGCCGCGGATGATCTCGGTCGCCCACGGGCTGTCGAAGTCGTTGAAGACGACGTCGATGAGCTGCGCGGCGTCCGTATTGGGCCTCCTTCGGTACCCCGAGCTAACCAGCACTTCCTGCACGAGCCGGCGAGTACTCGCCGACACGTCTGGTCGGCCGTTCAACACCTTCGAGACCGTGGCCGTCGACAGGCCGCTTTCTTCGGCGATCTGGGCTATCGTCACGCGGCCCCGGCCCCTCCTGCCGTCTTCGGGTAACGCCTCCCGCGCTAACGGCAACTTCGCCAACCGTTGGTCGGCGGACGTCGATGCGCGCGTCTGTGCGGATGGCATGCCAGTACAGATGATAGCGGCATGTTTCGGCGGCACACGGTGACACGTTCGGTCCCATGCGACGCCGGTGTGACCTCTCCAACGCCGGCAAGGGACCGAAATGCCACTCAAAGCAGCGAGCCCACTGCTCAACGCCTATCTACTGGCCGGGCGGGCCCTGTCTGGCGGCTGCTAGAAGAGGTCCGGTTGGCTTGACAGACCGGTCTGACCACGGTATGTTGCCAGATCGTAACATCTAACATATATGCCCGAAACCTTTCGGTTGGGCTTACAGCCCACCGGCGGGCCGAGGGAAAGAGCGGCTCCTCTCCCGAGGGGCCGTCAGGGATCCTGTCCGTCCCCAAAAGGGCCGACAAGAAGGGGAAAATATGGTGACCCGAGCATCGCTCAAGCTCACGCGGCTGTCGGGCCGGGCAGCCGCCGCACTGGCGGCCGGCCTGTCCATCAGTACGGCCGCTGCCGTCGCAGTACCCGCGACAAGTTCGTATGCCCAAACTGTGTCTGCAAGTTCGTCTGCCCCGACGGCTTCTATCAGCGTCTGGATGGAGGCCAGTGGCACTCCGGTTGACAACTACTGGGTTGCCCAAGCCAAAGCCTTCGAAAAGGCGAACCCAGGCGACACCATCAACGTCGAGTTCCCAGCGGCTACCGTTTTCAACTCAAAGGTCGCGGCTTCTCTGGCTGGCAACAACCCTCCTGCACTCACCTTTGGTTGGGGCGGTGGCCGGGAGTTGCAGTACATCAATTCTAAGGTGGTGGCACCTATCGGTGACGCTGGCCAAAACGACGCCGGGAACCCTTCCTGGAAGAAGGACTTCGTGCCTTCAAGCCTCGGGGCCGTGACGTTCAATAACAAGATCTACGGTATCCCCGTCGGTGGCACTCAGCCCGTCTTCTTCTTCTACAACAAGAAAACCCTGGCGAAGTACCATCTAAGCTTCCCGAGCACCACCACTCAGCTGCTAGCTGACGTGAAGACCTTGGCCAAGCACGACGTCACGACCATCGCCCTTGGCAACCTGGGCGGCTGGGAAGGCCTGATGTACCTCGAGTACTTCGCGGACCGGATTGGCGGTCCTCAGGTGTTCCTCAACATCCAGGCCGGGAAGAAGGGCGCCTGGTCCAACCCCGCCATCATCCAGGCTCTGAGCGATATACAAGCTTTGGCGAAGGCGAATGCGTTCGAGCAGGGCTACAACCAGATCGACTGGCCCACGGGCTTCCCAGACGCGCTCGTGCACAGCGGTACGGCAGCCATGCAGTTGATGGGTGACTGGGACATCGGCAACATGCAAGGCTACTTCCCGGGCTGGGTCGCGAGCGGCGCTATGGGCATCGGTTTCTTCCCGAGAGTCCCGGGTGGCAAGGGCAATCCTGCTGACCTGGAGGGGAACACGACCGACTACCTAGAGTTGGCTTCGCACCTCTCGCCTGCGGAGACCTATGTCGCAGAGAAGTTCGCGGCGTGGCTGTGCGCCAGTCCCGCTTATGCTAAGTTCGAGGTGAGCGAGGGACTCGTACCGGTCATCGCCGGCTCGTCCAAGCTGTTCGCTTCTTCGCCGCTCAAGCAGTACCTGGTGCCCATCTACAACGCCGTCCAACACGCCCCCTACTTCCAGTACTCCTGGGACCAGGCGCTTGGGCCCAAAGAGTCGACGCCGCTTTACAGCAACCTCCAAAAGGTGTTCGGGCTCACTGAGACACCTCAGCAGTTTGCCAAGACCATGAACACTTACCTGTAGAGTGCCGCGGTTATTGGCTTGACGAAGTAGGACCTTGTGCCCGGCTCCAGCCGAGAGGTGTGGAGCCGGGCTCTGACTGGTGCGAGGTGGGCTCATGGTAGCTAGTTCCGCAGTTCTCAACCGCAACCCGGCGGTAAGGACGCCTTCGGCTAAGACGGCCGCCCGGAGGCGGGCGTTTTTTACCGACCTGGTCGGGATGTCACCTACGTTGGCCCTGTACGGGGCATTTATCATCGTCCCTACGGTATTCGCCGTGTTCTTGAGCTTTACTCACTGGAACGTCGACGGCCCGATAAAGTGGGCGGGCTTCGCCAACTGGAGCAGGTTTTTCTCCGACCCGGTCTCATACCACTCCTTGCTCGTGACACTCGAACTGGCGGGCTTCAGCTGGTTGGCGCAGACCCCAGTTGCCATGGCCCTGGGCATATTCATCGCTGGGACGCAGCGTTATCGTGCGGTCTACGCCACCCTTTACCTGCTGCCTCTCTTGTTATCGACCGCGGGTCTCAGCCTGATGTGGGAAGACGTCCTGTTCCCTCAGTACGGCGGCCTGGCGTGGCTTGGGCGGCACCTCCACATGGCCTTTCTCAGCCGTACGTGGCTGGGTAGCCCCAACCTCGCGCTGTATACGATTGTTGTGATAATCGCGTGGCAGTTCGTACCTTTTCACACGCTTATATTTCAAGCAGGCAGACGGGCCATCCCGGCCGAACTGTACGACGCAGCAAGCGTCGATGGCGCGAGCGTACGGCAATCATTTTGGCACGTGACCCTTCCGCAGTTGCGTTACAGCATCGTGACCTCGTCGACGCTGGTACTCGTCGGCTCGTTGACATACTTCGACATTATTTACATATTGACCCAAGGTGGTCCCGGTGACTCAACCAGAGTGCTGGCTATGGACATGTACAACGTCGGTTTCAACCAGACGGAATTTGGTTATGCCAGCGCAATCGCCACTGTACTTGGGGTCATAGGTATCGTCCTGGCCGTCCTCCTCGTCAGGTTGAGTGGGTTCGGTTCGATGGAGGGGACCCAGGAGGGCATATGGTAGCCACACTGACCAAGGCTCCGAGGCGCGCCGCGACCAGGCCGAGGGTCCCCACGAAGGCCGGGGCCCGGGCCTCGACGCTCGGGGGTATCAGGGGTAGGTCGAAGGCCTCTCGCCTTGGGGCTTTTGTCCTCGGGACCATCTGGCTGGTGTTCGTCCTGGCGCCGATCTATTACATGGTGCTCATAAGCTTCAGGTCGCCTGCGCAGTACCTCACTGCAAATGCGTGGCTGCCGACTGGTGGCCTGACGCTGTCTTCGTACTCGTCTGTGTTTGACAGCTCTGGGATCGGGACTTATTTCCGCAACAGCGCCGAGCTTGCCGTGGGCACCATCATCGTGGTCGTCCTCCTCTCGCTCGCGGCCGGGTACCGGATCGTGCGGCGGGGCTCTCGCTTCTCGGCCGTTTCGTTCCGAGTCATATTGTTTGGGATCGCGATCCCCATTCAAGCGATCGTCATACCCCTCTACTTCATGACTAACAAGATGCACATCTACGACACGATGTTCGGCCTTATACTCGTGTTGGCGGCATCTCTCATCCCCGTGGCAGTGCTCTTGATGGTCAATTATCTTCGGCTGATACCGCGGCAGCTCTACGACGCTATGGCGGTGGACGGCGCTGGGCCCTGGGGTATTTTTACCCACCTTGTCATACCGATGGCTCGGCCGGTGATGGCCGTTATAAGTGTCTATTCGGGGTTAGGGGCCTGGAACAATTTCCTCCTTCCGTTGATACTGACGCAGTCCAATAGCAACACGGTGCTCCCGCTCGGGATGTACAAATTTGCCTCGAGCGACCAGTACGCTCTCAATGTGCCCGTCGTAATGGCTACCGTTGTCCTCTCCGTGCTGCCCTTGCTGTTTTTGTACCTGGGCTTGCGCCGCCAGTTCGTGAAGGGCATTGGCGGGTTCGCGCTGCGTTGAGGGTAAGTTCTTTGGCCCGTGGCGGATCGAAGCTCACCCCGGTAACACTACTTTGACAGACGAGAAGGCAACCCAATGACAAGCCCTATCTACCTAGATGCTTCCGCAGCGGTTGAGGACCGGGTGAGCGACCTGATCGATCGGATGGACATCGACGAAAAGCTTGCTCAACTGGGTGCTGTCGAGTTCCCGCGGTTGATGACGAAAGAGGGCGTGGACCGAGAAAAGGCGTTGGCAGTGGTGCCTCAAGGTATCGGACAGGTGACCCGCATCGGCGCTACGACTGGATTGGAGCCTGTCCAAAGCGCCGAATTGTTCAACCAGATCCAACGGGTGGTTGTGGAGGGGACGCGCCTCGGGGTACCAGTCTTGGTCCACGAGGAATCCTTGGGTGGTTACTGCGCCCGCGGTGCGACCGTCTTCCCTCAGGCACTTGCGCTTGCCTGCAGTTGGGATCCCCAGTTAGTCTCCGAGGTGGCGGACCGGACGAGGCGGCAGCTCATGGCGGTGGGGGCTAGGCACGGATTGGCTCCGGTCCTCGACGTGGCCCGCGACCCGCGCTGGGGGCGTCTGGAAGAAACCTACGGGGAGGATCCAGTTTTGGTGGGCGTCCTCGGCGCTGCGTACGTCAGGGCTATGCAGACAGACGACTTGAGCCGGGGGGTACTGGCAACCGGTAAGCATTTTTTGGCCCATGCGATGTCCGAAGGTGGCCGCAACCACGCTCCTGTGCAGATAGGACCGCGGGAGCTGCGGGAGGTTTATGCCGAACCATTCGCAGCCGCCATCAGAGGGGCGGGGTTGGGGAGCGTGATGAGCTCCTATAGCTGCGTAGATGGCCTGCCAGGCAGCGGCTCAGGGCAAATACTGACTGGCTTGCTCCGAGAGGAGCTCGGTTTTGCGGGCATGGTAGTAGCTGATTATCACGCCGTTACTTTGTTGATGACCTACCACCGCGTTGCCGCGGACCGGGGGGAGGCCGCCGCGAAGGCAATCGTGGCGGGGCTGGATCTGGAACTGCCAGCACTCGACTGTTTCGGCGGGCCCCTGAAGGCGGCCATAGGTGCGGGTAGGGTGCCCATGGCTGTTGTCGACACGGCCGTGGGTCGAGTGCTTAGCGCCAAGATGAAGCTGGGGCTCTTCGAGTCGCCATATGTCGAAGTGCCCAAGGTGAGGGCCGTGTTCGAGGACCCGGCCAATAAGCGCTTGGCTCGCCGAGCGGCCGTCCGGGGTATCGTCATGCTGGCGAACAAGGGCATCCTCCCACTGAGGGGGGATCTCTCGAGGATCGCGGTTATTGGGCCGGCGGCAGATGACCGGCGTCTGCTCCAAGGTGATTACCACTATCCTGCCCACCAGGACCTTATGTCCGAGGAGCCGTTGAAGCCATCAGGGGACGGTAGCGCGGGGGCCTCTCCATCCGTGCTGAAGAGCTCGATCGATAACCCCGACACTGTGTTTCTACCGAGCGGGGAGGGCCGCTTCAGGCCCGGAGAGTATTACACCGATCATGTTACCCCCCTCGCAGGCCTGCGAGAGGCCCTCGGGCCTGGCGTCGAGGTAATGTACGAAAGGGGTTGCGACGTACTGGGGGATGACCGCTCTGGATTTGCCGGCGCGGTCGCTGCCGCCGGTGCTGCCGAGGTTGCCGTGGTCGTGGTTGGGGGTCGTTCTGGCCTGCAAGGGGATGCCACGGTGGGCGAGGCGCGCGATGCCGTCGACCTGCGGTTGACGGGAGCGCAAGAGCAACTGGTGAAGGCGGTTGCGGCCACGGGGACACCGACGGTCCTTGTCGTAATGAGCGGGAGGGCACACGTCCTCACGGAGATAGCTGACTTGGCGCAAGCGTTGCTGGTCGCGTGGCCACTAGGAGAGCAAGGTGGCAGTGCCGTGGCTGACGTGCTGACCGGGAGGGCGGAGCCCGGGGGGCGGCTGGCCGTGAGCTTGCCTCGAGCGACGGGCCAGGTCCCCCGTCACAGCAGCCACCGGTCCGGTGGCGCCTTCTCGGTCTTTTACCACGACTATACAGACTGCGACCACAAGCCGCTGTTTAGTTTCGGGCATGGTCTTGGCTATACAACATTCAGCTATTCGAGCATCAGTGTCGAGGGCGGCACTACTTCGTCCCCGTTGCGAGTTGGGGTGACTGTCACCAACACCGGGAGCCGCGCCGGCGAGGAGGTCGTCCAACTCTATGCCTCTGATCTGGTGGCCTCGGTGGCGCGGCCGGAGAGCTCCCTCATCGGCTTCACCCGTGTGGAGCTTTCCCCCGGCCAGGCGGCTCGGGTAGCCTTCGAGGTCCACCCGAGCCGCCTCGCCTTCTACGACGAGGACATGAACTTCGTAGTGGAGCCCGGCCAGTTCCGTTTCGCCGTGGGCAGGTCGTCTGCTGACCTGCACGAGCAGGTCGTGGTCGAGTTGAGCGGCCCGGTAACGGCCTACACGCAACGCGAGATCGTTCCCGCCGCAGCTACCATCACGGCCATCGCTCAGGCCTCGCCCGTCACGGTATAGACCGTTGAGATGGGGCTAGGGCACCGCAGGGCGCAGTCTGCGCGTGCAGACTCGAAGCGGCCCCTTGGCGCGTTCTGGTTTGCTGCTGGCCCTTGGCCCGCTTCCGGGCTCAGAGGCCGGGTCGGCGAGGCGAGATAAAAAGCGATTGGGCTTGACCCACCTGGCGAAGTGATGATACGTTCTCACTCGTAAAGTTAAGGAAGTAGTACGAAACCTTTTGGCTAGGCCTTGGCGGGCCTGGCTGAGGGATGCAGGATGGCACTTGGGCAAGTTGCGCGAGAGGGTTTTGTGGGATGAGGCCGGACTGCTCGCAGCCAGTGCCGACCCTCAGTCTGGGTGTCCGAACGGCCGCACCTGCTATGTCCACTAAAAAGGAGGGTCCTATACATGAGGCCAGGTAGACAAAAATCACGTGACGCGCGCCAGCGCCTTCGGTCAAAGCTGGCTGCAATTGCCGCGACAACGGCACTTGCTGCAACGGTCACCTCGACGGCACTGCCGGCGTCGCAGGCGAGTGCCGCCACCAACACGCCGGTGACCTTGAGCTGGGAGATGTGGGTCAGCCCGAGCACTATCCCGTTTTGGGAGCACGACGCATCTCTCGTCCATTCCATGTACCCTTGGATCACCGTCAAGCTCACGGAAGAGCCGTCCTATTCCGACTATTGGGTCAGGCTCCCCGTCCAGATATCTAGCAACACGGAACCGGACCTCGTCGCGACCCAAAACCTGCGGACTTCTAGCTACCAAGCGGGCTTCCTTCCCGTAAGTACGAGCCAGCTCAACAGCGAGGGCACCTCCGGGTTTTCGCTCAGTGCTTTTGACCAGGGTGCTGTCAACGGGTACAAGGTGAGCGGTGGCCGACTCATAGCACTACCGTACGACTTTGGGCCCCTGCTCATGTTTTACAACAAGACCGTCTTCGAGAAGTACCACATCCCATTGCCCTCGAACAACTGGACATGGCCGCAATTTTATAAGGATATTGCGACTATTCAAAAGAAGAGCGACGGCGCCATATACGGTTACGCAGACGACCCGTTTTTTGATGAGTTCCTAACTTTCGCCACAGACATGGGGGGCCACTATCTGACCCCGGGCGGGGCACTGAAGGTCAACACGCCTCAATTTGCGAACCTGCTCAAGGAGTACGTAGCCCCCGTAAAAAATGGCTTGGCGCCGTTGCCGCCATCGACTGCGTCGGTGACCGGGTCCTGGGACCTGCAGCAGTGGGAGTCGGGGGCTGCCGCCACCTACATTGACGGGCCCTGGGACCTGCTACCCGACATCGCGGCCGTCAAAGCGGGGATCGAGCACTTCCAGATCGGCCTTGCTCCTTTGCCAAATGGGCCTAGCGGGAAGTCGTCTACCTTGCTGTCGGGCTCCGGATTTGGTATTTCTAAGGACCTCTACAAGAACCACCCGGGGGTCAACAAGGCGCAGCTTTTGTCTGATGCGATAAAGGCCATCGAAGTGATGACCGGGCCGAAGTTTGAGAAGGCTAACGCTGCCAGTGGCGACTTCCCCGCCCGGACGGCTGACTTCCCGTACTTTTACCATACGCTGTCGACCTTGGGTATCACCAACGCGGCATCGCCGATGGATTATGCACTAAAAGACGCCGTGCCCTACAACGCGACCAACAAGTGGGCGGGTACCGAAGACGCCTTCAACTCTCAGATCGTTGGCGTGATGCAGGGTAGCATCAAGCCGATGTCGGCGCTCACCTATACAGAGGACAACCAGGGCACGCCTGCTTAGGCAAAAAGAGGTCGCCTTGCTTATGTTGGTGCAACGCGACTTTTGTAGCGCCTAAACCCGACGCCGGCCGGGGTTCCCCCAGCCCCGGCCGGCTCGCCATTTCGTAGGTGCGCGGGAAGAGAGCAGAACGATAACACATGAGTAGCCAGTCTTTGACGTTACCGCGCGCGGCCGAGCCGGCGTCCCGGAGACCGCGCAGGCGAGGAGACGCGCGCGCTGCGCTGGCCTTTTTGCTGCCCAATGGCATTGGTTTCGTGGTCTTCACGGTTGCCCCGGCGATCGCCTGTTTTGCCCTTAGCCTCTACTCGTGGCCGCTCATTGGCACGAGCCATTTTGTCGGCTTGGGCAATTACCAAACGCTTTTCACCAAGGACCCGACATTTAGAGCGGCGATTGGCAACACGTTTTACTTCGTGGCGGCTTACGTACCTCTCAACCTTCTGGTCTCCCTCGGCTTGGCCGTGTGGCTGCGGGGGTACAGCCGTGGACGCAGGATCCTTCGCGTCATCTTCTTCATTCCCGTGCTGACGCCTTTGGTGGGCGACTCCGTCGTGTGGAGCCTCCTTTACACCAACCGAAATGGGTTGATCGACTCGGTGATCCACGCGGTGCTCGGAGTCCAGGGGCCGGAGTGGCTTTCAGCACCTCAGTGGGCGATGCCTTGCATCATTATCATGTCGGTGTGGCAGGGTTTCGGGTACAACATGCTGCTTTTCACTGCCGGGATCCACGCTGTCCCAGAAATGTATTATGACGCCGCCCGCGTGGACGGGGCATCGAAGTGGAGGACGTTTCGCAGTGTGACGGTCCCGCTGATCTCGCCATCACTATATTTTGGAATCGTGATGACAGTGATCTCGTCGTTTCAGGTGTTTGCCCAGGCATATGTCCTCACTAATGGAGGGCCGGGAACGAGTAGTACCACCATAGTGCTGTGGCTGTTTGAGAAGGGTTTTAACGACTACGCCTTGGGGTATGCATCGGCTATTGCGTGGGTACTGTTCGTAATAGTCATCATCTTCACATTTGTCCAGCTACGGCTGCAGAGGCGATGGGTGCATTACGAGGTATGAGCACGAGCGTGGTGGCTGGGCGGGGTTCTCTAAGCAGGGACCCGAGGTGGGGGAAGCGCCCACTCTGGCGGCGGATGGTCTCCGACATGGGCCTAACGGTCGCTGTTGTGCTGGTCGTGCTGCCTATCGCCTGGGGCATTATTACGGCCCTGAAGCCAGAGGCGGACGCCTTTGATAACAGCCTCGGGAGCCTGGCTCACGCTACTCAGTTTGGCAACTTTGTGTCGGCGTGGAACTATGGTCCGTTCGGGCAGTTCCTGTTGAACGGCCTTGTAGTTGCCATCGGCGGCGCGGTAATTACGCTTATTACCTCCCTCATGTCGGGGTACGGGTTCGCGCGCTTGCACTTTCGGGGACGCGACCAGCTATTTTTCGTTTATGTGGCGTCGTTGGTCGTTCCGCAAGAAGTGCTAGTGGTGCCGATGTACTTGCTTATGAGGGATATTGGTTGGATCAACAGCTACCAGGCGCTGATCTTGCCCTGGGCGTTCAGCGCCTTTGGGGTGTTCTTAATGCGCCAGTTTTTCCGGGGGATACCAGTAGAGCTGGAGGACGCGGCGAAAGTGGATGGGGCATCCCACCTATATATTTTTAGCAGGGTGATGGTGCCGATGGTACGCCCAGCAATGGGCGTACTGGGGTTGTTTACCTTCATCGGCTATTGGAACAGCTTCTTATGGCCAATAATAGTCATCAACACTAAAAACCGTGCGACGGTACCTTTGGGGCTGGAATACTTTCTCACCCAGCAGGGCGATATATGGAACCTGTTGATGGGCGGAGCGACGATTTCGCTCGTGCCCGGAGTGATCCTCGCGATCCTGCTGCAGCGGTGGCTTTCGGAGGGAATCTCCCTTACCGGGCTTGGGGGTCGGTAGGAGCGCTTCGCGCAACGGGGCCGGGCATTACGAGAGCGCTCGTCAGTGGGGCCCGTAGCTTCGCCAACTAGCCGGATGGCTGGCCGCGTGGGTGGGTCATCGCCCGGTGGGTCATCGCGGTGCCTCGGTGGTGCAAGATACCTCGAGCTTCAGGACGCCTGTGGTGCCAGTGGGGACTCGCAGTGTATCCCCCTCGAGGGCGACTTTTAGGTCGTCGCGGTTGAGGACTCTGACGCTTTCGGGCCTGCAAGGTAACGGGCAGCGGAGGCGAAGGTGCACGGTTGCCCCTGGCCTCGGAGGGAGCGATACTTCGAGGTCTATCTTGCCCACCGCTAGGCGCGAGCGGAGATGATAGCTGATGGGGCCCCACCGGGTAGGTGCCGCTTCGACCCCGAAGTGCTCGCCGTCCTCGAGCCAGGCGCGAGGTGCGCCTTTCGCGAGGGTGATGAGGCGGTCGAGGGGGTCCTCGAACACGAGTAGCCATTTGGCGATCGTCGGCACGGTCATCTGGGCCGGCGCGCAGAACGGCGAATGGAAGGCCCGGTCACGGTCCATGTCGACGCACTCGATGGCAGTCCAGGTACCTCGCGTATGGGCGTGAAAAGCATGAGCGTAAAAGACGAGTAGGGCGTCGGTTACGAGGTCGTGCTGAAGTAGGCCCTGGACGCCTTCGGCTACGAGGAACCCTACGACTTGGAGCCTGTTATTGAAGATCCCGAGGGTTGTCCCACCGCGCTCGCCGGCGATGTCGAGGATCCGTTGGACGGTCTGCTTCGTAGGGACGCCGGAGTGGAGAAGCTCTGACCATACGCGGTTCTCGTCGAAGGATTGGGGCGTCGTCCGGTAGGGGGTCTCCCAATAGAACGACGACGAGCCCGCGATGATGGGCAGGCCGAGAGTGCCATCCTTCTCCAACCACGAGCGCTCGATGCCATTTAGTGCGTCGTCGAACAGGGTCGCAGCGCTCTGCAATAGAGCAGAGGCCCTGCTTGCCAGCTCGGCGTCGCCGAGTTGGTCGGCGACGCGTTGCCACGACAGCGCGATGTCGCGTATCCCTCGCCAAACTTCAGGGCTGTTTGAGAGATAAGGCTGTTCGTATGAGGACCTCTCCAGGTCCGCTGTGCTGGGGCCCGCCGTATCCTGGTCCTGTCCCCTCATGACATTGTAGGCGGGGTTGGTCGGGTCGAGGCGCCGCTCGTCCTCCCAGTTTCTGAGGAAGCTGATGTCGGCCTCGTGCGGTCCCCTGATCATGCCGTAAGCGGGGGAGGATGGTTCGATGCGCCGGGCGTCCTCCCACCGTTTGGTGAGTTGGGCTACGAGGGCTCTTATCTTCTGGTCGTGCTCACAGAGGAGGGTGAAGTCGCCTGTGTAGTCATAGTAGAGAGCAAGGCAAGAGAGAGTCACGCCGTACTTGCCGATTTCCGGTCCTCGGTAGCGGACAGTGCCGTCGGGGCGTACAAAGTGGCGTAAGTAGTAGTCGAGGTACGTGCGCGCTGCTGGGAACAGCCCCCACTCAAGGTTGCATATGACGGTGCTGGTTAGCAGGTCGGGAAACCCATCGTGTTCCTCGCCTGCGTAGGCTCGCTCGACGACGCCGTACTTCGGGTGGTCCCCCCTGCGGGAAATCTTCTCCTGGACGAAGGCGTGCCGGCAGAAATCCCCGACCCAACCGTCGGGGACATCGACGGTCATCGCGCCTGTGAGCTGGTGCTCCCAATAGGCATGCAGGCGCAAGAGGTGGCGGTAGAAGTCGGCTGGGTCGGCCGGTACCTGGTCCGGGGAGGGGAGGTAGGTGTCGATGTACTTGACGTCAACGACGCGCCCCGACTGGAGCCGGAGGAAGCGGTACCAGGTCGGTTGTTGGAATGTCGCCGCTCCCTCGGGCGTCGCGAACACAACGAGCTCCCAGCACTCGTCTTTGCCAAAGGGGTAAACCGTGCGGACGGCGGGGAGCCAACCACCTACAAGGCCCTCCCAGAGGTCCTCGGCCTGGATCGCGCCCGCCGTCTCGGGGGCTACGACAATGGTTGGCACGCGTGCCACCATGGGCACGTCAATGTAGTAGTGGGGTACGACGTCAGCGGACAAGGGCGTCCCGACAAAGGTGTGAGGGCGCTCCACTCCTTCCCAGAAGGCCCGTCGCACTGGGGGGAAGCACGCTTGGACGTCCTCCGGGCGCGGGTCCTTGCCCCCTTCGAGCAACTCGTAACGGAGGATGTCCGGTTGACCGGGGAGGACCTCCTCCTTAGCGTGACCGCGGTACCAAGACCGCTCCTTGGCACTGGTCGGTTCGAGCGACTTGCCGACTACGAGGCGGGCACCGTCTTCACCAACGATGGCTATCCGCCCGTCTTGTCGGTCGAGTTCCTCGAAAACAGCTAGCATCCGGCCCTGATCGGAGAAGACCGACATGAGCGTCCAGTGGCCTGTACGCTCGAAGTGCTCGAGGCGCCGGTGCGAACCCGTGGTCCCATCAATCGCCGTTACGGCTTGCCCGCAGAACTCGACGAGCGGCGGGCCCGGCCAGTCCGCGACCTGCTGGTCAGGCCTGGCTTGGTCGCCGGGCCCGAACCCCGGGCACCTCAGACTTTGGACGCGGCTTTGAGTCTGCAAAGGTTGTCACTTCCCCTTGTCGGGCCTGTCTAGGGCACTACCTGTCTAGAAAACGTTTCCTGAACGGACGTTACTGCTAGGCCGATGACCCTGTCAAAGCCTCGCCGGCGGCGGAACCCGCTCCGGCCTGGGCTGACAGCTTGCGTATGACGTTGCGTCAGGGCCCCGCACTTCTGCTTGATACTCCTCGACTCAAGACGCCTCGACGAGCGCAACAGCTGGGGCGAGCGTCTGGGTCCTGGAGAGACAGATCCCTAGAAACATCTGTTGAATCGCTTGACAAGGCGCCGATTTCGCCGTATCGTGAGAGAACGATTTCCCTAAGCCGATCCGAGATAAGGGATGCGCGGCCACCAACTGGTGGATTTGTTGCCAAGTGCGGTGGGACGATGAGCCCGATGATTGCGACGGGCATGGAGGTGGCATGATGGGTATCCCGTCTTCCATACGAGCGGTCATTGATGCGGGCCCGTTTCAGGACTCGTGGAGTTCGTTGGCCGGCTACGAGGTGCCGGACTGGTACAAAGACGGCAAGTTGGGCATCTTCATTCACTGGGGTGCATACAGTGTGCCGGCGTTCAGCAATGAGTGGTACCCGCGCAACATGTACGTCGAGGGAAGCCCGGAGTTCGAGCATCACCGCAAGGCGTACGGCGACCAGAAAGACTTCGGCTACAAGGACCTAATTTACCGCTTCAAAGGGGAGCACTTCGACGCCGTCGCTTGGGCGGGGCTGTTCCGACGGTCCGGGGCTCAGTTCGTGGTGCCCGTGGCGGAGCACCACGACGGTTTTGCCATGTATGACTGCTCACGATCGGAGTGGACGGCGGTCCACAAGGGGCCATGTCGCGATGTCGTGGGTGAGCTTGCAGAGGCAGTGCGGGCGCAGTGGCTCGTTTTCGGCGTCTCAAGCCATCGCGCCGAGCATTGGTGGTTCTTCAATGGCGGCGCGCGGTACCCCTCTGACGTGCGCGATCCAGCTTTTGGCGACCTCTACGGTCCCGCGCAACAGGAGCACTTGCCGCCGAACGAGGAGTTCCTAGAGGACTGGCTACTGCGGACCTGCGAGTTCGTGGACAAATACCGGCCACAACTCGTGTGGTTTGACTGGTGGATTGAGCAGCCGGCCTTCGCGCCTTACTTGCGCGCGTTCGCCGCGTACTATTACAACCGGGCGGCGGGGTGGGGCAGGGGGGTGGCGATCAACTATAAAAACGAGGCGTTCCCAGAGGGGACCGCGGTTTTCGACATCGAGCGCGGACAACTGGGAGGCATTGCAGACCGGTTCTGGCAAGCAGACACGGCGGTGGCGCGCAATTCGTGGTGCTATGTCGATGGGCTCGAGTACAAGGAGCCGGTAGCGATCATCCAGGATTTTGTAGATATTGTGAGCAAAAATGGTGCGCTGCTCCTAAATATTGGCCCCGCGAGTGACGGCACGATCCCGGTTGGGGACCGCCGTATCCTGGAGGCACTGGGGGACTGGCTGCAGGTGAACGGCGAGGCTATTTACGGGACAAGGCCGTGGTGGAGGTTTGGGGAGGGCCCGACCGCGGTTGAGGCCGGAGCGTTCAAGGACACCTCGAGAAGCGAGTTTGGAGCAGAGGACGTGCGCTACACGGCCCGAGGAAAGTCCACCGTGTATGCGATTGTGCTTGGCTCAGGGGACTATGGGTCGGTCCGGTTCCGCTCCCTGGGGTCAGCAGTAGGGGGTGCCGCTGGTCAGGTGGTGAAGGTGTCTGTGCTCGGCTACCGGGGGGACGTCAAGTGGGAGCGGGATGACAATGGCCTCGAGGTGGACCTTCCGGTGAGACTGAGGGAAACACTGCCAGCGGGACCGATGGCAATCAGGGTCGAGGTGACGGCATGAGGGCTGTGCGCTCAGTTCTGGCGGCCCGGCCGTGATTCGAACGTCGTTCAACAATGGCTGGGAGTTCCGTCAGAAGCCCGGCCCGGTACTCGGGCTCAGGGAAGACGCCGTGGAATACGAGCGGGTGAGGCTGCCACATGATGCCATGATTCACCGAAGGCGGGAGGCCCTAGCGGGGAGGGCGTCAGCCTTTTTTCCGGGGGGAGTCTACGAGTACCGGAAGGTCTTCTGGGTGCCCGAGGAGTACCGGGAGATGACCGTTATCATCGAGTTTGAAGGCGTTTACCGTGATGCAATGGTCTACCTCAATGGTGATTTTGCAGGCCAAAGCCCAAACGGATACTCCTCAATCGCCATCCAGGCGGGCGAGTTCCTGAGCTATGGCGCGGATAACGAGATCCGTGTCGAATGTCGTGCGTACCAGGACTCGCGGTGGTATTCAGGGGCCGGCATCTACCGTCCGGTGCACCTTCTCGTTGCTCCGCGGGTCCATATCGCGTTGGACGGCGTCGAGGTTACTGCGCCGGATATCGACGGGGAGCGCGCGGTTGTGGTCGTCGGCACGGTCATCGAAAATGCGGATCTCGGCCCGGTGACCGTGGAGGTCCATACCGAGATCCGGGGTCCCGATGACGCGGTCGTGGCGCGCGCGAGCGCTCCAGCTACGGTCCTGGTGGGCGAGCCGGTTACGGTGCGCCAGCGTCTGTACGTGGATAGACCAGCACTTTGGGGCATCGACACGCCTGAGCTCTACACGATCACAGTTGCGCTCGGGGATCTCGATGCCGATGAGGTCAAATGCGGTATTCGCTCGCTGCAGTTGGACCCGGTGCACGGACTGCGCCTGAACGGCGAAAGTGTCAAGTTGCGAGGTGCCTGTATCCATCATGACAACGGCGTCATCGGGGCCGTTTCCGCCGCTGCGGCCGACGAGCGTCGGGTACGGCTCCTGAAGGAAGCTGGCTTTAATGCGATTCGGAGCGCGCACAACCCCGTCAGCAGGGCCATCCTGGATGCCTGTGACCGGTTGGGCATGCTGGTGGTCGACGAGGCCTTCGATGTCTGGACGACCACGAAGGTGGGTTTCGACTATGCGCTCAGTTTCCCGACATGGTGGGAGCGCGACATTCAAGCGATGGTCCGGAAGGACTTCAACCACCCGAGCGTGATCATGTACTCGACGGGAAATGAGGTGAACGAGGCTGGCAGGCCCTTGGGCGCCGTGTGGGGACGTAGGCTCGCGGAAAAGATCAGGTCTCTTGATGCGACGCGTTTCATTACGAATGCCGTGTACCCCTTTGCAGCGGGCGCGAGCCTTGACGACGGGGGACAACCGAATGAGGCGGCGGGCACGGACGCGGTCACTTCGGAGGCACCTCTCGAGAGCGTCGTTGCCGAGCTTGCTATGTCGGATCAGTTTACTGAGCGGACGGCAGAAACGTTGGCAGTACTGGACATCGCAGGCATGAACTATCTGGATGCGCGTTATGAGCTTGACCGAGCACTATTCCCCAGCCGCGTTATCGTCGGAACAGAAACGTTTCCTCAGCATATCGATATCAACTGGCGCCTTGTTAGAGAAAATAGCCACGTGATTGGTGATTTCACCTGGGCGGGGTGGGACTACCTGGGTGAAGCGGGAGTCGGGGCCACGGGTCATGAGATGGCGGAAGGCGCGATGCTTGTAAGCGCGTTTCCTTGGCTCGTAGCGCACTGCGGTGACATCGACATCACCGGGCACCGGCGCCCAGCGTCTTATTACCGGGAGATCGTATACGGCCTTCGGCGCGAGCCCTATATTGCTGTACACCGGCCTGGCAACTACGGCCGCGAGGCCACTGGCACTGCGTGGGCGTGGACCGACACCTTGTCGTCTTGGAGCTGGGAGGGCTTTGAGGGTAAGCCCGCCGTCGTGGAGGTCTATGCCGATGCTGATGAGATCGAGCTCGTGTTGGACGGTTTGCCCTTGGGAAGGCGTGTGCCGGATAGGTATCGGTCGGAGTTCGAGATGACCTATCAACCTGGTGAGCTGACCGCCATCGCTTATAGTGAGGGGCGAGAACAGGGCCGTACGAGCCTTGTCTCGGCAACCGGGCCACTTTGTCTTTTTCGCCCGTGCCGAACGGGATGAGATTAGGCCGGTGATGGCGACTTAGCCTATGTGGCAATTGTCCTTATTGACGGCGAAGGCAACCTCTATAATCAACGTGACCGGCCTGTAACGGTCGAGGTCGCCGGACCGGGGCTGCTGGTTGGGCTGGGAAGCGCTCGTCCGGCCAGCGAGGAGAGCTTCGTCGAGGGCACGCATACTACCTACGACGGGAGGGCCCTCGCTGTCGTGCGCCCTACCGGTACGGGCACGCTCATGGTCACGGTGACGGCTCCAGGTTGCAAGGACATCACAACACAGGTTCTTGTGAGTTGATGCCACAAATTGGGAGGTGGGTATTGTGTAGGCTTTTTGGATGACCCTGGATGAGCGGGCGCCCCTGGCGCTCTGGTACGAAGCGCCGGCCGCTGATTGGTTTGGGGCGCTGCCGCTCGGCAACGGACGGCTCGGAGCGATGCTCCACGGGACAGTCCCTGAAGAAATTGTGGATTTGAACGTCCATGACCTCTGGTCCGGTCAGCGCCTTGACGGCGATCGGCGTGAAGCGTGGCAGCATTTGGCCGCCGTGCGGGATGCCGTGTTGGTCAAGGAGGACTACCTAGGAGCGGGGGCGCTCGCCGAGCAGCTCCAGGGGCCGTTTAACGAGGCCTTTCAGCCGCTCGGTTCCCTGCGGATCTCGATCGAACACGCTTCCGAGGTCGAAGGGTACCGTCGGGAGCTCTCGCTTCGCGATGCGCTAGCAAGGGTCGGCTATAGGAGCGGTGGGTTGCGCTTTGAGAGAGAAGCGTTCGTCTCCGCGTCCGGTGACGTCCTTGCCCTTCGTTTGTCGTGCGAACGCTCGGGGAAGTTGGACGTGACAGTACGCCTTGTTAGCCCGCACCCGGGGTCTGAGGTGCGAACCGATGGGGGCAGGTTGGCCCTTCGGGGCCGTGCCCCTTCTCACGTCGTCCCGCATTACCTCGAGAGCGGTGCTCCAGTCACCTACGATCCAGGCACGGGCCTCGTTTTCGCGGCCGTGGTGGACGTCTCCTGCCGAGGCGGGGGTGTGGTCGAGGCGTCTGAAGGTGAGGTGCGTGCCTCGGCGGCTGACGAGGTGGTCCTCTTCTTGGCGGCCAACAGCGGCTTCCGGGGCTACGCCCAGGCACCTGAGGGCAGCTGGGAAAAGATCGAGGAACGGTGCCAACTGAGGCTCGAGGATGGCGCCGCGAGGGGGTATGAAGAGCTCAGGGAGACCCACGTGCGGGATCATCGGCAGCTTTTCGAGCGAGTCGAGATCGAGATCGGAGGCGACGAGGCAGCAGCGAGCCGCCCGACCGACCAGAGATTGGCGGCTCTTCGAGCTGGGCAGCCCGACGCCGCTCTGCTTGCCCTCTACGCGCAGTACGCACGGTACCTGCTCATCTCCAGCTCGCGTCCCGGGGGGCAACCTTCCAACCTGCAGGGGATCTGGAACGCCGACGTGCGGCCGCTTTGGAGCTGCAATTGGACGGCCAATATCAATGTCCAGATGAACTATTGGTTGGCCGAGGTGGGCAACCTGGCGGAGTGCCACCTGCCGCTCATGGACCTTATAACAGATCTTTCCGAGGCTGGGCGTAGCACTGCCCAGGCCTACTATGGCTGCCGCGGGTGGGTTGCTCATCACAATGTAGACCTCTGGCGGAGCACTTGGCCTGTAGGGGACGGCTCTTTCCCGCCGGTTTGGGCAAATTGGCCAATGGGCGGCGCGTGGCTTTGTCAGCACCTCTGGGAGCACTACCAATTCGGCGGGGACAGGGAGTTTTTGGCGTCCACGGCTTATCCTGTCATGCGCGGAGCCGCAGAGTTTTTGCTCGACTTCTTAATAGAGGACCCAACGGGGTCTCTTACCACGTGCCCGTCAACCTCGCCGGAAAACAGCTTCCTCACCGCCGAGGGCCATGTTGCAGCGGTGAGCGCCGGCGCCACCCTCGACCTTTGGCTGACGCGGGACCTCTTCAGGCACTGCATTGAAGCAGCCGCACTTCTCGAAGTCGATGCCCATTTCGCAGCGAGCCTCGCAGAGGCTCTCGGGCGGCTCGCCCGGATCCCGGTTGGCCCGGACGGGCGCTTGCAGGAGTGGTGGCGTCCATTTGCCGAGGACGAGCCCGGGCACCGCCACCTGTCGCACCTCTGGGGCCTTTATCCTGGGGACCAGGTTTCGTTGCGGCGCACGCCCGTGTGGGCGGCGGCCGCCCGGCGGTCGCTCTTGGGGCGCCTGGAGCATGGAGGTGGTGCACGGGGCTGGAGCACGGCATGGGTCGCCGCTCTGGCGGCCCGGCTGGAGGATGGCGAACTCGCTCATGCGACCTTGGCTCGACTGGTTGGCAAAGACGCCTCGCCCAACTTGTTCAACGGCGCGCCCGAAATGTTCCAGATCGACGGCAACTTTGGCGGCGCAGCGGCCCTGATGGAGATGCTGTTGCAGAGCCACGAGCCGGGTACCATAACGCTGCTGCCGGCCCTCCCTGAGGCCTGGCCGTCGGGGCATGTGAGGGGCTTACGCGCCCGCCCGGGCGTAGGCGTGGACCTCGCGTGGCGTGCCGGGCGGATCGAGACCGCCACGCTGGTGCCAGTAGAGGCCGCTCGACTGCTCCTCCGTTCACCCCATGGGGCCCTGGAGGACGTCACCGGGCCCGATGGCAAGACCGTAACCATCTCGTCCGACCAGGACGGATGGGTGATACCGATGGACTCGCCGGGGCCATACACCCTGGTTTTCAGTGATGAAAAGGAGGCGGCAGCCCAGAGGTAGATTTTCCGGCGCGAAGCCGGCCATGTATGTCAACATGAAGCCGTCGTCTGACGTAAGGGGTAATGGGTTGAAGATTACTGCTGTCGAGGTGCTCCGAGTCCCGGTCCAAGCGCCTCAGCCTCCATTTATCTGGCGTAAAGGTTTGCCCGGGAGCCAACCGGCTGGCCACGCCGCTGTCCTTCTTATACGCACCGATGAAGGCTGCGATGGCGTTGCCATGGTCGCTCGGTTGGCTTCGAGCGCGATCCTCCCAGACGTAGTTGATCGCCTGATCCGCGATGCTCTCGTCGGGGAGGACCCCTTGCAGCGGGAGCTGCTTTGGCACAAGATCTGGGAGCTGGACAGGGTCGAGGAGCTCCCGCTCTACCTGTTGGGGGTAGTTGACGCTGCCTTGTGGGACTTGGCGGCAAGATGGTCCCAGTTGCCAACTTGGCAGCTGCTCGGGGGGTACCGTACCGAGATCGAAGCGTACGCGTCCACAACGACCTTCGCTTCTATAGATGAGTACATAGACGTGGTCGACCAGTGCATCGAGCTTGGCTACCCCGCCATCAAGCTTCACGCGTTTGGAGACGCCCGCTTGGATGCCAAATTGTGCACGGCCGTGCGGGAGCACCTCGGAGATTCTGTACCCCTAATGTACGACGGTTCCGCCGGCTTTGACCTTCCCGACGCTATCTATGTTGGACGGGCTCTGGCTGACGCGGACTACCTGTGGTATGAGGAGCCGATAAGGGAGTTTTCAGTCACCGCCTACAAGTGGCTGGCAGAACGCCAGGCAGCCCCGCTGCTCGTCGGGGAGACCTCTGACGGCGCCCACATGAACACGGCGGATTTCATCGCCTCTGGCTGCGCCAGTTTCGTGCGGACTAGCGTCGAGCTCCGCGGCGGTTTCACAGGTGCGATGCGCACGGCCCACCTGGCCGATTCGTTCAGGATGAGGGCGGAGCCGCACGGCCCGACTCTTACGTGCAGGCACCTTTGTATGGCCATCCCCAACTGCACCTATTACGAGTCGCTCGTGTGGGGCAACCCAATCAGGCGTGAAGATGGTATCGATGACCACGGCATCGTCCATGCACCTTCGGGCCCTGGGACAGGCCTTCCGTACGGCCCGGACTATCCGAGCCTCCTGAGGGAGTTCGTGGTGCCGCCTTCCGACAGCTAGGCCTCGTTATTTGGCACCTCGGGAGCCTCTGCTTTGGGGGTCTGCGCGCTCGCCGCCTAGCGTGGGGCCCGTGAGCCAACCACCCCGCTTCTCTGGCGTGTACGTCGCCACGACGACCCCTTTCGACGAGGCCGGAGCAGTCGACCTCGACCAGTTCCAAGCCCACTGCGCTCGTTTGGCCGGAGGCGGCGTAACTGGCCTCGTCCCTGTAGGTTCACTTGGCGAGTACGAGGCGCTGGGGGAGGACGAACGCGCGGCGGTCGTGAAGGCCGCCAGGGACGCCGTGCCAGGGGTCGAGGTGGTCCCCGGCGTGTCCGGCAAGTCGGGGAGGGAGGCCCGCCGCTGGGCCGAACATGCCAGAGAGGTCGGTTGCCCAGCCGTCATGTGCCTCCCACCTACTTCGCATGCCCCAACACCCGAGGAGGTCGTAGCCCACTTTGCCGAAGTGGCGCGGGCCGGGTTGCCCATCATTGCCTACAACAACCCGTACTCCACGCGGGTCGACCTTACGCCGGCTCTGCTCGCACGGCTCAGCGCGGAGGTCGAGGGGGTCGTGGCGGTCAAGGAGTTTTCCCAAGACGTGCGCCGTGTCGCTGCCATCCGCCAAGCGGCGCCCCACCTCGAGGTCATCTGTGGATGTGACGACACCTTGGCCGAAGCCGTGCTCATGGGGGCGACGGCCTGGATCGCCGGCTTCGCCAACGCCTTTCCCCGCCAGTCGGTGCAGCTCTTCGATCTTTGCGCAACGGGGCAATGGAGCGAGGCCCTGGATAGGTATATGGCGTTCCTCCCGGTCTTGCGCTGGGACGCCGACCCCCGCTTCGTGCAAGCCGTCAAGGTGGCCCAAGAGGAAGTGGGCTGGTACGGCGGTCCCGTTCGCTTGCCTCGCCTGGCCATTGCCAAGCCGGAGGCAGACGAGGTGCGAGCCGCCGTCCGCCGGTTCCTGGCGGTCGGCTGATGCGCTCGCGAGTCGTAATAAACGCTGTCGACAGCCACACGGAGGGCATGCCGACCAGGGTCGTCACCGCAGGCGTGGGGGAGCTGCCAGGCGAAACCATGGAGGCCCGACGTCAGTACCTGATGAACGAGCGCGACGACCTGCGCACCCTGCTCATGTACGAGCCGCGAGGGCACAGTGCGATGTCGGGTGTGCTGCTACAGAGGCCGACCCGGCCTGACGCTGACTTCGGGGTCGTGTTCATAGAGGTCTCCGGGTGCCTGCCGATGTGCGGCCACGGCACTATCGGGACCGCGACCGTCCTCGTCGAGACCGGCATGGTGGAGGTCAAAGAGCCAGTCACCGTCGTCCGCCTCGACACACCCGCTGGCCTGGTCGAGGCGTCCGTGGACGTGGAAGCCGGCCGGGCCAAGGCTGTCACCCTCCGAAACGTGCCGGCCTACTTGCACCTGGCGGGCGCGACCGTGGACGTCCCCGGCATGGGCGAGGTGGTGCTCGACCTCGCCTGGGGAGGCAATTTCTATGCTCTGGTGCCTGCCTCCTCGGTGGGCCAGCGCGTAGTCCCAGAGGCTTACGACGAGCTGGTGAAGGCCGGGCTCGCCATAATGGGCGCCGTCAACCGCCAGTTGAGCTTTGCCCACCCGGAGCATCAGTCGGTCGATAGCTGCCACCACGTTGTGTTCACCGAGGCGGGAGATGGGGACGTCTCGGGCCGCTCGGCCGTGGCGATCCACCCGGGTTGGCTCGACCGGTCTCCCTGCGGGACCGGTACCTGCGCGCGCATGGCTCAGCTCCATGCTCGTGGCGAGCTCGCTCTCGAAGAGGACTACGTGCACGCCTCGGTCCTCGGGACCCGCTTCGTAGGGCGCCTCCTGGCCGAGACGTCCGTCGGTGGTTTCCGAGCCGTGGTCCCAACGGTGCGGGGCCGGGCTTGGGTCACGGGGCTCGCGAGCTACCTTCTCGACCCAGACGACCCTTTCCCCGCCGGCTTCTTGCTCGGCCGGTAACCCGTCTAAGCGCGTCGAAAAGGGGCCCCAGATGTACCGGGAGGACCTACCGAAAGCCTGCGAAGTGGCGGTCATTGGGGCGGGGATCGTGGGTACCGCCGTCGCCGCGCGCTTGGCGGCGGCCGGCCTGGAGGTGTTACTGGTGGAGAGGGCGGGCCCCGCAGCCGGAGCTTCCTCCTCCGGCGAGGGCAACTTGCTCGTGTCCGACAAGCTGCCCGGGGCGGAGCTCGCCTTGGCGGAGCGGAGCCTTCAGTTGTGGCGCTGGGTCGGTGAGCAAGCTGGCTCGAGCGTCGAACTGAGGGAGAAGGGCGGCCTCGTCGTCGCCTGGGACGAGGAGGGCCTGGCAGGACTGCGCTCACTGGCCGAGGCTCAGCGGGCGGAGGGCGTAAGGGTTGAGTTCCTTTCACCCGAAGAGCTGGCCCGCGCTGAGCCCGGTTTATCCCCGGCCCTTGCTGGTGGCGCCTTTTACCCTGAGGATTGCCAGGTCCAGCCGATGCTGGCCGTCGCGTTCCAGGGAAGGTCGTTCCGCGCCGCCGGAGGCCAGTTGCTGCGGGGAGCCGAGGTATTGGGTGCGCAGCGTGACGCGGAAGGCGTCATTACTGCGCTCTTCACGAGCACGGGCACTATCCCGGTAGGCAAGTGGGTCATAAACGCTGCCGGTGCCTGGGCAGGGGAACTGGCGCGTGCCTTGGGTGGGGACGTCCCCGTAGAGCCGCGGAAGGGACACGTGCTCGTGACCGAGCCGGTGGCTGAACTCGTCCGTTACAAGGTCTACGACGCCGGTTACGTCGGTTCCATCCATGAGGGAGCGGCCTCGCGAGGCTACGCAGCGGTTGTCGAGTCGACCCCGGCTGGGACGATGTTGATCGGGAGCTCCCGGGAGTTCGTGGGCTTCGCCGGCCAGGTCGACCCTGAGGCCGTTTCAGGAGTTGCTCGCCGGGCTGTCGCGCTTGTCCCGGGCCTCTCGGGCGTGCGGTTGATGCGTGCGTACGTGGGGTTCCGCCCCGCGACCCCCGACCGCCTCCCCGTTATCGGTGCCGACGCCGCGGTGCCCAACTTGGTCCACGCGACGGGCCACGAAGGCGCAGGGATCCTCTTGTCGCAGGTGACGGCCGAACTGGTCGAATCTATCTTGCTCGGCCGTGAGCCTCCGTTGGATTTGGCGCCTTTCTCCGCGGCTAGGTTCGCCCCCTCCGCCTCGCACCCGGGGACGCCGACTTCGCCAGGTCGAAGCGTTGGGGGAGCGAGCGACGGACGGAACCGGGGTGTGATCACCGCGAGAGCCATGAGCGGCGACGGCCTAAGGGTGGCGCCGGCGGCGCGCGGGCTCGTCAGATTCACCTATGACGGGCGCCCTCTCGTCGCCCCGGCCGGGACGACCGTGGCGGGCGCACTTCTCTTCAACGGCGAGCGCGCCTGGCGCACGACGCGTGCCAGTGGTCGGCCGAGGGGCCTCTTTTGCGGGATTGGCAATTGCTTCGACTGCCTGGTCGACCTTGCGGGCCCCGGCGGGGAGGGCCAACGCAGGGCGGTGAGAGCGTGCGTGGCGCCGCTCGAGCAAGGGGCACGGGTGATGACATCGAGATCTGTAGGTGGAGCAAGCCCTGTCGTGCCGCCACCCTCAGGCCTGAAACCCTCGGGCTCTCCAGGGCCGGCCGGCGCGCTCTTCGAAGCTGGCGCGTCCGAGGCCCCAGAAGTGGGCGTGTTCGAAGCTGACGTCGCGGTGGTGGGAGGCGGTCCTGGGGGAATGGCGGCTGCGATGGCGGCGGCCTCGCGCGGCGCGACGGTTGTACTAGTCGACTCCGGTGCCCGCCTTGGGGGTCAGTATTTCCGCCAGGCGCTGGTTGACCTACCGCGTGCCGGCGGCGGTGGACAGGGCGACCTTTTGCCGGCCGGGCCCCACCTGCCGGAGCGCTGGCGCCCGCTCGGCGGCCACCGCCCGGTGGCACTCGTCCTTGGCTCGGACGTCTGGGCGGTAAGCAAGGACGTTGAACGCTTCGTGCTCCGGCTGGCCCCGCAGGGCAATGCCGGCACGCAGGGCAATGCCGGCACTCAGGCCAACCACTCCGGGTCGGCCCACGCTAAAACGGTCCGCTCGCGCGCGCTCGTCCTTGCAACGGGGGCCTCGGAGCTCACGCTGCCATTCCCCGGTTGGGAACTTCCTGGCGTTGTCACTGCCGGCGCCGCGCAGTCCCTTCTCAAGTCTCAGGGCCTCTCCATCGGGGACAGGGTGGTGGTCGCCGGGACGGGGCCGTTCCTCTTGCCGGTCGCAGTCGCCCTCGCCCGAGCCGGGAGCGCGGTCACGGTTGTCGAAGCTGCCACATCCCGGTCGGTACCTCGCGCCTTGCCGGCGCTGCTTGGGCACCCGGCCAAATTGGCCGAAGCCGCGGGCTACGCCTCCGTGCTCGCCCGCCATGGGGTTCGGTTGTTAACCGGCAGGGCGGTCGTACGCGCCGCCGGCAGCCTCCGGGTGGAGCGAGCGGTGACCGTCCGGCTCGGCCCTGACTGGGTGCCGGCGCACGGGACGGAGCAAGTACTCGAAGCTGATGCGCTTTGTGTTTCCTATGGTTTCGTCCCCCGTCTCGAACTAGCACGCCAGCTGGGGGCCAGCGAGACCGCCAGTCCGCAGAAGCCCGCGGCGCGTATCGCGTGGGGTGACGGCATGGTGACCTCGGTGCCAGGCCTGTTCGTTGCCGGCGAGCTAGCCGGAGTGGCTGGGGCCGATGTCGCCGAGTTCGAGGGGGAGCTCGCAGGCCATTCTGCAGCTTCTTACCTAGGGCTCAGCGATCACCGGGCCGGCCGCGAGCGGGAGCGCCACGCGCGGCGGCTCAGCTCGGCCCGTGCCTTCGCCAGGCGCCTAGAACCTCTCTACCCCGTCGGCCAGGGGTGGCTCGAGTGGTTGGAGGCCGGGACCCTCTTTTGCCGCTGCGAAGAGGTGACTTGGGGCGCGGTACGCGAGGCCATCGGCGAAGGGGCGGCGACGGTGCGAGAGGTACGCAACGTGACTCGTTGCGGCATGGGCTATTGCCAGGGCCGCACCTGCGGGCCTTCTCTCCAGCTCGCGCTCTCGGCACTCAGTGGCCGGAGCCTGGAAGAAACCGGAGACTTCCAAAAGCGCCCCGTGGCTGTGCCTGTCCCCTTGGGAGAGGTCATTGGCGACCATTGAAGCCTGGGACCGGCACCCACCCGAGCGCGCGTGAGCCGGACCGCTGGGACACGCTTGGGCGTATGCCGAGCCAGCTCTTTAGCCGTCGGGGACGAGCTGGAGGTGTGTGCTCAGCCAACGCAGCGTCCGCGCCCAGTGGTCGGCCTGGTGGTCGGCCTCGGCGAGCTGATGGCCCTCGCGGGGGTAGGTGACCAGCTCGGCCTCGCCACCTAGAGACAGGAGCGTGGCATAAAGCTCGTGGGCCTGCCCCACCGGCACGCAAGTGTCGTTTTGGCCGTGGAGCACGAGCGTCGGCGCCACGGGATGGTGCGCCATGTACACGGGCGAGCGTTTGACGTAGAGGTCGCGCGCCTCGGGGTCGTGGGGCGCCCCGCCCATCAAGGTGTCCCAGAATGGTGGGTTGTTGGCAGTGTGGCGGCAGCTCGCGATGTCGGATATGCCCGCGTGCACCACGGCGGCGGCGATCTCTTCCCCCCTGGTGCAAGCCGCGACGGCCGATAGGTAGCCCCCGTAGGAGGCGCCCATAATCGCGGGCTTGCCCTGGGGGAGTAGGCCCGTTTGGTAGGCCCAGTAGGCGCCGGCAAGGACATCGTCTAGCTCGGCTCCCGCGGGGTCGCCGAAGTTCGCTCGAGCGAAGCCCTGCCCGCGGCCAGAGCCGCCACGAGGGTTGGGGAGCAGCACCGAAAATCCTTCTGCTACCAGTCGGTTGGTGCGCGCTACGTCGAAGCCGTGATGGTAGGAGAGGGTCGGGCCTCCGTGCGCGACCACGACGAGCCCTGCGGCGCCGGCGTCGGGCACCAATAGGATCCCGTGGACCTCCTGGCACCCGCCACCCTCCCACGACCCCTCCACGACCGACATCGCCGGTGCCGCTCCCTCTCCTTTGGCCCAGGCTCGCCGCCCGCCGCCTGGGCCGAGCACGACGACCTCGAGGGGGGTCCTCTCGTCCGACCGGCAGGCGAGCGCGACCTCTCCGTCAGCGGAAAGGGCGAGCGAGGGCCGCCAACGGGAGCCCAGCAGGCCCGCCGCTTCGTAGTGGTGCTCCCTTTTGCCGCCCTTGTCCACGTACCCCCAGCCGGTTCCGAGGTCCTGCCAACCGGCGTAGAACAGCCTTCCCCCCGTCGTTCCCCTCGCCTCGGCCCAAGCGAGCCAGGTCACGTCGGCTGGGATGTCCTTGATGCGCCGTTCCAGCTGTCCATCGGGGCTGGTGATCAAGATCTCGCCGGCGACGAGCCCCCGGTCGCTCGCCCATCCCTCGACGAAGGCCACGTTGCCGGTCGCCTGGTCGACGGCCGGCCACGCGACCTGCCACTGCGGCGAGTACAAGCGCCGGCAGGCCCCCGTTGCGGGATCGAGGCGGCCGACAAAGGCCGAGTACCAAGCCGCCTCACCGGGTTGGTCGGAGCAGATGCAAACGACCGTCCCGTCTGGAGCGAGCGCTACCTCCCAGATCGACGGCCCCGTCGCGCTGAGGAGGGACGGCCGCCCCGTCGCCAGCGGGATAGCCCAGAGCGATTGGCGGCCCTCCTTCCCGCGGCTGAACTCGGGGTCGGGCTGCTCGGCGGGCTGACGCCGGCCCGAAGTGAGCGAGGCCGTATCGGCGCCGGGTTCCGCCACGAGGGCGAGCACAAGCGCACGCGCATCATCCCAGAGCAGCTGTTGCACCGAGCCGAGGAGCTCGCATAGAGGCAAGAGCGGCTGGTCGGGTCGGTCCAGCCGGGCGATCGAAAGGCGCGTGCGCCCGCTACTCAGCTCGTTGGCGATCAGGAGCCGCCGCCCGGTGGCGTCGAGGGATGGCGGGGCAGTCGGGACAGCGCAGTCGAGGCGTTCGGGCTTGCCGGCGAGCCTTCCGGCGAAGACGCCCTCGCCCTCCCCGCCAGCGCGTACGAAACCGCCCGTCGTGGCGTCGGCCGATAGGAACGGCCACTGAGGCGCAGCCGGCGTAGTCATTTTCTAACTCTGCCAGTACAGCACTGGAGCATCGACAGCCGCAAACGGGCCACTTGCACCCTTCGAAAATCGGTCGACTTGTTGCAGCTCGGCTACTAGGATCCTCGACGTGGCCCCCTTCTTCCTCCGCTGAGCCCATGGGCGCTGGCGGGCGCCCGGGGGACTTACGCAAGACCAAGGCGATTGCCTTTTTCTCGCGCCACGAGAGGAGAGGAGAGGATAACAGTGACCGTCCCGGAGCCGCAGTTGTTGCCGCTCGAAGTCGAGGATCTAACTAAGGCCTTCAAAGTCAAGACCTCGTCGCGCCATCGAGCCAACAGGTCCCGCAGGTCGC
>JAJYMM010000037.1 GCA_021787035.1 Actinomycetes bacterium
ACGACATCAAGCCCGCGCCGAGGGCGCCGCCCCGGTCCTCGGGTGACTTCGCCACCTGCGCGCGCCTCTGGCACGAGGAGTACCACGTCGTCCTGCACAGCGCCGACGCCGAGCGGGGGGATCTCGTCTACGTCTAGGCAAGCAGCCCCGTTCGTGGGTCTCGGCTGGTTACGCAGTAGGGATGGCCGGATGGGTCCGTCATGACCGTCCAGTAGTCGAAACGTTCGGTGACACTGGCCCCCAGCGCCTCATGGTCAGCGACGAGGGCGTCTACGTCGTCGCTGGCGATGTCCAAGTGAGCGTGCGCTGGCCCTTCATCGTCGTTTCGTCGTTGCAGCAGTATCCGCAGTGGCATGTCGGGTGGTCGAACTAGGAACCTAAACTCTTGACGAACTGAGGATGCTCGAAGCTCCCATCCGGTCAGGGCCGACCAGAACTCGCACTCCTGGTCGAAGCGTGCGGCGGGAATGTCGATACAGAGCTGATCGATGAGATTGAGCACGCCGCTCGCAGAGCGAGTTGGAGCGGGTCGACGGCCTGCGCCGTGATATGCCACCGCGCAGCTCGCCATTCCGGCCGGCGAACGCAAGATGGGCGGACTTGTGATCGACCGTTCCACTTCGGCACCAGACGCCAGCGCATGAGCGACGAAGCCCTCGACGTCGTCAACGTGCAGATCCAAGTGGGAGCCGCGATCGGCATCGACTCGCTGGACACGAAGATAGGCGTCCCCGTCGGGCGGTACGACCGTGGCGAACTGGCCGTGGGCGCCCCTGGTGGCCGATAGGGAGCTCGCCGTGGCCGCCAGCCAGAAGGTCACCGCTGAGTCGAAGACGTCGGCAGGCCGGTCGATGAACGCGGTGGTCCAAGCGATCGCCACGACGTCGACTCTAGGCACCGATGGAGGAGTGCCTCGCCGCAAGGAGCTGGGCGACACGATGCAAGATGCCGTTCCGGCCCAACAGGGATCTCATCGGTTGCATCGAGAAGGGCCAGAAGCCGGCCGTTCGGACTGCGCCACCCTCGGAGAAGCGATAGCCGTCATAGATCCGCCGCCTATAGGTTGCTCTGGCCAAGGCGTTTGAGGCGAAACCGCAGGTCGTCGGGGTTCGAACTGGTCACTCTCGTCCGGCGGTACGATCTCAGTCGAGGAGGACGAGTGATCCCTCCAGCTGCGTACCCGATCAATGTCTTCTGGAGCGACGCGGACGAGGCCTGGGTGGCCGATGTTCCCGACCTCGATTATTGCTCTGCTGTTGGCGACACTGCCCACGCTGCAGTCTCCGAGGCTGAGGTGGCGGTCGAGGCGTGGCTGGAGGCGCCCCGCTCGAGCGGGCAGCCGATCCCGGCACCCACTGTTCGTGCCGTTCCCGCCTGAACTACCCGGCCGACCCCTGCGCGAGTGCGTCCCCAGGAGCTGTTCCGCACGTTGCCGAGGTTCGAATACGAGTGACTACGGCCCACTCCGCTGGCTGGTCAGGGGTCCTTTTTCTTGGCGGCGCAAGGGGGGAGAGCACCCTGGGGGCCTGTCGTGCTCGTGTCCATCACTATGGCATCGTTGCTACCGCCCACCATTGCCATCGTGTCAGATGGGGATCCCGTTGCGACGGCTGGTATTCTCTTGGTCGCCGCCGAGCGCCGGTCGATACGGGCATGGACCCTGCATCGGGAAGCGCTTCGATCCCAGATAACACCGACCTTGCCGGCTGCCGTGCTCGGCCAGGTCTGGCGTGGTCGGCCCAGCCAGGCCAACCTCGCCCGGTTCCTGCGGGGCTGCTACATCACGCCCGACACCGAAGAGTCAGCGCGCGCCGCCGGGGTGGCCTGCGGCGCGGCCGGGACAGCCGATGTGGTCGACGCCCTGGTCGTCGTCCTTGCCGGCCAGCTTGCCGCCCCCGTCGTGACCTCCGACCCCGACGACCTACTCCGCGTCGCCCAAGCGATTGGGTTCAGCCTTGCCGTGCACCAGCTCTAGAACCGCACCTTCGGCTACCTGGCCGGTCGGACCCTGTTCTACGACCGGGCCGTCATCGATGCCCTCGACGCTGGCGTGACCCAGGTGGTGATCGTTGGCGCCGGCTATGACAGCCGGACGCCGCCATGGGGCTGAGCGGATGCGGGAAGTCGACCCTGCTGCACCTCGTCGGCGGCCTCGACCGACCGAGCGCCGGTGAGCTGTGGGTCGCCGGCAGGCGCACCGACCGGCTCTCGGAACGCGCACTTGCCCAGCTCCGGCGCCACGACGTGGGTTTCGTCTTCCAGGCCTTCCACCTCATGGACGAGCTCACTGCCCAGGAGAACGTCGAGCTGCCGGCGTTGCTCGCCGGACGCTCGCCAAGAGAGGCCCGGCGCCGTGCCCGCCAGCTCCTCGACGAGGTCGGCCTTGGCGAGCGGGCCAGCCACCTCCCCTCGGCGATCGCACGACTTCTTCTTTTCTCTTACGCCACCCAAACGAGGCAATGAGGCATGTCTAAATGCATGGAGTGTGGCGCTCCCACCCTGCGCTCATGCGACGACCTGTTCCAAGAACTATTGGCGCTTGATCATTCCAGGCAGGCACCGTGGGGGCCGCTCCACGGCATCGCCGTCGCATGCTTCTTTCTCCAACACTCCGCCCGCCTCCCAGGTACAGCGGGGGCAGTCTATTGGGCGATGCTGCACGCTTACCTACGTGGAGGGCTCTTGGCTGTTGCACCTATGGCCGACCGTGTCCGACACCTCAACTCCCACCAGCGACACGGACGGGCTCCCGAGGCCAGCGACTTCCCAGGTGCTCCGCCCTTCCCTGACGTCATGCCGCCTTGCAATTTTGCGACCACTATCGCGGACGTCGCTCTTGACGGGAGCTTCTCTGCTGACGGGTATGAAGAACGCATTCGCTCTTGGGCCGAGGACACCGTCAGCGCCTGGCAGGGCCAAGCCTGATATTCATCGAGCGTGGAACCGAACGTCTTCGAGAAGCGAAGCGCTGCTCTATCCCACGAAACTGGAGAGATTGATGGCGTCACGCTGCGTGGTCGCGTCGAAGGGCGGATGGAGGAGCCGGCCGGGGATGCACCTCACGTCCACCTCGTACGGCGACAGAGATCGGATCGCCCTCCAGAAGCTGGTTGGCACGTTGACGTGCCGACGTTTCGTCGGACTCAAGGTGCCGCCCACACGCTCACAGATGGCGTGTGCCCGGAGTGCCCGCGGTGCCCGGGCCGCGGGGCTGTCGCCGCTGTGGGTAGAGAGCGACCACCGGGATCTTGCGGTCGGTCTTGGCTTGGTAGCCGGCAGTTACCGGGTACGTGCTCTCGAAGCGCTGGAGCAGGGCCTCGCGCTCGGCGCCGCTGAGGACGACGGCGGTGGCGGTCCACGTCGTCTCGCCGACTTCGATGACGACCTCGGGCTGCAAGACCAGGTTGTGGTACCAGGCAGGGTGCTCCGGTGCGCCGGCGTTGGCCGCGACGACGACGTAGCGGTCGTTGTCGCCGAGATAGGTGAGCGGCCGGGTTCTCGGGATGCCCGTCCTGGCACCGGTCGTGGTGAGCAGGAGCAGTGGGGTACCAGCGAAGTACCCGCCGACGCGCCCTGCGTTGGCCCGGAGCTCGGCGATCACGGCGCGGTTGGCGTGATTGGGGTCGCGGTCGTGCTCGCCGGTCGTCACGCGTTGTCCTCGGTCTCCTCGGGAGGAGGCTGCTCGGCGACGCGGGCGTAGCGCTCGAGCGTCTCCCCGGGCCCTGGCGCGGCGAGGACGGCGAGAAGCTGCTCGGCGAAGGCGGGGTCGCAGCGTTCGAGGTGTGTGTAGGCTACGGTCACCTCCGTCGTCTTCGGGCCGGTCCTCTTGAAGTCGACCTCGACGTGAGGTGCGTGCTCGTCGTCGGCGAGAGGCTGCCAGCCGGTCCCCACCCGCCAGGTCATCGCCACCCGTGACGGAGGAGACCATTCGACCACGGTGCCCCGGGTCGCCTCGGTCCCGTCCGCAGCCGTCTCGTAGAAGCGGCCGCCTACTCGGGGCTCGATCGTCATCGACGCCGTGCCCACGGTCACCCGGTGGGCGGGAGGGACCCACTCGATCGGCCGTTCGACGTAGGCACGGAATGCGGCCTCAACGGGGACCGAGACGGTGACGGTCTTTGGCTCGGGCTCCGAGGCGAGCCTGCGCGCCTCGCTCATGACGCCTCCCTATGGGTTGTCCTTCTGGCCCCCGGCCAGCCGAAGAAGTATACATACGCCACGTAGATCGTAGTGCATGTGTACCGGCTAGTGTTCGGGACGTGACCGACGCGGAGGGCACGACCGAGGATCTCGAGGGGCCCGGCCTTGTCTTTCAGGTGCGCATCGGCTACTTGCTCGGGACGGTCGGCTCGGTCGTCTACCAACGCTGGGCCGAGGCGCTCGGCGAGCTGGGAGTGACGCCCACGCAGGCGAAGATGCTGATGGCGCTCGGAGACGCCGGTCCCCTCGGCCAGCAGCGGCTCGCTGAGCTGGTCGGCGTCGACCCGCGGAACGCGGTCGCGGTTGTCGAGTCGCTGGTCGAGGCCGGGCTCGTCAGCCGAGCCGTCGACCCGTCGGACCGCCGCCGGCGGGTCCTTGCCCTCACCAGTCGTGGCCGTCGGCTGGCGAAGAAGCTCGTCGCCTCGACGACTCAGCACGACGACGATCTTCTTGCGTCCCTCCCTGCGGCCGACCGGGAGACCCTGCGGCGTCTGCTGTCCGCCGTCCTCCACGCGTCCAAGGGCGGCAGATGAGCGCTCGAGCTGTCACTCGCCGGGTGAGCAACGGCGATGGCTCTGGTCCCGCCATTTTTGTGGCCCGGGCCGAGCTTGAAGGTCGGGGCGGGGACCGGCGGTCTCAGTTGCTGGCCGGGGGTACGGGGGGACGGTGGGCGGTGTGCTCGTACCGTCTGGGCCGGCGCCAGGATACGGGGCGAGCAACAGCGTCCCGATCACCTTGATCCGGTACCTGCTCCCTGCTCCTCACCCGTCAGGTCGGCGCATGGGCCGCGCCGCAGACGCGGCGGTCCTGATGTCGGAGTCCGTGCCGGTCACGGCGCTCTTGAGCGGGGGACTTTGGTCGCCCTCGGCAAGCATGCTGGTGAAGCGCCCGCGCGTCAAGACTGAAAGACTATTCCCGTGTTCTGAACGGGGTGCCCGAAGCTGTGGGGCCGGTTGGTTGGCGCGGGTTGTCCGACCGTCCGAGAGGTTCGACGGGCGAGGTTTATCGCATTAGCGATCTCGTCGTAGGCCGGCCGGAGTTCTTGACATAGTTGGGATCCGACCGGGGTGAGTTGAACTCTGCGACTGGTGCGGTCGAATAGAGGAGCGCCGATACGGGTCTCCAATTTGCGGATCAGCTGGCTGGCGCGAGAGGGGGTCAGGCCAAGCCGTTCGGCGGTGCGGGCAAAGTGGCATTCGTCGGCGAGAGTCAGAAGGGCGCGAAGTTCGCTTCCCTCGACCGCCGTGATGTCGGCGTGCGACCAGTCTCGGCTGTCTGAGACGGTATCGGCGGCGTCTCGACTGGCGGTCGCGAACTTTGCCAGAGTGCGGATTCGTTCGTTCTCGTGGGCGGTGCACCAGATCAGACCGAGCGGAAGCGGCGGGAGATCGGCGAACGGGATTTCGACGATACCTGGTCGCGCGCTCCATGGCCGTATCCCGGCCTGTGCGGGTGAGACGAGTTCGCCGTGGGCGACCATGTTGAACACCTGGGCGGGGGAGTCGATAGGCGGACTTCGGTGAATGGGCAGCCCGGAGGGGGTCCGAGGCGGGTGCAGGGCATCCTCAAGAGCGCTGGGGTAGCTGGGCGGTACGCCATTGACGGTCTCGCCCGCAAGGTCCTCGACGGTCACCGCGGTCTTGGTGGCGAGGCGATGTCCGGCCCCCACCATCAGGACCCGGGGGTGCTCGGCGATGGTCGGTCCGCACGTCAGGTCGGATTCGTCAACGACCTGCCAGTTGCACAGCACATCGATTTCGCCCCTGCGTAGCGGGCCGTAGGGATCCCAGATGCCGATGTCGACCAAGGTCAGCCGACAGTCAGGGTGCTGTATTGCGATGGCGTCGACCAGCTCATGAACAGCGAGGGTGTCGGTGACCGTCGTCACTCCTACTCGTAGCGTCCCGGCGGTGCCACTGACACTCGTCGCGGCCCGCTCCAGCGCGGCTGCAAGCTCGGTGTGCGCCGGGCGCAATCGGCCCTCAAGCTCGGCGCCCAGTCGTGTCAGGGTCACCCGGCGGGTAGTGCGTTCGAACAGCGTGGCCCCGACGCGCGCTTCGAGGGTACGGATTGTCTGACTGACCCTGGCATGGGTGACGCCGAGGCGAGCGGCGGCGCGACCGAAGTGGAGTTCTTCGGCCAAAACGAGGAACGCCCGGTCCTGACGAAGGTCGATCTCCGGCCACATCAGTAAGTCAAGTTACATGACGAGGTGAGCGGCCCGGCCTTGTCCGCCGGCCGTTCAGACTGCACGCTTCGCTCAAGAAATGATGACCGAAACTGCAGGCCACCAACCCGAAGGTCGTGCCTGGGCTGCACAGGGCATGCGTACGCACTGCCCTGATCGATCTCCTGCCGCCTCGTGCTCGCCTTCTTTGGGGGCGGACTGTCTCACCGCTGACGCGGGAGCTGTCGCCCACAACCACGACGGTCCTCCGCAGTCCAGGTGCCCGCTGTCCATATATGGACCTCGGTGGGGAAGGGCTGGGCTGCGGCCTCGCCGTCGGTGATGGTCCGTAACATGACGGCGTGCAGCCCGCCCAACCAGCTCGTGGGGGTGTGCCGTCGTGGGACATCGCCGTCCCGTCAGGGCCTGGCCACCTGCCGGGTGTCATGATGGCCGGGTTCAGTGACCGAGAAAACCGTATTGCCGAGGTGGCGCTCGTCCCCCACCCGGCCGTCACGGTGCTCTTCGACCTCGGCGACAACCCGCTCGTCGTCGAAGACGGGACTGGTCAGCGCCAACGAGCGCGCATCGTCGCCGGGCTCGCGCCGGGCGGCGTTCGAGGGCGGGGATTGGCCGGGACCATGGAGTGCCTCCAGGTACGGCTCTCACCGCTGGCCGCGCATGCCATCCTGGGCGAGTCGGCGCAGCTCGGCGGGACGGTGGCTGCCCTCGACGACCTGTGGGGGCGCGACGCCGCGC
>JAJYMM010000256.1 GCA_021787035.1 Actinomycetes bacterium
CGAGTGGTTCAGCACGTCGGGCACGATGCGTTTCGACCCGCCTGGTGGTGCAGCAGACCTGTTCGGGACCTGCTATCTGGCGGTGGACCCGGTGACTGCCCTGATAGAAGCTGTGGGTGACCTCCCGTCGCTGACACACGGGACATCCGCCGCTCACGGGATGCAGCGACGCCCTAAACCAAGGGGAGGTCGGGCTCAGGGCGACCTCCCCCTTACACGCCCCTAATCCGACCTCAGTTGTAGGTGTAGATGGCTGAGGATCCCACAGTGGCAGCTATGCCGTTGACGGTCACCGCGACCGTTGCAAGCCCAGGGGTGCCCGCGGGCGTGAGCACCAAAAGCACCGTCGGCGAGCCATATATGACGAAGGCCGGGTTTCCCCCGATCTCTACGGTTATGCCGGTGCAGCCAGCACCTCTGTACCAAAGGCATGTCTCACCGTTGGGCGAGAGCTCAGATCCGAAGATCTCGAGGTAGCGGTGGCCGGCGCTCGCCCCTGACGTGGGCGAGAGCGAGGTGACGCTCGGCTGCGGCAAGGGCGCGACGACCGGGATGGACTGCTGGGCCACGTTGGAAGCGAGCCAGCCGGTGGTTGCGGCTTGGCTAGCGTCAACCACGCAGGTGCCGGGGGCGAGGAAGCTCACCACGCCGGTCGAGGGCCCGACAGAGCAGGCACCCGCAGTCGAGGAACTGTCCACCGAGTAGCTGACCGCTACGCCCGAGGGCGAACCGGTGGCAGTGGCGTCGTAGTTAGTGCCAACGACTCCCTCGGCCGGCGCCGTGCTCGTGAACTGCACCTGCTGCGCAAACGTGAAATCGAGGCTCCAGCCAGAAATGCTGCCCCCGAGGTCGCTGGTCCCACCGTCTTCCACCACGAACAGTTCCCAAGTCCCGTTGGGGTTGGTGCCGCCGAACACACTGCCGAAAGTGGCGGACCCCACAGTTGCAGGGGAACTGTAAGAAGAAGGCGCCGGGGGTGGGTACGGCTCGAAGTTCGAGTAATCAGTCGGCTTGTAAGCCCCGGTGCTCGGGTCCTGGGCCTGGGGCATTTGGGCGGCTGCTGAGTCCGCGAAGGTGAAAGTTGCGTCGTTTATGGCCGGCGACGTCGTACCGTCGGTTGGGCCTACATTGGACATGAGCACCAACCCAGCGCCGTTGGGGCCGACGAGCAGGACCTGGAGGTCGTTGGCGAACTCCGATTGGAAGTTCACGCCCGACAGAGTCGCCGACATGCCGGCGATCGTCGCATTGACGCCGCTCACGAAGATGCGTGAAGGGTACTGGTCGGCAGTCGTCGGGGTGCTGAAACCCTTCGGCAACGTGATACCGCCGGGATTGGTAAACGTAGTGCCGCTAACGACCGTATGGGTGTAGACGTCCTGGGTCGTGGTGCCAAAGCTGCCCAAGAAGTTTGAGCCGGTACTGGGCGTGTAAGTTGCCGTCAGGTCGTAGCTGCCTTCAGTCGCGAACGAGGTCGTGCAAACTGCGCTACCGCCCGACAGTGCTACGGCACCGCACCCAGCGATCGTCGAGCCGCCCTCGCTGAACGCCACCGTTCCCGTAGGCGTCCCGCTGCCGCTCGACACCGATGCGGTGAGGCTTACCGAGCTACCGGTGCCGCTCGTGAAGCTCGGGTTGTTGCCCGAGCTCAGGGTCGTCGTGGTGCTGACCGCTACGGCGGAAGTGGTGATCGTTATGCTCCACCCGCCCGAGACCACTTGATGGTCGCCACTGACGTTGTTGGTCATGTACAGGTCCCAGTTCCCGTTGGGGTTGGCTCCTGTGAACTCGCTGGTCAAAGTGGCGTTCCCCGTCGGCGCAGCTGCGCCGAAGCCCCCGGGTGCGGGCGAGGGGTAAACGTCGTAGGGCGACGGGCTGCCGTAGAGGTCGCTGAAGTCGGCGGGCCGCATGGTGAAGCTGCCGCTGCTCGGTATCGTCGCTGGTTGGCCACTTGAGGCCGTCGAGTAGTTGGTCCCACTGTCGGAGATCGTGATGGTCGCATCCGAAAGGCCCTCGTTGAAATTGCCAGGCGAGGTGAACAGGCTCAGCCCTTGACCCGCAGGGTCTACAAGGAGGGCGCCGATGTCTTCGGAGAACCCGGCAGCCTGGGCCGGGATGCCGGCGGGCCCGTACGTGGTCACCCCGTTGAGCGTGATCGTCACGCCGGTGACCGTACCGCTCAGGCCCGAGACCGAGATCGGCGAGGGGTAAGTCGTGGCCTGCACCGGCGCAGTGGTCCCCGTGGGAACGGTTATCTGGCCGGCATTCTGGAACGTTGCGCTCGAGGCGGCGGCCGGGCCTGCCACGGCCGCTACGGGGCCCGTGGCGAGGGCCAGCGCGGCGAGGATCCTCACGGGTTTCAGCAAGCAGCGCAGGTGCACAGTCACCCTTCCTTTCGCTAAGACAGCCCCAGTTGTACTTCGGGACGTCGCAGTGAGCTTATAGGCAGGCCTAAGCACCGTCTATGGGCCGGCCTCAATCGCGACCCCCAGATACCACGATAAGTGCTAGTACCACTGTGTAGAGTGGCTAGCGAGGTCCGCGCTTTGAGCCTGGGGCGAAAGGCCTGACCCGCGCGCTGGCAGATCGTCTCTGCCTGGAGAGCTCCCGCACCGGTGGGCCATCCTCACGTGGACACCCTCGCGGTCGCCCGCGATAAAACCGAGGTGCTCCCAGAACCGCTGGGCGCGGCTCGAGCTCTCGGCGTGACAGGTGACGTCGACCCCGCTTTGCGCAGCCTCGTCCAAGAGCTGGCGGACCACTGCCGTCCCCACGCCCGCACCCCGATGTTCGACGAGGAGGGAAAGGTCGACCACGTGCCAGCCAGGCCCGCTCCGGTCCACTATGAGCCGCCCTGCCGGGGTGCCGTCCACCACCACTACCAAGTGCTCGGCAGAGGGGAAGGCGGACGCGTAGTAGCGCGTCTGCATATCGAACTGGGACCTGGCAAACATCTCGGCCGTGATGCTCGGCCACCCCAGGGCTGAAAGCTCCGCTTCTCGTGTCGAGCGGTACACAGCCTCGAGGAAGGGGGCGTCGTCGGGCAGGACAACGCGACTGGTACGCACCTGAGCGTAGCCCATGGGTGAAACCTAGTCGAGATCCAAAGATCTTCGGTGGTCCTTCCTTCTTGGGTAGCGAAGCCCTAGAGTCTGGCGCCGGGGAGCAGCGTGCTCCCATACAAAAGGAGGAGCCGGTGGCTGAAGCGTTCATTGGGGAGATAAGGCTTTTCGGTTTCAATTTTGCCCCCGTTGGGTGGGCAATATGCAATGGGCAGTTGCTCTCGATAAGCCAGAACACGGCCCTCTTTTCTTTGCTCGGGACGTATTATGGCGGCGACGGGCAGACCACTTTCGGCCTCCCGGACCTCCGGGGGCGAGTACCGCTCAACATGGGGCAGGCCCCGGGGTTGTCCAGCTACTCGATCGGCGATTCGGGCGGGAGCGAGGCCGTCACCCTCAGCGCCAACCAGTTGCCCTCGCATACCCACGCCCTCCAGGGCTCCGACGCTCAGGCCGCGACCGACCGGCCGGACGGCGCGGTGCTGGGCCGCCCGACGGCGGGGAACATCTACGCTTCGCCGCCAGGCAACGTGGCACTTGACCAAAGCGCCATCGCGGGTAGCGGCGGCGGCCAGCCCGTGGCCATCCGTGCGCCCTACCTGGCGCTCAACTTCTGCATCGCTTTACAGGGCATTTTCCCCTCGAGGAACTAGGGCGCCGGCCGCCAAAAGCCGACGGAGCAAGAACGAGCCGGGGAAGGCCGCCCGGCTCGTTCGTCTTGCACTTACCCCGTTGCAATCCAAATGCACCGGGAGTTATCACCTGTAGGTGTGACCGGCATCCCCGCGCGGCCGCCGCTCGTCAACCCCGAGGTTGGGCTTAGCGAGGAGCCTCAAACGGGGCGGGCGCGACGGTGCAGTTACTGCGCCACTTGGCCACAGAGCAGCTGGCTGCCAACTCGGGCGCCGCGGTTGGACCGTCACCGAACCCGTGGCGAACAGCTCCAGCCGGCGCAACCCACACGCCAAGGACCTGATCTGGCAAGCCAGCTAGACCTCGCCGGCCCGTCCGTGGCCAAATAGTGCCGTCGTGCATGAAAGGGGTCGTAATTGAGGGTAGTAGGGAAGGTGCGGGAGAAGCTGCGGCCGGCATGGCAGCGCGTGCGACAAGGACTAACCGAGCATTTGGTCGACCGCATCCGACGCCGCGTCGACCGCATCCGACGCCGCTTTCTCTATGAACTGAACCAGTTACGGGAGTCCTTCGACGTTTTCAGACGCGTCGCTCCAAATGTCATGTTAATTCTGAGCGGAGTCGCGGTGCTGACCGTCCCGCTCGTCTTCACGCTGTACTCACCCGAACTGCTTCCATCCCCCAGGCACACCGACGGTGGGCTTCCTCTTCGGTGGCGAGTAGTCATCGGTGCTGTATGGTTGATCCCGGCGTTTATGACTGTCCTTGAGGCTCGCGCTCGGCTAAAGCAACAGGAGGGCCGATGGGGGGACGAACTGGCCAACGTCCCGGTCCCGGCGACCGTGCAGACTCTGGATGAACTGTTGCGGAGTGGCACGCACGGCACACCGCCGTCGTACCGCTGGTCAGTTTACGTTTTTGATGACGACCGGCACCTGCTCTATCCGATTTTCCCGGATCCGACGGACGACGAGTCCAGCCCCTACGTGTTCAAGGTTGGGCAGGGGGCCACGGGCCTCGCCTGGCAGAACCGGACTGTGGTGTTGGCCTCGGGGGACGCTGTCTCGGACGCCACGCACGGCTTAACCGAAGCCCAGCAGAACGAATTCCGTGCCTACCGATCTGTGGTTGCCGCCCCGATCGCAGCGGGCGCTACGACCATCGGCGTCCTGACCGGCATCAGCGAGATCGACGACCCGTACTTCACTACCTCGGCCGGGCTCCGGACGCTGCGCAACTTGGCCGATACGGTCGGAATGGCACTGGTCACTGCACTCCCGGCCCCCGAGCCGGCGAGATCGAAGCGGTCTCTCTAGCGCTGCGCCGGCGACTGAGCCTCAGTCGAGCGTAGCCGAGCCTTGTACAGGGTCACGACCTGGCCCCTGGTGAGGTTCATGCGGCTCTCGGCCCCCTCCGCGCGCTCCCTTTCGCGCTGGGCACGCTCTTCGGACGTCTCCGGGATCAAGACGAACCGGCCGTCTGTGCTCGGTCTCACGGTGGATGTCATGACTGCTTGATCGTACCGCAACTCGCGAGTTCGCGACCATTTCGCCGAGTGGGCGAGGCATTACAACACAACGAGGGCCCAGCCTCTCACCAGCTCCCAGGTATGCCAGCTGACCGCGCCGGGGCCCACCGTGTGGTTGGGCGGCCGTGGCTGTCTCTCGGACGAGCCCTGCCGAGACGGGTCACCTGCCAGCTCCAGGTCAATACTAGGAGCTATAATCTGAGTATGTCCAAGGTCATGGTGTCGTTGCCCGAGGAGCTGCTCCAAGAGATCGACGAGGTGGCACGACAGAGGTCGATGAGCAGGAGCGCCCTGCTCGCCGCTGCCGCTCGACGCGAGATTGCGCGACCAAACCCCGCCGATGTCGACGACGCCATCATCCGGTCCGAACAACGCTTCCGCGCCGCCGGCCGCTTCGAAGCCGCCAACCTGGTCCGTCGGGACCGGGACAGCCGCCGGTGACGGCGCTCCTCGTCGACACGTCGGTCCTCATAAAGTGGTTCCACGGCGAAGGCGAGTCCCAAGTCGCCGAGGCACGAGCGTTGCGTGAAGCAACAAGACGGGGTGAGATCGAGGCTCGGGTAATCGACCTGGCCCTCTACGAGATGGGCAACGTACTCCTTCGCTCGCTCCATTGGAGCGGGCCCGATGTCGCCGACCAGCTCGACGACCTCGTCGTTATCTGCGGCTCCCCGCTCGCGGTGGCGCCCAACTGGCTCCGGCAGGCGGCCCTCATGGGGGCAACCAAAGGGCTCACCTTCTACGACGCGTGTTGGGTCGCGACGGCCCAAGCGCTCGGGATCTCCTTGGTGAGCGCGGATGCCGAGCTCCTCGACGCCGGACTTGCCGAATCACCTCGAGCGGCCGCCCGACGACTCCGCCTTTCCCCGCCCTCATGACGCGGCCCATTATCCTTGCAAATGAAGGCTATTTCTGGAGCCCGCCCCCACGGAGCGAGGTGAGGCGCTGGGCGACCCGCCGGCTCCGAGCTGGGAACGAGCGGGGCTGAGGCTTAAGCAGACGTGAGCACATCTCTTGCCGTCGGCCCGAGGACGTCGTTCGGGCCGATCGCCCTTATACGTACACCTACGCTCTCGTTGGGCAGGTCGGTCGTGATCTCTTCGCTCCGGGCGGTACCGGGCAAGAAGGTCTCCGTCGTCGCGCCGTCCCCGGTCGTCACCAACAAGTCATAGCCCGTAGGTGCCACGCCGCCTTGGGCCCAACTGAGGTTCGCTGTCGTGCCATCACGGCTGAGCCTCACATTGGTTGGTGCCTGCACCGCCGGCGGGGCTGGGGCCCCATAACTGCCGACGACCTTGTCCACGCGCGGTAAACCTGCCTCCTCGAACTCGGCCACGGTTTTTCGCTCGCCGGCGATGCCGTAGGGACCTGGATCCTCAACAACGCCGGCCCCCGGCCCGTCGAGGCCGACCTGCTGCTCGTCCATCAGGGCTTTGACGACGGCCTCGATCAACAGGGGGTTGCCCCCGGCGCGGGCGACCTGGGCGCGCAGCTTGGGCCCGAGGCCCGCGCCTAGCCTGGACTCCCACGTAGGGGGGCGGCGGTAACGGGAGACCTCCTTTTCAGGCCGTTAGGGCGCTCACTGTGGCGGCTAGCTGTTAGGCGTCGTCTGAACCGTTGACCCGGCTACCACACTGTTAGGTCGCTGGGCCCCGTACCGGGCACAGGTGCAGGTCCCCTGTAATTACACAGTTGTCCTTCGCCATCGAGGGGATCCACCAGTCCGAAGGGGAGACCTGACATAGTGGAGTTGTGTTCAGCAGTGAAGGAGGAGAGCTAACAGCACTGGAAAGGGCCTTCCTGGAGCCGGTGAACGCCACGCACCGCCAGTACGAGGCCCTGCGCGCCTACTTCGTGGA
>JAJYMM010000081.1 GCA_021787035.1 Actinomycetes bacterium
CCCGCCCCGCCCGTCCCGCCGGCGCCCCGCCCGCCCCGCCGGCGCCCGCTCGCGCGCCCACGCATGTCGCTCGGCGCGACTGGGAGGCTCGCCCGACGTGGCGAACGGCTGATCGCGAACTTTGCTGCGATTGCCTCGCGCTCGCGTCAGGGCCCTCGGCCCGGGTGAGGGCCGAGGATGCGCGCACGCGCTTCCTGGGTCCCCTTTCATCGAGCGCTCTAGGCTGTCCTGGCTGGGCACCAGGCCCGACCCGAAAGGAGGCAGGACCGTGGAGGAGTTCTTGCGCGAGGGATGGCGCCAGGGAAGGGCAGCGGTCGGCGTCTGGAACACGATTGGCGACACCCTGGTCGCCGAGGCGGTTGCGGCGCTCCGGCCCGACTACGTCTGCATCGACATGCAGCACGGGAGCGCGTCGGAGGCCCAGCTGGTGCCGATGTTGCAGGCGGTGACGGTAGGGGGCGCCACCCCTATCGTGCGCGTGCCGGAAGCCAACCCGGCCGCGATCATGAAGGCGCTCGACGCCGGGGCCGCCGGCGTGATCCTGCCGCTTGTCGAGACTGCCGAACAGGCTAAGCGAGCCGTGGACGCTTGCCGCTACCCGCCGGCTGGCCGGCGCTCCTTCGGCCCGTTCCGGGCCTCTATCAGCGCCGAAACCAGCGACCCGAGAGACCTGGAGAAGGTCGCTTGCATAGCGATGATCGAAACCAGGGCTGGGATTGACCACCTCGCCGAGATCGTGGCGACCGAAGGCCTGACCGCCATATATCTCGGTCCCTCGGACCTGAGCCTGGCTCTCGGGCTGCCCCCCGGGTCGATAGAGGCACCGGAGTTCATCGCGACGGCCGAGAAGATACGTTCGGCGTGCGCAGAGCACGGAGTGGTCGCGGGCATGCACTGTTACGACGGCGTTACCGCCCGGAGGGCCGTGGAGCAGGGCTACGGGATGGTGACCGTGGCCATCGATCTGAGGTCGCTGCGCCAGGCCCTCGCGGCCGAGATCGCTGTCGCCCGAGGCACCAACCACGCTGGCCGGCTATCCGTGGCGGAAGGCGCCGGGGAGCCCGGAGAGCCCGGAGAGGGCAGCCTGTGAGCGGACTTCGCAGTGGCCGGTGGCTGGACGGCGATAGCCTCCGAGCCTTCGGGCACCGCTCACGGCTTCGCCAGCTCGGCTATTCACCCCCGGACTACAAGGGCAAGCCGGTGATTGCGATAATAAGTACCCGCTCGGACATCAACCCGTGCCACATGCACTTCGCTGAGCGCGTGGAGGACGTGAAGCGGGGTGTCTGGCAGGCGGGTGGTTTCCCGCTCGAAATGCCGGCGATGTCACTTGCCGAGGCTTTCCAGCGGCCCACCAGCATGCTGTACCGGAACCTGCTTTCCATGGAAGTCGAGGAGCTGCTGCGTTCCTACCCGGTGGACGGGGCCGTGCTCATGGGAGGCTGTGACAAGACGACGCCTGGCCTCGTCATGGGGGCGACAAGCGCCGGCCTGCCCTCTGTCTTCCTCCCGGCTGGCCCGATGCTGCGGGGGAACGCTTGCGGCAAGGTGCTGGCGAGCGGGACTTCAGTCTGGAAGATGTGGGCGGACCGGCGTGCTGGCCTGGTGGACGACGGAGAAATGGAGGCCGTCGAGCATGGTGTGGCGCGTTCGGCGGGGCAGTGCATGACGATGGGGACCGCCTCCACCATGACCGCGGCCGTCGAGGCTCTCGGCCTGGCACTGCCGGGCTCGAGCTCGGTGCCGGCTGTCGACTCGCGCCACGCGCAGATGGCCGCGGAAGCTGGCAGGCGGGCGGTGGGAGCGGTGAGAGAGGGTCTCGTCCCGGGCATGATCTTGACCGAGGCCGCTTTTGACAACGCCGTGAGGGTCGTGGCAGCCCTGGGAGGCTCGACCAACTCGGTCGTGCACCTGGTGGCCATGGCTCGTCGCGCTGGTGTCGGCCTCGACCTTGCCCGCTTCGACCGGCTCTGCCGGGATGTGCCCGCGCTCGCCGACGTAGCGCCTTCGGGCGAGTTCCTGATGGAGGACTTCTTCTACGCTGGCGGCCTCAGGGCTTTGATGGCACGCATATCTGGGCTGCTCGATACCAGTGCGATCACCATCACCGGGCGAACCCTGGGCGAAGAGATAGAGGGCGCTCAGGTGTACGACGAAAGAGTGATTCGGCCGTTGGGGGACCCTCTGTGGCCAGGCGGGAGCCTCGCCGTCCTCCACGGGACCCTGGCTCCAGACGGAGCAGTGGTCAAGCAGACCGCCGCCTCCCCTGAACTGCTTGTACACCGCGGCCCTGCAGTCGTGTTCTCCGACTACAAGGACATGGAACGCCGTATCGACGACGAGTCGCTCGAGGTGACGCCGGGGTCCGTGCTCGTTCTGCAGCAGGCCGGGCCTGTCGGCGGCCCCGGTATGCCCGAGTGGGGCCAGCTCCCGCTGCCGAAGAAGTTGCTCCGTGCCGGCGTGAGGGACATGGTGCGCATCTCGGATGCCCGGATGAGCGGTACGAGCTTTGGTACCTGCGTGCTGCACGTTGCGCCTGAGTCCGCGGTGGGTGGGCCGCTCGCCCTCGTCCAAGAGGGCGACACCGTGAGCCTTGACGTCCCCGCGCGGCGTCTCGACCTCGATGTGGCCCCCGAAGAGCTCTCTCGCCGGCGCCGCGCCTGGGCACCTGCGCCCCCGTACTTTGCCCGCGGTTGGGGAAAGCTGTACGCAACGACTGTCCGCCAGGCCAATGAGGGCTGCGACCTCGACTTCTTGGAGTACGGGCCAGGGACGCCGGAACCTGCCGTCCACTGACTAGGGTAGCCAGGGTCGGCTTATGACTAGCGCGGAGGTCCTCGTAGACGCGTTCGGGCGGGTGCGTGATGCCGTCCACGCAGCGATCGACGGATTGAGCAGCGATGAGCTGGCCCAACGGCTCGACTGGGATGCCAACTCGATTGCTTGGCTCGTGTGGCACCTTTCGAGGGTCCAAGACGACCACGTTTCTGAGGTAGCCGGAGTGGACCAGATATGGACCTCCCGAGGGTGGGCCGAGCGGTTCGCCTTGCCGCTGGCCCCTTCCGATACGGGCTACGGACATACGAGCGAGCAGGTCGCGTTGGTCCGGGTCGGCGACCCGGCGTTGCTCGCCGGGTACTACGACGCTGTCCACGACGAGACGGCCCGCTACGTGGTGGGCCTGGCTGACGCAGACCTCGACCGGGTCGTCGACAGGAGATGGGACCCGCCGGTGACGCTCGGTGTGCGCCTGGTGAGCGTAATTGCCGACGACCTCCAACACGCCGGGCAGGCGGCAATAGTGCGTGGGGTCCTGCTGCGCCGCAGGGCCTAAGGGACTCCCAAGGGCAGAGGCTCCCAGGAAGGAAGCCCCGGGTACTGAAACGCGCGGGTGGCCCGCCCGCACGCTATGGTCGGCTCGTGCTCATTTCCACGATGAACGACATGCCGGGCTATGAAGTCACCGAGGTGATCGGTGAAGTTTTTGGGTTGACGGTAAGGAGCCGGAACGTCGGGTCGGTACTTGGCGCTGGGTTCAAGTCGCTGGCTGGCGGGGAGCTGAAGGGCATGACCAAGAACCTCTCCAAGAGCAGGGAGTCCGCCGTCGAACGGATGGTCGAAGAAGCCGAGGCCAAGGGTGCAAACGCCGTACTTGCATTCCGTTTCGACGCTTCCGAGTTGGGCAACCTCTGGACCGAAATCTGTGCTTATGGCACGGCTGTAAAGGTTCGCAAACTCTAAGCGCCCTATGCATTAGTTAGCGCGCGGCCGCTTAGCGCGATGCGGGCGGAGAGCTGCCAGCAGAGAGCTGCCAGCAGAGAGCTGCCAGCGCCAGCCGTTCGGCGGGCACGGCTAGCTGGGGGGTTTCACGGCCCTCGGGTGCCATGTGTCACGCGGGCACCAGCTGCCACGATGAGCGGAGTCGTGGGTACGAGTTCGCGCTCTTAGTCGTTTGGGCCGCTCACGGGCCATTATCCGCCAGTGCCGAGAAAAAGTCTCCCGGGGTGATGGCTCTCCGTTAGTTTGGGTAGAGTATTGGTGGCGGTAAGACCGGAGCCGATGGCGGGCGAGCATTCGTACGCGCGTTAGCAGGTGCGACCATCAGATTGCTTGACGGCCTAAACGGTACGGCTTGGACGAGGAGAAACGAGAGAGAAGTTACCGAGACGTAATCAGGAGTAAACCGGCTGTTCTCATCCCGGAGCTACGCTCTGCATAAACCCCACCACCAGGAGGCGTGACCTAGTGGACGCGAGCACTATTAGAACGCGCAGCGCTACGCAGGTAACTGGCACGGAGCAGGCACTGAAGCTTTCTGTGCTAATGCCCGTGCACAACGAGATATCGACGGTCGAAGCGGCAGTTGACGATGTCCTGCGCATGGACCTCGGCTACCCCTTCGAGCTGGTCATCGTCGACGATGGGAGTACCGATGGGACGGGTGAGCTTCTCGCCGGCCTCGGGCATCACAACGTCGTCGTGCACCATCACCCACTCAACCTCGGCAAGGGTGCGGCCGTACTTACGGCTGCGTCCCTGGCCACTGGCAGCCACTTCGTCATCTTTGACGCGGACCTCGAGTACCGGGCCTCTGACTTGGTGCACATGTTCCGCCCGATCGTGGACGGGACCGCCGAAGTCGTGTTCGGGGTGCGGATGTTCGGGATGAACACCGTATACCACTCATTCCGCTATGCCGTCGGCAACCGAGTTACAACCCTCGTGGCAAACGTGCTCTTCGATGCGTGCCTCACGGACTTGCACAGCTGCCTCAAAATGGTCCCTTCGGCCGTCTTTCGCTCCCTCCGGCTCACGAGGGCCAATTTTGGTTTGGATTCGGAGATTACGGCAGAACTGCTCCGTCGTGGCTACCGTCCCTACGAGGTACCGGTTAGCTACGTGGGTAGATCTCACGCCCAGGGAAAGAAGATCACCTGGCGCGACGGCGTCGATTGCCTGCGAGTACTCGCCAGCGTTCGCCTTCGTCCTCGGCCGGCAGAATTGGCGAGCGGGGCGACGACAGGCGCCCGGAGGGCGGGTACGGGTACGGCTTCCGCTGGGACGCCGCAGACCGGCGCCGTTCGGGCGCAGACCGCGGGCGGTTGGGCACAGCGCAGGGGGGGCCTCCACGTGGTCGACGGGCCAGAAGGGGAAAGTGACGGCCGCGCCACTGATCGCCGAGGCTCCGGCAGGCGGAGTGCGGGCGATGATGAGGTCATCTCGCTAGACGAGCCCCCGGGCTCGGGTGGCGGCAGGGACGCCACGTTGCTTGCGGGCGGCCGAAGTGCAGCCCGGGGAGTACAGGACAAGCGATCGCCGGCGCATGAGGTGTCCAGGTGAGCGTCTGCCCCCAACCGGACGCCGCTGTCGGGGAGGAGGCCGGGACGGGCGCTGAGAGCAGCTCGGGCCACTGGGGCGCGTCGTATGGGACGTACCCTGCCACGGCGGTCGCTGCCCATACGGTCGAGCGGCCACCGGGAGCATCCTTGTTGAGTGTTTCGGTCGTGGTCGTGTCCCAAGACGAACGGCGGCTCGGGTCGACCCTTGATGCTCTCGAGCAGCAGCTGTCCGCCGAAGTCGGGCGAGGGGTCGCAGCAGGCAGCGAGGTTTTGGTTGTCGACGCGTCCTCTGGCCGGCTGGGCCCTGTCCGCGCCGCGCACCCCTCGGTCCGCTGGGTCGACTTCCAACCTCCCCTCGATGGGCGAGTGACGATCGCTGGCCAGCGCAATGCTGCGTTGCGGGCGAGCCGGGGAGAAGTGGTCGTGTTCGTGGACTCGGGCTGCGTCCCATGCGAAGGCTGGCTTGGCCGTCTGGTGGCCCCTATCGCGAGGGGCGACGAGTTCGTTGTGAGCGGAGGCGCCACGGGCGCCCACGGCAGCTTTGAGAGAGCGATGCCCACTGGCAAGATGTATTACCTGGAGGAGGCGGCGACTATCAACATCGCTGTCCACCGGAGCGTTTTCGAAGACGTGGGCGGCTTCGACGAAGGCTTTGCGTACGGTTCCGACGTCGACTTCACCTGGCGCGTGGTTGATGCCGGTCTGCGGATCCGCTATGAGCCTCTGGCAAGCGTGGAGCACGACCGGGGGACCTTCCGCCGGCGTATGCGTCGCGCGCGCCAGTACGGGGCGGAGAGGGCACGGCTTTACCGCAAGCACCGGCGTCGCATCGTTAGGGCACTTTTCGAAGACCCTGTCCCATTCGTGTACCCCCTCTGGCTCCTCGGCCTGCCGATCGCGCTGAAGCGCCCGCTTTACCTGCTCTTGCTCGGTGTTCCCCTATGGAGGGCCCGCGAGCACGCGGGCCCGGGCGAGGTCGTCTTGGCCCACGTTTTCCAAGGTGTGGGCAGCCTTGCCGAGGTTGCGAGCTGGGTCCTGGCCTGGAGCGGTGCCCGCACCGGTTCTTCAGGGGGGGTCGAGGCCGCGAGAACGGGGGTCACGGGAAACAGCAGCTCTGCTGAGAGCTTGCGCACCTCCGCCCTTGGCTGAGCACGTCTCGTCGTCCGCCGTCGCCAAACGGGCGAAACGTTCGGGCCGTCTGCGAATCGGCATGGCCGTGGCCGGCGTTTTGGTGGTCGGGGCAGTTCTGCAGGCGGGATCGCCTCTCCTGCGGCGAGCTGGCCTGGTAACGGTGCCGCAGCGCTATGTCGCGCTCTACTTTGCCCACCCGACCGACTTGCCTTCGCACCTGAGCCCTGGGCGCCGCCTCAGCTTCGGCTTTGGGGTGTCCAACTACACCGGGTCGGCGATCGAACAACGGTGGCGGGCGAGCGCCATCATCGCGAGCGGCAAAGCGCGTCTGCTCAGTGCTGGCACGCTGGCAGTGCCTGCAGGAGGTGCTCGGACCGTCGGGGTCTCCGTTGCAATGCCGGCAGGTGTCGTGCCGACAGGGGTCGAGGTCAGCTTGCCCGGCCGGCACCTCGCGCCAGTCGAGTTCCACCTGAGCCCCGTCCCCAACCCGCGGCGTCCCGCCCACCCCCGCGCGGCCCACCCCCGCGCGGCCCACCCCCGCGCGGCCCACCCCCGCGCGGCCCACGCCGGCGCCCCTCGCC
>JAJYMM010000102.1 GCA_021787035.1 Actinomycetes bacterium
GTGGCCCGGTCGTCGGGGCCCGGTCGTCGTGGCCCGGTCGTCGTGGCCCGGTCGTCGGAGTAGCGGCACTCCTAACTGAGGGGTGGGGGTGACGGTACCATGGCGGCTGTCTTCCGGTACCGGAGACGAAAAGAGGAAGCATGGTCCTCGCAATCCGTGAGTTCATAGCGGTGCCCGACAACCGCAAGCGCCAGATCGTCTTCAAGTGGCCCGACGTGCGGATCCGCAAGTACTCGAAGGCGATAGTGGACGCCGACGAGGTGGCGCTCTTCGTCAATACTGGCCAGGTCATCGGCACCATGGGACCCGGCCGGCACCGGTTGGACGCGGACGAGCTCCCCTTCCTCGGGACGCTGATCGACCTGGCTACCGGAGGGAACGCTTATCGCGCTGAGCTGTATTTCGTCGGCACCCGTGAGTACCCCGGCTTCACATTCGGTGGGCGCATCGACGAGGTCCAAGATCCTGAGACTGGCCTCATTGTGACGCTGCGGGTATTCGGAGACTACTCGCTCCAGGTGCACGATCCGGCATTGCTCGTCACGAACCTCGTCGGCACTCTCGATGTGACGGACAATGAACGGGTCGCTGGCTGGGTAAGCGACCAGCTGCTCAAGGTTATGAGGACGGAGGTCACGACGCGGGTGACCCGCAACGGCTGGCATGTCCTCGGTCTTTCCGTTTACACGCCGGAGCTCGAAAAGGTAGTGATTGCCTCTGCTAACAACGAGCTCGCTACCTACGGCGTCTCGCTGGTGAGGATGGGCAACTTCGACATTAACCTGCCAGGGGAGGATGAGGCGCATTTGAAGGGCCTCGCCAAGGACACGGCCTATAGTCGCCTTGCTGGTGGATTCAACCGCTATGCGGCGGGAGAGATGGCAATCGAGGCTGGGCAGGGGGTGGGCCGGAGCGGAGGCGATGCCGGCATCTTGCTGGCAACTGGCCTTGGGCTTACCGGTCAGGCGGCGACCGGCGGCCAAGGAGTGCCGGGGGAGGCTGGCCCCGTGCTCCCGCCCGCGCCAGGCTTTGCCGGAGGTGGGAAGGGGTTTGCGGCAGGGACAGGTGCGGTCACTGCAGGGGAGGCTGGTGGCGGCATGGCCGGTGGCAGTGAGGCCGGCGCCGTGGAGTCCGGCGTCGCCGGCGAGAGGGGGGCCGGCGAGAGGGGGGCCGGCGAGAGGGGGGCCGGCGAGAGGGGGGCCGGCGAGAGGGGGGCCGGCGAGGCGCGCCACTGCGCCGCATGTGGCTCGGACAACCCTCCGGTGGCACGCTTCTGCGCGAGCTGCGGCACGTCCACTCGTGGAGGTCCTTCACTGCCAGGCATGCGGGGCAGTGCTAACCCCTGGCCAGCGCTTCTGTGTATCCTGCGGCACAGCAGCACCGGCATCAGCGACATAGCCGAGGAGGCCCGAAAGCGATGAACTCCGTGACAAGCGGTTCCCCCTGCCTGCACCCATTGGGTTCTTCGTCTCGGTGGCCTTGATGCTGCTCGGGCTCTAGAAGGAGGTCTCGGAGATTATGGGTTACGGAGGCGGCGGGTTGGGGTTGTTGCTTTTCGTCGTGATTATGTGGATGATGTTCCGGCTTGTCATGCGGTCCGGACGGGGTACGTGGGGTGGTGGCCCATGGCGTGGCGGTCCGTGGGGCGGCTCAACGGGGAGGGGCCCGTACGGGGGCGGGGGATGGCCCGGGAGCAATGGTCCCCGGAACCCCCAAGCCGGCGGGCAGGGCGGTGGCCCCACCTGGACGGGTGGCCAAGGCGACGGTGGAGGCCAAGGGCCCACTTGGACTAACGGACCTAGTAGGGACAACGGCCCCACGTGGACGGGAGGCCAGGGCGCCGACGCCGGCCAAGGGGACACTTCGACCGGTGGGGAGCCTGCTGCGCGGCAGGGAACCGAGGTTTGGCGGAGCGATAGCCCGCCGACGGGCGGACCCGCGGGATGGAGTGCTGGCGGAGGGCCCGCTGGTGGAGGGCCCGCTGGTGGTGGCTGGGCGAGCCCTCGGCCGGGTGGAGATTCAGCCGTACCTGCGGTGAGCGGCCGAGGCGTCGGGGAGAGGCTTTCTGGAACGGGAGGTGCCTGGCCGGATGACAATGGTGGTAGCTGGGACGAGTGGATGAGCGACGAGCGTCCTGCGGCTGCCAGCATCCCAGCCGAACTCTTTCCTCAGCACCACGCACGGGCAGTCCAGGCTGAAAGCCCGGTGGATGTCGGTCTGGCTGCCATCAAGGCCAATGACCCGGGCTTCGACCTTGAGCAGTTCACCGAGCAAGTCCAGCGCGTCTTTTTTCTTGTGGAACAGGCATGGAGTGAGAGGAAGCCGGAAATCACCCGCCAGGTCATGGCCGATGACCTCTGGGTGACGCACCGGGCGCAGATCCAGAGCTACATCGATGCGCGGAAGCGCAATATGGTCGACTACCTGGCGGTGTCCAACATCTGGCCAGTGGCCGCGAGTTCGGGTCCCGAGTTCGACACGATAACGGTACGGGTTGTGGCGGCGAGTACCGACTATGACGTGGAGGACGCTAGCGGCCGGGTTCTCAGGGGTGACAGGCAGGTCAAGCCCTGGGAGGAGGACTGGACCTTCCGACGTTCCTCAAGTGCGCGCACCAAGCAGGGGGGTACGACCCTTGGGTCCAAATGCCCCAACTGCGGCGCCCCTCTTGATGCAGACATAGCTGGCGTCTGCCGGTATTGCAAGGCATCGGTGATTTCGGGGACGCACGATTGGGTGCTGGTCCGTATCTCTCAGGTTGGCTAGGCCCGCTCGGGTCTATCGTTGGTCGCTTCCTGTTGCCGGACGGACTTCAGTCCAGCGGGCGATGCCGTCCCCCAGCGCGAGGCGCAAGGGCTAAGCGCTCCTGTTCGAGTGCCGCCATCACCTCGTTGACCACCTGGAGACCGCGGTCGACCACTGCCCGCCAGCCGTACACGAGGACGGTCAAGCCCTTTAGCCGTAGGGCATTTCGACGAGTATCGTCACGGTCTTTCTGCTCTGGAGAAGCATGGTATGCGTAGCCGTCAACTTCGACGAACACTTTTGGGCCGACCTGGGTGTCTATCCTGTACCGCCCGTCCTCGACGACAACTTCGGTGGCCAACACGCGCAGGCCATGGGATGCGAAGAGCCGCAGAAGCTTGCTTTCGAGCACGCTCGGGTGCGGAGCGTCAACATGGCCGCGTCTCACTAGCGCGGTCTGTAGCTGCGCCGGGCCCGAACGCCCTTGGCGGCTGAGCCGTCCAGCCTCTGCAGCCACTCCTTCCGCCGTGACGAGCTTCATGGCGATGCCTCGGTCAAGTGCGTCGTCGAACACGCTGGGCGCAACCTCGCCGGCGATATCTACGAGGGTGCGGAGGGGGTTGGTGGTAGGAATGCCCTTCCAGTTGGAGACGGCTGCGACGGGTAAGTCGGTGCTGTAACGGATCGTCACACGCCTCTTCCAGCCGGCCAGGCCCACTAGTGGGCCTTTTGCTCCAGTTGACTTGCGGTCTCGTCCGACGTCGCTAACGGCGTGCCGCCCGTGGGCAACGGTCACGGTCCACCGACTAGGCGGTCCCTTGAGTAGGCCCCAGAGCCATGCGGCCGAAGTATGCGATGCAACACCGCCTGTTGCCAGGCAAGCTGCATGTAGCAGTCGCTGTGGTGTCTCGGGCCAAGTGGGCAAGCTGTAAACGCCCCTCGCCAAAACCAACCATCCGCAGCGCTTCGGCGCCCGGCGCATCTCTTCCGGCGTCATCCCGGCCTCGAGTAGCAGCTGGCGGGTGGCTAGGCCATCGTGCCCAGCGAATACGGCCCGGACCTGAGGGCTGAGACCATCTCTCATTGATTCTCATGATAATAGACAGTAGCCCATACCATCAAGAGATTTTCTCGTAGTCGGTATGTCACGGAATCAGCTCTTATCGACTACGAGATTTCCGTTCGAGCCATGGCGGGAGAACCTCGAGCCATGGCGGGAGAACCTCGTGCGAGTTGACTCAGGCTGAGTCGCCGGCTGGGCCGCCGCCGGCTGGGCCGCCGCCGGCTGGGCCGCCGCCGGCTGGGCCGCCGCCGGCTGGGCCGCCGCCGGCTGGGCCGCCGCCGGCTGGGCCGCCGCCGGCTAGCGGCAAGCTAGTGCGACTCGGCCTCGTGAGCGAAGCCGATGAGCGCCCCGAAGAGGAGGATCAGGCCGATCGCCCAGAACCACTTGCCGAAGGCAAGGCCAACTGCGGTGCTGATTGCCCCGACCCCTAGTGCGGCGGGCCAAAGGCTGTTGCCGGGGAAGTAGCCGATCTCGCCTTCGCCTTCGCCAGGGTCAGCGTCCAAGCGGTCTTCGAGCCTGGGCGCCCTGTGCCGGCGCAGCCACTGCAGGAGGATGAAAAAGAAGAGCAGGCCGTAGGCGAGGGCGCCGAACCCGAGCATGATCGTGCCGGACCACTCCCCGCTCCAGACCCAGTAGACGATCCCGATCGCCGCCAGGAAGAGCGCCGCACCGAGGCTGAGGTGCCACTCCCTTTTGCCCATGGCTAAACCTCCTGTCCTCCGTTGCCGCCGTGGCCTCCGCCGCCTGGCGGAGCCCCGCCGTGGCCTCCGCCGCCTGGCGGAGCCCCGCCGTGGCCGTCGCCGCCTGGCGGAGCCCCGCCGTGGCCGTCGCCGCCTGGCGGAGCCCCGCCGTGGCCGTCGCCGCCAGCGGCGTACCCATTGCCTTCGTTGCCTCCGTTGCTGCCTGCGGTGCTATCACGCGCACCCACGCCGGCCAGGGCTCGGGCCTGCTCCAACTCGAGTTCTTTTGCGTGCTTGCCGTGGGGGAGTGTCGGGTAGTCCGGATGGTTGAGGTCCCACACGGGCCGCTCGGAACGGATGGGCGGTATGAACTCGAAGTTGTGCTCCGGCGGAGGCGAGGATGTGGCCCACTCGAGGGTCATACCGTCCCAGGGGTTGGGGCCGACCTTCTTACCGTTGCGCAGCGTCACCCAGACATTTATGAGGAATGGGATGACCGAGAAGGCGAGGATGAACGACCCGATCGACGACAGCATGTTGAGGAAGCTCCAGCCGGCGTTGGTCGGGTAGACGGCTATGCGGCGCTGCATGCCGCGGAGGCCAAGGTCATGCTGGGGGAAGAAGGTCAGGTTGAAGCCGATGAACATGAGCACGAAGCTGACCTTGCCGAGCATGTCGTCGAGCTTCTTGCCGGTGAACTTCGGGAACCAGTAGTAGATGCCGGCGAACATGGCAAAGACAGAGCCGCCGAAGAGCACATAGTGGAAGTGCGCCACCACGAAGTACGTGTCGTGGAGCTGGAAGTCGATGGGTGGCTCGGCGAGCATGATGCCCGTGAACCCGCCGAGCAGGAAGTTGATGAGGAAACCGATGGCAAAGAGCATCGGGGTCTCGAGGCGCACGGATCCTCGGAACATGGTCCCGATCCAGTTGAAGAACTTGACACCGGTCGGCACCGAGATCAAGAGGGTCAGGATGGCGAAGAAGGGGAGCAGGACCGCGCCGGTCGTGTACATGTGGTGTGCCCAGACGCCCATGGACAGGGCACCTATGCCTAGCGTCGCGAAGACGAGGCCCTTGTAGCCGAACACCGGCTTCCTGGAGAACACCGCGATGACTTCGGTCACCATACCGAAGAAGGGGAGGGCGAGGATGTAGACCTCGGGGTGCCCGAAGAACCAGAAGAGGTTTTGCCAGAGGATCGGCTGGCCTCCGTGGGTCGGGTCGTAGAAGTGAGTCCCCATGTGACGGTCGCACCACAAAAGGACCAGGGCAGATGTGAGCACCGGGAAGGCGAGCAGCACCAAGAAAGCGGTTATGAGCTGGTTCCACACGAAGATCGGCATGCGGAACATCGTCATGCCGGGCGCGCGGAGGCAAAAGACCGTGGCGATCAGGTTGATGCCGGTGAACATGCTGGAAAAGGCGGCAAGGGCCACCCCGACGATCCACATGTCCGCGCCGGGCCCTGGCGAGTGGATGGCCTCGGTCAGGGGGGCATAGGCGAACCAACCCCAGTCCGCAGCGCCCGAGGAGGTGAGGAAGCTCGAGAGGAGCACAACGCAACCGCCGAGGAAGAGCCAGTAAGAGAAGGCGTTGAAGCGGGGGAAGGCCATGTCGGGCGCCCCGATCTGGAGCGGCACCAAGTAGTTGGCGGTCCCGAACGCGAACGGCCCTAAGAACAAGAACAGCATGATCGTGCCGTGGATCGTGAAGAGCTGGGCGAAGGTGTCGAGCGACACGAAGTTGTTGTTGGGCACCGAGAGCTGGACCCGCATGAGTATCGCCATTGCCCCGCCGATCAGGAACATGATGAAGCTGGTCACCATGTAGTTCATCCCGATCTGCTTGTGGTCGGTGCTCGTCAGGTAGGCGAGCAGGCCCTTGTACTTCGGGCCGGGGATGAACTCTGTGAGGCGCCGCTCAGGCTGCTCGAAGCGCTGGGGGCGCTCTTGGACGAGAGTCATTTTTGCTTGCTACCCCTCCGCTGTGACGACGTGCAGCCCATGTTGTTTGGACAGCCACGCGTTGAACTGGTTCTTAGGCATAACGTCAAGCCAGAAGCGCATGAAGGGGTGGTACACGCCGCAGAACTGGGTGCACTCCCCGATGTAGCGCCGCCCGGCCGCGCTCGGGAGGATGTTGACGTCGAAACTGTTGTTGATCCCCTGGATGGCGTCACGCTTGAAGAGGAACGCCGGTACGTAGAAGGAGTGGTTGACGTCGTCTGAATAGAGGTTTATCTGGACCGTCTCGCCGGCTGGAAGCGTGAGCACGGGCAGGTTGGGGCTGTTGATGTTCGGCTCCGTGGCGACACTGCCGAGGACCTCGTAGTGGTTGGGGTAAGTGAAGCGCCAGCCCCATTGGAAGGCGTCGACCCGAACCACTAGGGCGGGGTTGGGCGAGACGGCGTCCACGGCGTCCTCGGCCTGGTAAACGTACACAAAGAGGACGATCACGAGGGCGAGGGGGACCGCGGTGTACAAGATCTCCAACGGGATGTGGTACTGGAACTGGCGGGGTATGCGCTCGTAGCCGGGCCGCTCC
>JAJYMM010000026.1 GCA_021787035.1 Actinomycetes bacterium
CTGCGCCCGGGCGGCGGAGCCGAAATGCTGACCGCGACCTTGGAGGATTTCGCCTTTCCTGGAGGCGTTGTCTGGCGCTGATGGTCGCCGCCGGCGATGGCAACCTCGCAGTCGTGCCCATTTTCGCACCAGCCCGATGGGACGACCGGCCCTTCGCCGGCGGCCCTCTCCCACTCGTGACGCGGCCATAAGGTTGTACCAGGTCCCCTAGGGCTTCTTCGGGGCCCTGCCTCCTGGGCCACGACGGCGAACGTCAGGGCCGTTAGCCCATGGAGCGCCCGAGCACAAAACTCATTGATCGTAGGCCAAAAAGGCCACCTAGTGGAGAAAACCTACCATTTCCCCGCATAAAACTCACGAATGTGCGGCTAACGACTTTTCAGTGAGGAGAAAAATGGCCACGAAGGCTGCCCCACGAAGGCTGCGGCTTCGACCGTCCGCAGCGCAAGGCGGCCGGGCTGGTCGTGGGGGCCCACGCCAAGGGGCAACGGCTGTCCGTCCCCGCTCGTGTGGTCGGCCAAGTGTGGCGGGACGACGCTCAACTATGTGCCACGACGCCCGGTACCCCAGGTCGGTCGTGTATGGGCTTGGCAAGTCCGCGCCCGGGATGTCGTACTGCCAGAGGTGGAGCGTCTGGTCGGCCCCGCTTGCTACGAGAACGTGCCCTCGCGAGCTAGGCCCGCGGACGACGAGCAGGCCCGGGGCGCAAAGACCTAAGCGCGCCTCGTAGCGGCGGCGCGACGTCGCCAGTCGGTGACAGTAAGCACTCGCCCGAGACAAGCCTGGTGGCAAAAGGAAGGCTTCGAGGCATGCCATTGACACCTGTGAGCCATCTCGGACAAGAAGAGAGCCAGGGCGCCGCGACCACGCGGACTTAGCCGGTGGGAAGGATAACCGGGCGCCGTCGTCGTCGCGGCGCCGAGGTGGGCAGCGTGCCCGAACGGTGGCAGCACCAGCGGGCTTCTACCCCAGCGCGGTAGTCGCGTGCTCTTCTGGCACCAACTACAGGATGCTCGACCACTGACGCCGCTCGGGCCCGTTCGAGGTCAAGTGCTGGGTCAGGCGGTACCACTACCTTGACGACCGCAGAGGCCATTTTTGGCGCGTGCCCTTTACCTGGCGTCGCTCGCCTGTAGCGCTACGACCTTCAGGATCGCCAGCAGGGCTCCTTGACGGCATTTCTGCCGAGGTGGAGGCCATCTGGGCCACGCCCCCGAGCCTGGAGGGCTGGCGCCCGGTGGTGACCCCGAGGGTGTGGCGCTGGCCAACTGCCAGCCCCTCCCGCCAGCTGCCCTGGTGGTCGACTTGGCGGCCTGCGCCGCGGACGTATCCCGCGCTGGCTGGCCGAGCGGGCGACCTCGCCCGAGGGGTGCGAGCCCGGCCACTGGAAAAATCAGCTCAGCCTTTTCCGCTGAACCTTCGGCCCTGACGCTGAGACAGTACCGCAAGCTCAGTCAGGAAGTTGTACAAGTTCCTGTTACAGTATTGCCATGGTGGTAGTACCGACCAGTGAAGTGCGCGCAGCCCTCGGCCGGATCACAAGACGCTTCGATGCCGGGGACCCCGACCCGGTCTTCTTCGGGTCGCACCGTCGTGCCCAGGCAGTTCTAGTGCCCATCGCTACTTGGGAGAAGTTGCTTGCCCACGCCGAGGACGAGGTAGACCTCGACCTTGCCCGCCTGCGCCTCGCCGACCATCGGCCGTGGCTCGCCGAGGAGGAGCTGGACGCAGCGCTCGCGAGCGCGGCAGAGAAGGCCTCCAAGCGCGGACCGGCGTGACACGACGGGCGAAGCCGGCCCGCTACCGGCTCCGCGCCCATCCGGCTGTGCCTGATGACCTGGCAGCGCTTGTGGCCTATGGGCCGGATGTGGTGGCCGCCGCTCGCGCTGCGCTCGATGACCTTGCCCACGGCCGGGTGACTGGCAAGCTCCTCGGCGCGCGTCGTGTGAGCGGCGACCTGACCGGCCTCGCCAGCGTCAAGTTCGATCTCCCCGGTAGCCCCACCTGTCGCTTCAGGCTCATCTACGGCGATGTGGGCCCCTGTACACGCGTGGTGCTGGCGATCGGTGTTCGTGACGAGCACGCCATCTACCGGCTCGCTGTCGCACGCATACAAGCCGACGAAGGAGCACCGGGTGCACCTGAGGAGCCCCGCCCTGGCCCCTAGTCGCACGTAGCGGTCCGTCTTGGCGGACACCACTTGGTGGTGCTGAGCGCGCCGGTCCGCGGGGAAGACCAAGGCACCAAGGCCTTCCATGGTCGTTGTGTTCGCTACCGCCACGACGGCCATCCGTAGCCATCCGTAGTCGTCGGGGTCGGTCGATGGCGCATCGAGCCGATCGGCCAAGTTGGGTCCAGGTGGCCCGCACCGAGGGGAGGAGGGAGAAGCCGCTCTCGTCTTGGAAGACGATCCACGCATTCCGAGGTTGCCCGGGCGCTTTTTTATGCATGGCCAGTCGACGGCGGCCCAGTTTGCTTTGGCCTCGTCGTTGCGCTCGAGGGCGCGCCGGGCGGCCACTGGCGTGACCAGCCCAGGAGCCAGCGCAGCACCTCCCACGTCAGGCTGGTGCCGTACCGCACCCCGGCAGCGGACTCGATCACCTCAGCCACCCGCTTTAGCGTCCAGAGGTCCGTCGAGAACCCGTTGGCCCTTGGGCCGGCCTTCAGTGCCTCCACCACGTGGGCGAGCTGCTCGTCAGAAAGACGGGGCAAGCGCCCGGCCCGGCCGGTGCCGGCAAGGGCCTTGCGGCCGCCCTCCCGCCGGCAACGCGTGCCAGCGCGACGCGCTCTGCGGGGAAACACCCAAGGCATGGGCACTTCTTCTTGGGGCTTGCCCCGCCGGAACATGTCCGCGGCCTCGCAGGCGCTGCCGTTGTAGCGCTTCGAAGTCACGCCGGGGATGGGCAGGAGGTCTCGTCCTGCCCGTTCTAGCACGAGATCTTAGGGAAGTTCGCACCTCTCGATTGTTACCGGCATCTGTTGCTGATGCCGTAACTGTCTGATCCGGCAGGGGTAATTGGGGCTGGACTTGAGTGGAGGGACTGGACCGAGCCGACGGTGAGGCTACCGACACGTAGAGGCAGTTGAATGCTTGGCCGCCGCCCAAGTCGGCAATGGTGACCGTCTCTCTGTAGCCGAGCGCCCCCGACGCGGCCTTCGGAGCAGCGCATCGCTGCCCTGCGCGGCAAATACTCACCGCCCGCCGGCCGCCGCTCGCTCAAGAACGGTCAGGGTACTGACAAGGCTGATCGAGCCCACGGAAGGGACGTGGGCCCTCAAGCGGTCGAGCCGGTGCTTCTCAGATGTGGCCAGGAGAGACCCAGCTCCTTCGTCTATGAGCACGGTGACGACCGCCCCTCTCTCCGCAGCTACAACAGCGTGCGCGACGACCATCGCCTCGCCAAGGTCAAGCTCTTCGGGACAAGGCCCTGCTCTCGCAGCTCGGCTTCAACGGTCACAGCATCCATTACCGCGCAGCGTCGCCGGGGTCTGTAGCGACACCACTAAACCCAGGGTGGCCCAGACCACCTGAACGAGGTTGGTGCCGCGTTCCTTGGGCTGGAGCGCCAGCAGCCCCAGCGTCGCCGCCGGTGCGTGACCACCCCCAGCTCAAGGAGGGTCCCTCGTGTGCCGATGGCCACTATCGCGAGCACGCGCCGAGTGTGAAAGGGTTGGGACGTGAACGACCGCAGTCGACTGGGGCACCTGGGGCTCAGTGACGACCCCCAAGGAAAATGAGCGGTGACTCCCGAGCCGATAGCCGACGCACCTTTGCCCGCGCCACCCCCACAAGTCCCTGAGCCTGGCCCACTCGACACCCGCACGGCCGCCTGGGCAAGGGCGTTTTTCTCAAACCGGAGCCGGACCGCCGCGGCCCTCGCGACCACCAGGGCTCTTGTCTTCGTTTTGGTCTTGGCGTTGCACCACTGGCCACGCTCCTCGCTCATCGTCCTGCTCGTGGCCACCGTGGCTGCCGTCGCCAACGCTGGCCTGCGCGTCGTGATCGGCGAGCGCCTCCCGCGCTGGAGCTTGCACCTCGACGTCGCCAGCGGCAACCTGTTCGTGAGCGTGGCCGCCGCCGCCAGCGCGACCGAGCACGTCGACCTCGCCAACCTCTACCTTCTTGTGGCGTTCTTCGCGGTCCTTTACCTCCCGCTTCGTGGCGCGCTCGCGCACCTCGGGGCTGCCGGGGTGGCGTACGCGGTGGTCCTCGCGGTCGGCCCGAGGCCAGTCGAGCCGCCGGTAGTCGCGTGGCTGTCGGTGTTCGGCACAGCAGCGGTGCTCAGCGCGGTCGTGGTCGGGTTGGTGAGCGTGCTGCGCAGCACCGCACGGGAAGACCCCCTCACCGGGCTCGCCAACCGGCGGATGTGGGACGAGCGCTTCGAGGAGGAGCTGGAACGCTCGGCGCGCAGCGGCGCGGCGCTGTCGGTCGTGATGGCCGACCTCGACGGATTCAAGGCGGTCAACGACGCCGGCGGCCACGAGGCGGGCGACCGCTTGCTCCAAGACCTTGCCCGAGCCTGGCGGGGGGTGGTGCGCGGCGGCGGGGATTTCCTCGCCCGTCTCGGCGGCGACGAGTTCGGGCTACTTGCGCCGGGCTCGGACGAGATCGGCGCCCGTGCGCTGGCCAAGCGCCTCGGCGACGCCCTGCCGGAGGGTGTCTCGGCCTCTATGGGCGTCGCCACCTGGGACCGGGCCGAGGGGGCCTCGGAGCTGCTGCGACGAGCCGACCAGGCCATGTACCGCAACAAGCGGCACCACCGGCGCGCCACCGGGCCCCGCTCGACATGACGGGCCGACCTTTGTTGGCGCACAGGCGCCGCCTCGCTCTCCGAGGGGACCGGGACCTGGCTGCAGTGCGAGGCGGGTGGGGACGGGGCTGACGCCGCGCAGTGCCAGGAAATCAAGCGCCACCCGCCCATAGGAGCGGACCTGGTGCGCTCGTGCTTCCCGCAGTCTGGGCGCCCTGCGTGGGCGACGCCCCCCCGCCTGGCCACTCACCAACGTCGTGGTCGGCAGCAGCCTGCTGGCCGCCCGCGTGGACATTCAACTGAAAAGGAGGAGCAATGTCAATGGAAAATAGTTACCCACAAGCCCTTGGCACTTCCGACCGTAGGGTGTCTAAGGCTGCTGCCGCCAGGTCAAGATCCGTCACTGGCAAGGCGTGCTCTCGTTGGTGACTAGGTCCGCGACCGCACGCAACGAGGTATCGGGGGCCATGCCGTTCGGCGCCGTCACCAAGGCGGTCGCCGAGAGCTCGTAGCGGCCTCGGGGCCAAACACCTGCCGGGCACGAGAGCCCAAGCCGTCGGACGGGAAAGGCTAGTACGAGGTTTGGCCCGCTCTCGCTGCAGTTCTCCACCGCCCCGCGGCGCTGTAGGCGGAACAGGCGCGCTGGCCTCGGTGCGGGCGAGAAAGGCTGGTAGTCGAGCGTCGCGTCCAAGACGACTCGTCGCGACGCTTGGCAGCTCGCGGCTGGGCTAGACCAACCGCCGAGAAAGCGCACCGTAGTGCCGCCAATGACAATCGCGGAGGTGACCGTAAGGCTCCCGAGGCCCGCGGTCGCGTACGCGCTGGTTGGGGTTGCGGGCCCACCGGGCACGGGCTTCGTCGAGGCTCCAGCACGCGCTGCTCCCCCAGCATGAAGCGCTCCGCAGATAACCAGCGCGACCAGCCCGACGGCACGGCATGTCCGCTCGGGCTCGCGGGTGCCGAGGTCGCTCGCCAACGCGGGTACTGACCTCTTATTCCAGCCCATTGCGTCCTCCTTTATCTCGGTTAGGTGCCACACCCAGAACCTGCGCAGTCGGTGGTGCCGACACCCAAACTAAGAGAAAGAAAATCCCGTTGCATCGGGCACATCACCCATTTTTACCAAGGCGACTGACCCTCAGCTCGTGGGGCCGCGCTCGAGCGGCGAGCTTGCGCAGAGCATTAACCTGCCAGCTCGACGAGGGAAAGTGCCTGTACGCGGACGCCACAAAGTTCCGTAGGAAGACAGCCAACGTCTCCCTCGAAACGCGCCTCAGCGCTCCAGGTGGGACCACGGCGAGCACACGTCAACAAGCTCGGCAAAAGTGGCGGCGGCTTCTTGAAGGCGGCCCTCCGCACAGCTACCGAGATCGGCAAACGTGCCCTTGCGGGCCAGAGCCTTGCCTTCCAGTGGTTCACCGCGTCCAGTGGATCCGGCCTCGTCGCTTTCGCTGGGGAGCCTCCCGGCCAGGTGAGGGTGCTCGAGCTTGACGCTAAGTCAGGTTGGCGCTCGAAAAGCCGGGCTTTTGTCTGCGCGGAGCGGAGCATTGGCTGCGAGGTCCTCCACGACGGGACCGGGCCGCCCTACGAGCTGGGCGCTGGTGAAGCCGACCAGGCAATGCACGAAGCCCAAGAAAGCTCCGAGCACGGTGAGGGCGCTCGCCATGTCTTGGCGAGCTATCCTTGGCTCACTTGTGCTAGCCGGAGGGCACGGCTCGCGGACCGAGCCTGCACAAGAGAGGAGGCGGTTGGACAAAGAGGGGCTCTGGTTGGAAGGTAGCGAGCGCTGTGGAGCTGGGCAGGAGGAGGTAAGCGGTCCGTCCGGGCACGCATTTAGCCGCTTAGTCGAGCGTGAACAGGTGGTGCTCAGCCTGGAGCAGCACCTGGGGTGGCTGCGCTCAGGATCTAGCACGGCACTGTTCCTGATCGGTGCGGCAGGGCTGGGCAAGACGGCACTGGTTGAGTGGCTAGAGGGATTTGCCCGTCCCATGGGTTTCGTTGTTTCGCGCGCCACGGCGACGCCGATGGAGCGCAGTCTGCCGTTTGGGCTTGTCGACCAGGTCTTGCGGGGGCTCGGGGGTGATGGCGACATCGCCGGGGCGAGCACGGGGCCCCTTGGCCGCTACGCCCGTCTCGCCCGGTTCACGCTCACGTTGAGGTTCCTCGAGAAATCCGCCGCTTCAGCCCCGCTCGTGCTGCTCCTCGACGACCTTCACTGGTCGGACTTGGACTCCGTCGATTTCATTGG
>JAJYMM010000090.1 GCA_021787035.1 Actinomycetes bacterium
GAACCCGTCGCTGTCCATACTTCGGCGGTTCGTAGATCCGCGCAGCTCGGGTCGCGAGTTCCGGCTCAGCCGCCGCCCAGCGGAAGGTCAGCCGCCCGAACGCCCCACAAGACACCACCCACCTAGGAGCGGTCACCTCTGCCCGCCTGACGTCGGGACGCGGCCAGAACAATCATCGATGCGATCAAACCGACTCCACCCACCATCAGGACGACACCGACGGTGGACACCCGAAGTCCCGTACCCGGGGTGGTCACCGCCCAGTACACCACAACTCCTACAGCAGCGGTGATCAAGGTCATTCCAAGACGACCCATATGTGCCTCCACTTCGACATTCCCGGCTCTCGGCCAGGGACGATGGAAGCGGGGTCTGGGCGTCCTCTGCTTCTCACTGTAGCGCAGTTCCCGATTGTTCGACCAGGCACTCGAAGAGAAGGTCGTCGGTCTGCGACTCTTGGGTCAGTCTCGATCCTCGGGACGCACCGTAGACACGCGCAGTAGCGCTCCGAGACTGACGCCCACTCGAAGTCTTCCTGGCTAGGGAGTCGCGGCGGCGGGCGGCCGGCGCGGGCCCAAGTGATCTTCTGAGACTATGGCCGGGTCGGCTAGGGCGCGGAAATGCGCCCCGCGGGATGTCGTGATTGTGAAGAGCATCGCTACACCCCTGTAATTACCTGGATGTTCTTCCCGGCGTGGGATTGCGGGTCCACGATCTGGAGCGAGAAGAGCTCAAGCATGTGGTTGTGGCGTTTCAGAAGATGAGCTGAGATGCGTGCGGGGTCGGAGTTCTTCACCTCTCCCACCGGGGCACTGCAGCGCCGCTACGAGGCGCTGCGTTCGTACTTCGTCGAGGAGCGCTCGGCCGAAGCGGTGGCCGAACGCTTCGGCTAGTCACCGGCGACGGTCCACCAGCTCGCCTCGGAGCTGCGGGCGGGGCGAACGGAGCTCTTCCGGTCCTCCAAGCCCGGCCCGAAGGGACCGCGAAAGTCGGTCACCATTCGCGACAAGGTGCTGAGGCTGCGTGCCGAGGAGCGCTCGGTCACCGAGATCGCGGCTGCGATCAGCGCGAACACGCCGGTCTCGGTGCCGACGGTGTGGGGAATCCTGCACGCCGAGGGGATCGAGTGCTTGAGCCGTCGGCCGACCGGGCCAGCACCACGTCTCGACCCGGTGCGCGCGAAGGCGCTTTCGTCATGGCCCGCAGGCTCGCGCTTCGACTACGACCATGCCGGCCTCTACCTGCTCTTGCCCGAGCTCGTCGCACTTCGCTTCGACGAGCTCGTCGGGGGCGCGCGCTATCCGAGCACGCGTGTCCTCTCCTCGTTCCACTCCCTCGGATCGCTCCTTCTCCTCAAGTGCTCGCGTCACGGTCGGGCGGCGAACGGGTTCCCCCTCGGCGCAGATCCCGGTCTCGGCGACAACCTGCTCGGTCTGAGCGCGCTGCCCAGGGCCACGCACCTCACGAGCTACTCCTACCGGGTGAAGCGCCAAGCCAACGTCGCCCTCTTGGAGGCGATCTCTCGACGCTGTTCGGAGCTCGACGTCTACTCGGGTGAAGCGGGGTTCAACCTGGACGTCCACACCATCCGTCACCACGGAGACGAGGTGCCCTTGGAGGAGCACTACGTGCCGGCGAGGAGCCAGCGGACGCGCTCGGTCCTCACCTTTTTCGCCCAGGACCACGCCTCGACCGAGATGGTCTGCGCGAACGCCGACGTGACCAAGGCCGAGCAGGCCAAAGAGGTGTTCTCCTTCGCCGAGTACTGGCACCGGGTCTTCGGTCAAGACCCAGGACTGCTGGTGTTCGACTCGACGCTCACGAACTACGACACCCTCGACGAGCTCTGTGGGCGGGGCATCTCGTTCCTCACGCCTCGCCAGCGCGGAAGTCGCGAGCTCGAGCGACTGGCCGCACTCCCGGTGGCGGCGTGGACCGCCTATCACCTGCGTCGCGCCGGCCGCTACCGCCACCCCCAGATCCACGAGGAGATGATCGAGCTGAAAGGCCTCGGACAGTTCCTCCGCCAGATAGCGATCCGCAACATCGGTCACGACCAGCCGACGCTGCTCGTCACGAACGATCTGCCCACTCCTGTCAAGGACCTCTTCGGCCGCTACGCGGAGCGCATGATGATCGAAAACGAGCTCGACGCCGACATCTCGGGCTTCCACCTGAACGCGCTCAGCTCGGGACTGCCGCTCAACGTCGACCTGGACACGACCCTCACCGTCTTGGCCGGCAACTGCTACCGCCTGCTCGCAAAAAGCTCCCCCCCGCTACGAGCCCGCAGTCGAAGATCTCCGCTACCTCCTCGGAGGAAAACCCTTTGTCGATTGCGGCGATCACATTGCGACGAGTCGCGGCGACATCGCGGCGGGCGACTCGCGTCCGCCTTCCGACACGTGCACGCGCTTGCCCACGTCACCATTCTGCCAAGCTCACCACCGGAAGTCCGGTAACTTAGTCGCTGCTTAGTAGGACCGCGCTTTTGCAGGTGGGTGATCGAAAGAGGAAGGCGACAGGGAGCCGTCGTTCACGGCCTCCGCCGCCTCGGTGAGAGGGCGGTTGTGGCTGCGAGCGTAGCTGCGCAGCGTGGAGAACGCCTGCTCCATGTTGAGGTGCTGTCGGTCGGCGATGATCCCCTTGGCTTGTTCGATGACGACGCGACTGTTGAGCGCGTGGTGGAGCTGTTCGTTGAGGACCTGAGCTTCGAGAGCGGCACGGTGCTGGAGGATGGCGATGGTGGCGACGTCGGCCAAGGCCTGGGCGGAGTCGATATCGGCCTGTTGCATCTCGCCGGGCTCGACGTGGAACAGGTTGAGGGCACCGATGACCGTCCCTCGGAGTCGCATCGGCAATGCGTGGACCGAATGGAAACCGGCGGCGAGAGCCTCGGAGGAAAATCGGGGCCATCGGCCGTTGCCGGCCTCCAAGTCCTGGTTGACGACCCGTCTTCCACTGCGATAGCAGTCGAGGCAGGGGCCCTCTTGCGCTTGCAGCTCGAACAGCTCCAAAAGGCGCATGGCTTCAGAGGAAGAAGCCATCACCCGCAGGGAGCCATCGGGTGAGACCAGCATGAGCCCTGCCGCTCCCACATCGAGTATCTCGACGCAACTATCAGCCAGCACGGTCAGCAGCTCGACAACATCGAAGCCGGCGACGAGCGTGTCGGCCAGCTCCACGACCACGCGAGCAAATTTTGCCTCTCGGGTCATCGTCATATGCTCACGCCTCCCTCCAGGGTGTCGTGTCCTCTCGGGCTGGCGATGGGCACGCTCGCCGCGCCCGCCGAACCTCGATCGCAAATTCGCTCAGGTCCGCTCATGCTCATGTGCCGTCGACTCAATTGTAGCTCCCGTCGCCTGTTGCGGCGAAGCGCAGCGTCCTGGTGATCACGCTTTCGGCGACCTCAGAAAGTGGGATGCCGTTGCTGAAGGCATACGCTCTCAGCCGGATGAGCGCTTGGCCGACGCTGACACCGAGCTGCACCGAGACCATGCCCGAGGCTTGGTGCACCGTGAAGTGAAGATCGGCTCCCTCTTCCAGTTCGGCGGCGAGCGCGCCCGGCTGCGCGGTGGCCTGCAGTACCAAGACGGACTGTGCCACGAGGTCGGAGAGCACGAGGGCGTCGGCGTGCTGGTCGTCAGTGAGCGGCCCCGGACGATCCCGGTAGAGGTTGAGCGCCCCGAGGCGGACCGAACCCACCTGGAGCGGGAATCCGAAGACGGCACGGACGCCAGCCTCGGCTGCTTGCCCTGCAAAGGCAGGCCACCGAGACGACTGCGGATTCGCCAGGTCGGGTTCGAGGACGGGCCAGTCCTGGTGGTACGCGTCTACGCAGGGACCCTCACCGAGCAGAAACTGAAGCTGCTCGATGAGATCACTCACCTTGTCCGTGGTACACAGCGAGCCTCGGGGCACGTCCCCGGACATGAGCATGATCCCCGCGCCGCTCATGCCCGTGACCTGGGCACAGACCTCGCACAGCCGGCTCGCGCAAAGCGGGTTGTCCCCAGAGCCGATGAGGAGGCCGAGGACCCGCGAACGACGGTCACCATCTACCACTCAAGGGCCTCTGTGATCCGAGACCTTGTCAAAGGGCGTGTCCACTGATCAGAGAATCTTCACGAATAGCGGACGTTCAGCTCCTGCCGATTCAATGCTCGCCCGCTCACCGACGTTGCGCTCCGTCATCTCGGGGGCGTCGTGCCCAACGCGACCAGTCGCTGGCACTTCCACCCAACTCCCGAGCGCCGATGCCCCTTCCGTCGTTTCGAACTCATCTGCGCTCGGCTCGCGGTCGAGGAGATCGCTCAGATGGCACGCGTCGAAGACCCGTCGAACAAACGGCGGTGGGGCTCGCAGCACCAACGAACGCGCTCGGCGTTCCAGGAGATTCTTTGCGTCAAGGATCAAGCAGATGGTTGCCACGCTGATAAAGTGAACTCCGCTCAGGTCGACGACGACGGCGGATTCATCGAGGGCGATCGCTTTGGCGAGGACGGCTGCCAGCACATCCCTCGTGGAGATGTCGTGCTCGCCCTCAAGCCAGACGACCGAGAGCTTGGCTCCCGACCCGGCGCTCGACAGCCGACAATTCGAAAAATACGTGAACGATGGTGTGTCGGGATTCACGATCATCCTCCGAACTCGCGGCACTGCGTCATCGCGGTGCCGGGGTCCGGAGCATCACTCCCGAGTCAGTCGCAGCTGACTCAACACATCTGGGTCTTGTCGTGCTGTGAGAAGGTTAGCACCCCTCGGCGTTCTGATGCCGACTGCAGTACCGCTCGGGGGCCTACGTTCCGCAGTTCGGGTGACCCTTCAGCGTGAATTACGAGCCTGTGATCCGCGGCTTCTCTGCCCCGACCGGGTGCGTCGGTCCGGGCTTCCACAGCTGGTAGGCACATCGGCGCCCCTGCGGCTCGCTGACAAGGGTGGATGGCTTCCAAGGGCCACGAACGTGTAGACATACAAATATCAGCAAGATACGTGGAGAGCCTGCGACGATGAGCTAGATTCGTAGGCAGGATGTACCTGCGAGAGACGCGGCGGCGCAACGGCGACGGCAGCGAGATCTCGTACCTGGCGCTCGCCCACAACGAGCGGGACCCGGTGACGGGCACCCCCAAGGCGAAGATCATCCACAACTTCGGGCGGGCCGACACCATCGACAAGGAGGCCCTCGCGCGCCTCGTGCGCTCGATCAGCCGCTTCCTCGATCCCTCCGACGCGGTGGCGGCGACGTCTGCTTCGGATGGGGAGGTCCAGGTCCTCGACTCGCGCCCGATCGGACCGGCATGGGTCGCCGATCGGCTGTGGGAGCGCCTCGGGATCGGCCGGGCGATCTTTCAGGTCGCGGCCGGCCGTCGACTCGAGGCCGAGGCGGTCGAGCGGGTGATCTTCTCCATGGTCGCCAACCGCCTGTCGGTGAAGCCGCTCTCCAAGCTTGCCGGCTGTTCGTGGGTGGCGGAGCGCGCCTTCGTCGACAACCTGGCCGAGGTCACCGACGACCAGTGCTACCAGGCGATGGACTTGTTGCTCGAGGCGCTACCCGAGCTCCAAGAGAGCGTCTTTTTCTCGGTGGCGAACCTCATGAACCTCGAGGTCGATCTCTTGTTCTTCGACACGTCGTCCACGTACTTCGAGACCGAGCGGCTCGAAGACGAGCTCGCAGACGACGGCGACGATGACGACCAGGAGAGGGAAGAAGAAGACCGGCCGCTCGAAGAGGCCGGCATCCGCCGGTTCTCTTCGCACAGCAAGGATCACCGCCGGGACCTGCCCCAAGTCGTGCTCGCCCTCGCGGTCACGAAAGAGGGCATCCCGGTCCGGGTCTGGACCTTCCCGGGGACCACCTCGGACCACGACATCATCAAGAAGGTGAAAGACGATCTCGGCGCCTGGGGCCTGCACCGGGTCATCTGGTGCCTGGACCGCGGCTTCAACTCAGCAGAGAACCGGCGCTACCTCGAGCGCGCCGGCGGGCACTACATCGTGGGCGAGAAGCTCCGCTCCGACCAGGGAGAGGCGAAGGCCGCCCTCTCCCGCCAGGGCCGCTACCGCCTCGTGGTGGACAACCTGCGGGTGAAGGAGGTGCGCGTCGACGACGGGGTCATGCGCGACCGCTTCGTCATCTGCCACAACCCCGAGCGCGCCACCCACGACGCGGCGGTCCGGGCGAACATCGTTGCCGAGCTCTCCTCGCGCATCGCCGGATCGGACCAGATGAGCGCGACCCAGCGCGCAGAGCTCTACGGCAAGCTCTCGACCAAGGCGGCCTTCAAGCGCTTCTTGCGCCGCACCGCCACCAACAAGCTGCGCATCGACAAGGCGGCGATCACCGCCGAGGCGCACCTCGACGGCAAGTTCCTCTTGCGCACCGACGACGAGAGCCTGTCGGCCGAGGACATCGTGCTCGGCTACAAGTCGCTCTACGAGGCCGAGCGAGGGTGGCGCGACCTGAAGAAGACGACGCTCAGCATCCGTCGCGCCTACCACCGACGCGAGGACCGCATCCGCGCGCATGTTCAGCTGTGCTGGCTGGCGCAGCTGGTGCTGCGTGTCGCCGAGATCGCAGTCGGCGACACCTGGCGCAACATCCGAAGCGAGCTCGACCGGATGCACCTCGTCACGATGAAGACCTCGAAGGGCACCGTCTCGAAGCGAAGCGAGCTCACGCCCGGCCAGCGGCACATCCTCGGGGCGCTCGAGCTACCCGAGCCGCCGCTCTTCTTCGAGTTCACTCCGGCGCCCGACGAGGACCCCGCGTCAGCACCCTGATGTGATGAAGGAGCGCCGCGCCGCTCCCGCGTGACGGACCTCGGTGTTGGCGCCGAGATCGGCGCCGGCCTGAGGAGAAGTTCGATGGCGCGCAGGTCGCAGGAACCGAGCGAGGTCCGCCCTCGCCGTGGAGGACCGAGTCCGA
>JAJYMM010000075.1 GCA_021787035.1 Actinomycetes bacterium
TAAGGGCTAATACGTCGTCGGGGCCCCCGCCCACCAACGGCTCCAGGCCCGTGCTACTGGCTTCACCACAGCAGGGTTGGAGGTAATGAGCCCTAGCTCCCGGTTGTAGACGAGAGAAGCGGTGCTGTAGTTGATCGAGCCCACGTAAGCCGTAGTGCCGTCGACGATGATCACCTTGGCGTGGATATACAGGCCATTGTATGAGTACGGGTACAGCTTGATGTGAGCTCCGCCAGCCTTCAGTTCGTTGAAGGCCGAGTCCCACGAGGAGTCCTCCGTCATCAGGACCTCGACGTTTACGCCGCGCCGAGCATCGGCCAAAAGAGCGTCCTCCACTTTGTAGGAGTCCATCTCCTCGCTCGAGGTTTCGACCGTGTGTTTTGCCGAGCTGATAAGGCCCACGAGGGCTCCCTCGGATCGAGGAGAGAATATCAGGTCGCCCTCCTGGCCGTGAGCAGGAACGTCGTACCAGCTCTTCGAGAGGTCCCCTGCCCAGTCGTCGTCGAAGGCACCCACGATCCGGGCCACATCTGCTGGCTTCGTGTCCTCGAGGGTGAAATCGGCCGAAGTGGCGTAGTACTCGCTCGTGAGGTTGCCAGTCATGATGAGAGCGGCGCGATCGTCGACAGTGATCGTCTTTTGGTGGACGATGACTGACGAAGGTGCCCACTCGACGTGCACGCCGCGAGAGTGGAGGTAGCTATAAGCGGCCTCGTTGTAGGAGCCGCCATGGTAGGCCTCGTCGAGCAGTACCCGGACATTGACGCCACGCGAAGCGTCGGCGACGAGGTCGGCCTCGGCGCGGCGATCACCCAGCTCGTACATGGTCATGTCGAGGGAATGGCGGGCCGAGAGGATAAAGCGGTAGACCTGGCCGAAGCCTGCCCCAGGCTCGGCCCAGACCTCGAACGCGACCGCGGAGGCGCTCGCCGTCCCCGCGCCCATCAAGAGAAGCGCCAACGACAAGACCGAAGCGGCGACCGGGCGCGCCTTCATGACAGAGGCCCGACGCCAGCCTCTGGAGCCGCCGATCATCACGTGGCTCATCACGTGGTGCCGCTCGGGTGCGTAAGTACCGCCTCGAGCTGCCAGTCAGGGTGGTCGGTTTGGAGCCGCTGGAGCCAATAGGGGCTCTCGAACAGAGCGAGTAACGCCCCGTCCGACCTGGCCAGGATCCGGCACCCACCTACGGATCTCAACTGGGCAGCGGTGGCGCCATCCGTGCGCCGGGCTATGCGAGGCCTTGGAGCGGAAAGCTCGATGACTGCGTCGTACTCATGCTCGAGCCGGTAGCTGAACACCTCAAACTGCATCTGCCCGACGGCGGCGAGGACCGGGGAGGGGTCGCCATCGGGGTCGTGAAGGACCTGGACCACCCCTTCTTGTTCGAGCTGGGCGAGGCCACGGCGGAACTGCTTGTGGCGGCTTGTGTCGCGGGCGCGTGCGGTGGCGAACAGTTCCGGGGCAAAGGCGGGGATGGGGGGGAACACGACGGCGGTCCCCTGATGGAGAGTATCGCCGATACGCAGGTCGCTGGCGTTGACGAGCCCGATTACATCGCCCGGGTACGCCTCGTCGATCGTGTCGCGCTCCGAGCCGAATACTGAAGCTGCATACTTGGTGGAGAACGGGCGACCGCTCGCAGCATGGACAACTGTCATACCCCGTTCGAAGCGCCCGGAGCAGACCCGGACGAACGCTACATGGTCGCGGTGCGCAGGGTCCATGTTGGCCTGCACCTTGAACACAAACCCCGAGAAGGGGTCCTCGAGTGCCCTTGGGCGACCGCTTTGGTCGGGTCTGGCTGAAGGCCGGGGAGCGAGGTCGACGACGGCGTCCAAAAGGTGGCGAACGCCAAAGTTGGTCAGAGCCGACCCGACAAAAAGAGGGCTCGTGTCCCCGGCCAGGAACGACTCATGGTCCAGGTTGGCACCGACAGCATCTAGCAGCGACACCTCCTCCATGGCCTGGTCCCACGCACCGCTCTCGTCAACCTCCGCCTGGGCCGGCGCGACCACCTCTTCCGGGGCTGCGGTGGCACCCCGTGCCGTGCGGGTGAAACGGATGAAGTCCCCGCTGCGGCGGTCCACGACCCCCCGGAAGTCCCCCGGGATGCCAACCGGCCAGGTGACCGGTGTCGGCCGCAGCCCGATCTGCTGCTCGATCTCGTCCAACAGGGCGAGTGGCTCCCGGCCCGGACGGTCGTACTTGTTGAGGAATGTGAGGACAGGGATGCGCCGGGCCCGGCACACCTCGAAGAGCTTGAGCGTCTGCGCTTCGACCCCCTTGGCCACGTCGAGCACCATGACTGCCGCGTCGGCTGCAGCGAGCACCCTGTAGGTGTCCTCGGAGAAATCACGGTGGCCAGGGGTGTCCAGCAGGTTGATGACGCAGCCCCGGTAGGTGAACTGCAGCACCGTGGAGGTGATCGAGATGCCTCTTTGTTGCTCTATCTCCATCCAGTCCGACGCCGCGCGCCGGCGCCCGGCCCGCGCCTTCACCGCGCCGGCCTCGGCCACCGCACCGCCGTACAGCAGCAACTTCTCGGTGAGGGTGGTCTTGCCAGCGTCTGGGTGGCTGATGATGGCAAACGTCCGCCGGCGGCCCGCCTGAGCGACAGGGTCGCTTGCCTGATCTGGACCGTAAGCCAGGGCGGTCATAGACAGAAGGCCTGGCCGCGGCGCACTACGCCCTGGGGGACCAGGTCAGCCATGGGCTCAACTTGAGATTCGGCCCGGAGCATCTTGCAGCGTTGCCCTCCCGCGGCGGCGTATATGTCTATGCCCTCCTCCGGGCTCCGGAAGGCAGTCTACCCTTGCCGCCTAACTCTTACCGCCTGCGCCGCCCGTGGCGGCTGAGTCACACCAGCCCAGCTGCCATCCCGAGGGGCTGTGAGCCGCGCCTCGCGCATGCAGGTGGGCCTAGATTGGGTTGGCCACCCATGTGCCTGAGAGGAGGAGGGGGTATTCGTGGCGAACAAGCCAGGCCCTCGAGCCCAGCCCAAAAGTGATGCTGGCGTCTAGTAGACGTCCCGATTGGCGCAACCGGGACGTCTGGGCGATAAGTCTTTCGGCCTGCTTTGCCGACCTCGGCTACCAGTCGGTCCTGGCCGGCTTCCCTCTCTTTCTCATCATCGCGCTGCACCAGCCCGTTTGGGAGTTCGGCCTCGCCTCGGCGCTCTCATACGGGGGCGGCGCGCTCTTCGCATATGTGGGTGGCCGGCTGGGAGGCCGCGTCGGTCACCGCAGGCTCGCCCTCGCCGGAAACGCTGCCATCCCGCTCCTCTCACTCTCAGCTCTGGTCGCCTCGCCTGCGGTCGCGATCGGGTTGCTCACGGGGGGGTGGTGGGCCCGCAACCTCCGGACCCCCTCGCGCCGGGTGATGCTCGTCGAGGCCGTCCCCGATGAGGCGAGCCGCAGTTCGGCCTTCGGCTTCCTCCATGCCCTCGACGTCGGTGGGGGCGCCCTGGCCGGCGTCTACGTCCTCGTGGCCGTCCTTTCCCACGTCGAGTTCCGCTGGGTCTTCCTGGGCACTGTGATCCCCCTCGCGATCTCGACCTTCTCGTTGTCGCGAGCGCAGAGCGGCGTGCCCGCGGCCAACAGCCAAACGCCGGCGCGCTCCAACGAAGCACGAATGGCGGCCGGGAGAGCGGCCGGGAGAGCAGTCGAGAGCCAGCCGCTCCCGGCTGCGAGGGCGCTGCTGGCCGGCGCGGCCTTGTACGGCTTCACCTCCTACAGCGTCGGCTTCCCCGTCCTCACCGTCGCCCAGACCAGCCACCATCTCGCCTACGGCATCGCTGCCTTCCTGGTCTTCCAGGCTGTCTCGGCCGCCGCCGGTTACCTTTTGGGCGGGAGGCTCGGGACGGGAATCCCTTCGCAGTTCACGAACCTCGGCATCCTCGGCTACCTCACGGCAGGCCTCGGTGCCGTGATGCTGGCTGCCGGGTACGCGACAAGCGCGGGCACCCTGGAGCTATTGGTGGGCGTGGCCGTGCTCGGTTTTGCCCTCGGGGTCGTAGAAACGCTGGAGCCCTCCCTCATGGCAGCCCTCCGGCCCGGGCGCTCAGCGGGGAAGGGCTTCGGCGCGCTGTCCTCGGCACGTAGCGTCGGGCTCTTCGTCGGCAACCTAGCTCTCGGCCTCCTCTACGGACTCGGGCCTTCCTGGTCATATACCTATGCCGCCGTGGTCGCCGCAGCGGCGGCGCTCGTGGTTTTGCGCGCCATCCCTTCGGCTCGTTTGGCGCGAGACCGTCTCGCGCCTTCCCCGACTCCAGCCGGCGAAGGCTCATAGCTACACGGCGCCGTCGCCGGCGGTGTCAACAATCCTGCACGAAGGCCTCTCCGGCCTCTTGTGCCTTGAGGTTGACGCCGACCGGCCGTGCCGGCTTTGCGAAACCGCTCTATGCCGCCCCGCTGGCGCCTTCCACGCCGGGTAGGCGTGTGCGTGCGGCGACCAGGGCGCCAGACGCTAAGGCAGCCGCCGCTATGAAGAAAGTCGTGGGGATGCCAAGTTGGTTGGCGACGAGACCTGCGAGCGTGCTGCCGATGGCAAACGCCCCCTGGTAGACGGCAAGGTACATACCGAGCCCTCGGGAGCGGATGCGTGGCGGCGTTACGCGTTGGACAGCTACTACCAACGTCGTCGGGACGACGAGCCACACCGTCCCTGCAATAAACAGGTCCGGCCAGACAATCCATTTGCTGCGGCCCAGCCCCGCGACGGCGAGCGTGAGGGCGAGGAGGAGCATCCCGACCCACAGCAAGGCTTTGGAGCCCAAAGGAGCCAGACGGGGAAGGAGCGTGACGCCGAGCAGCGCGCCAGCGCCGAGCAGGGAGAGAAGGAGGCCGTAGCCGGACGCGCCTTCGTGGAGGCGCCTGCGAGCGACTAGCGGCAGCAGTGCCAGCATGGCGGAAGCCGGCAAGACGAACAGGGCGGTACGCGCCAGGACCGCGCGCAGCGCGCCGGACCGGCGGGCATAGCGCAGCGCAACCCGCCCGGCGACGTGGACATGCACCAGGCCACCCTTGGGCCTGACGCGGGCTGGCCGCCAAAGCACCGCTGCCCCGAAGAAGCCGGCGAAACCGAGCGCGCTGAGCCCCAGCGCGGCAGACGTCCCGGCTACGGCCAGCACAACCCCCGTGAGCGCCGGCGCGAGGAGCTGCGCGATGTTCCATTGAGCGGAGTTGAGCGCGACGGCAGCCGGCATCTGAGTAGGGAGCGCCACCTCTGGCAAAGTCACCTGCCAGGCTGGCCAACCAAGCGTCGTCGCGAGGCCAAGCGAGAAGGTGAGGGCGATTATCACGACGGGGTTGAGGAGGCCAAAGGCTGCCGTGAGAGCGAGAGCGAGCGTCGTGGCCACCGCCCATCCTTGCGTGACGGCGAGGATCGACCTACGCGCCCACAGGTCCGAGATAGCACCGCCCGGCACCGCGAGCATGACGATGGCGAGGCTCCCTGCCGTCTGCACCAGGGAGACGAGCAATGGGGAGTCGGTCAGCTCCGCCATCCGCCACATGACTGCCACCCCTTCGATCCATGAACCCATTGACGAAGCGAGCGCCGCGACCCACAGTGCACGAAAGAGCCGTCCTCCCAGAAGTTCCCAAGGGGACTCCGCCCCCGACCGACCTGGTATGCGGGCGACTACGGCCCGGCGCGTACGCTTTCCCCCCGACGGTCGCCCTTTCCCCTCGCCCAGTCCAGGCTTGAGAGTGCCCTCAGTCATTGTCACGACGCTCCCGTCCAAGGCTCCGCGCTGCCGCCATGCGCTCACCCTCCGCGGCTTGAGCAGGTTAGCCCCCACGCGCTCAACGTATGCAACGCGACGACCTAGCGAGTCCTGGCTCGCACGGCCTGGAATGACGGTCCTGCTTCACGGCGCCTCGCTCGCGCGAGGAGGCCTATGCCGACATCGCCAGGTTGTCAAGACACGCTGGGGGCATCGGGTCGCCTTCCACCGGGCCCGCTCCCGGGGCTCGCTCGTCCGTGGGACCAACGGGCCCTCCAACGGGGTCGTGCCGTGGCTGAAGACGCTCGACTCCTCAGTGGCGGCGGTCAACGAGGGTGGCCGACAAAAGGGCGCGGCCTGCGTCTACCTAAAGAGCTGGCACGCTGACATCGAGGAGTTCCTCGAGCTACCGCAACACCTCGCTGAGCAGGTCAGGGCCATAATGACCGAAGCAGTCGAGGCGGAAACGACCTTCGCCCTGGACACACTGGCAGAAGGCGTACCAGGCCTCACTAGGGCACTGACGCGGGCCTCCAAGCCACCTCGGGCTGGGCACCACCTCTGCCGGTGACCCAGTGAAGAAGTGCCCTCGCCGCTGTCACGACCAGCGAGCGCTCGTAGGTGACGACGTAGTCGAAGTGACGGGAGCGAGCCCCCAAGCCGTCGTCGCGCTCACGGGCCACAAGGGCGCCAGCGAAATGGGGCGAGACCACCATGACGCCCCATTCCTGGCACAAGCGGTCCCACGGGTCAAGAGCGGTGGCCCGGACGCCGGCCGGCGACCTCTTGGGCCCCAACCCCTCGGCTAGGGCTACTGCAAACACGGCGCTGGCCCCGATCCGCCGGTAACGTTCGAACGTGGCACCCGTCAGGTTGCTGGCCCGGCCCAAACAACTGAGGACGACGACGGGCTCCTCCTTGAGGGCCTGCTCCTCCAGGAAAACGCTCATGTGCCGGAGCAAGTGCCTGTCGGCGACCTCCGGCTCGCGCCGCTCGGCCACGACCTCAAAAGGCGTGGGGCCACCGGCTTTGTCGAGCCCTTGGAGCAATGGGAAGGGCCGCCAGGGGACTTTGCCTTCGGCGGGCAGCGGGCCGG
>JAJYMM010000134.1 GCA_021787035.1 Actinomycetes bacterium
TCCACAGCGGCCGGTAGAGATCGCGTTCGGCGAGCCGTAGCAGCGTGTCGGCGAGTGCGATGGCCACGAGGGCGCACGCTTCGAGGACCACTGCATAGCGAGCCACGAGGTCACTCGCCGGTGGCCGGGCGGGCCCGACGCCGGCGAGCCGCCCGCAGCGCTCCGGCGTAGTCGGCTCGTGTGCCGTCGTAGAGCCCGAGCTCGCCGGCTTCCTCGGTGAGCTGGTCCAGGACAGCTCGACGCTCCGTGCGGCGCCGGTGTCGGAAGTCGATGAGGTCTTGGAGACAGACTCGGCGGTGGCGGTTCGGCTTCTCGAAGGCGATGGCGCCGTCTTCGAGGAGCTTGACGAGGGTGGGGCGGCTGATCCCGAGGAAATCGGCCGCCTCCTGGGTAGTGAGGAGCAGGCCTTGGGGCGCGACAAGAGTGGCCTTCCCCTGACGCATGACGTCGACCACCTGGCGCAGGACGCGGTAGACCTCGGTCAGATTCCGTGACAAGCACATTCGCCACACCAGAGGAGTGAAGCTGGCCGAGTGAGTGATGTCACCTCCACCGCCCCACTATCTCCACCGATGTTTCCAGCCGCTCGGCGATCTTGGGCGCGGTCATCCGACCGTGCACCTGGAGCAGCAGGACGATGGCCACCAGCCGGTCGGCGCGGACCGCCGGCCAGAATAGTCACCAAAACCGGCCACAAGGTGGCCGGTTTTGCCGGGCATGATCTTCGCATGACCGAAACGACGAGCAAGCAAGCCGACATGACCACTGCCGACCACCGGGCCGACCTGATCCGCAGCTATGAGCTGGGGGCCGGGATCGCAGCCGGCGTCCGCGCCGAGCAGCTGGCCAGTACCACGCCCTGCCCCGACTTCGACGTGGCCACCCTCGTCGACCATCTCGTCGGCGCCGCCTGGCGGGCCGCCGCCCTCGGCCGGGGCGAGCAACCCACAGGGGAGGAGTTCCCCCACGTGGAGCTGGCCGATGCGCCTGACCAGCTGCGCCGAGCCGGTGAGGAGGCGAAGCAGGCCTGGGCCGATGAGGCCCGCCTTGCAGCGACGACCACCATGCCCTGGGGCGAGGTCTATGACGGTCGCACCCTGGTCAACATGTACCTGGCCGAGCTCACCGCCCACAGCTGGGACCTCGCCCTAGCCACCCGCCAGCTCGACCGCCTCGACGCCTCGCTCGCCGCGCCTGCTCTCGACGCGGCCCGCGCCATGCTCAAGCCGGAATACCGCGACCTCATGGGCGTAGGCAACCCGTTCGGAGCCGAGATCCCAGCGCCCAGCGACGCCTCGGACTGGGAACGCTTTGCCGCTTTCATGGGCCGCCAACCCCGTTAGCCCCACCCTCGACTCTTGAACGCCAAAGGATCGTTCCGCTTCGGATGAAGCCGCTTCGCGTCTACCTCGAGACCGGCAAGCTTTGGATCTTCGCCGCTGCCCTCGACTGGCCCGGGTGGTGCCGGCGCGCCAAGGGTGAAGAAGCCGCGCTCGACACGCTGCTCGACTACGCCAGCCGTTACAGCAACGCCGTGGGGGTTGCTGTAGCGACCGGTCCGATCGAGGTGGTCGGCCGGGTGCCGACCCGCAGCGGCATGGCCGACTTCGGCGCCCCGGGCGCCGTCGGGCCGTGGGACAGCGAGCTCCTCTCGGCTCGTGAGCTCCGTCGCCATCTGAGTCTTCTCCAAGCGTCTTGGGCTTATCTAGACGGCGTGGCCTCCGTCTCGCCGACCGAGCTTCGCAAGGGCCCACGCGGCGGCGGGCGGGACCGCGACGCCATGCTGAAGCACGTCAAGGAGGCCGAGCGGGCCTACGCGGCGAAGATCGGTTGCCGGGTCGTGCCCCGGACCCCGTGGGACCAGCAACAGATGATGATCCTGGCTGGGTTGCGAACGGCACCACCTGACAGCGCCTGGCCAGTTCGCTACACCATCCGCCGGCTGGCATGGCACATTCTCGACCACGCATGGGAAATGGAAGACCGAACCCTACCGACGGACTAGCACACAAGTTTGCACATCAGAGCACACTACAGCGGCAATTGTTGCCTTCCGACCCGAACAAGCAGCGATGACACCGAAGGCCGGATCGGTGTCGGCTGCGCGACGGCCTCAGGGGCGAAACCTCACTCGCTCGTTGTGGTTTCTCCAAGTCGTAGCCGGTTCCCGTCTGGGTCGACAAGATGAACCTCGCGGCCCCAAGGCTGCCCCACGACCGGACGATCGAACTCACGACCAACAGCGTCCAAGTCGCCGACCCGCAGATAGACGAGGCCGCCGGGCTGTGCATCGCCAGTGTGCTCTGACAGGAAGAGGCGGGCGCTTCCGTGGCGGGCTATTGACATGAAAATCGGAAATTCTGGCTCGAAGCGGTGTTCCCACTCCACCTCGTAGCCAAGCCGACGGTACCAGGAGGCCGAGGTCTCAGCCGCTGTCACTCTCAGGATGGGGATGGCTTCTTCCACGACGCCATCATGATCGATCTGCCCGCTGGCCGCCCGAAAGGACAACCAGCGCGAGGCGCGCCCCGATCGACGGGACGGGCTCGGCCAAGTCGACCGCTAGGACCATGTGGGTGTCCCAGAACGCGCGGCCATATCGGCGAAGGGCGCGCGTGCTGGACCGCCGGCTCCCGGTCGGGGTCGGAGGCCGGGGGGCTGGGCGCAGGCGCCTAGACATGGCAGATCAGGGCGGGATGGTCCGCTATCGAAATGATCTGTATACAACCATCGCAGTAGGGAAGATCACCCGGCTACGGCGACTGGGGTAACTGCATAACCCGTTGGAGGCGGATGACGAGAACCGACCACCTTCGTAACGTTGGCGGCATGGTGAGCGTGCTGCCCGGGGTCGACCTGGTCGCGGTGCCGTCTCGGAGCGTGCTCCGGCAGTTTCGTCTCGACGGTTGGCCGGCTTATCAGTGTGTGGTGACCGGTCTGCCAGTAGCGGCCCGCCGACCGGTGGACGCAGCGCAGCGTGCCGCGCTGCGGCGGTCCTTGGGGTTGCCGGACCACGATGCCTTCGTGGTGGTTGTCGGTGGCGGCGAAGGAGCGGGCGGTATGGCTAAGCGGGTCGCCGCGATTGTCGAGCGGTTGCCGGATGTCCACGTGGTGGCGATATGCGGGCGTAACTACGGGCTGGTCCGGAGCCTGGCCCGTGTAGACAGCGGTCGCCCACGGTGAAGGGTTTCGTTGACAATATGGCCGACTGGTTACGCGCCGCAGAGGTCGTGGTCGGCAAGGCAGGCCCCGGGACCATCGCCGAGGCGGCCTGTTGCGGTGTCCCGTTGCTGCTTACCGGCTACGTGCCGGGACAGGAGGAGGGAAATGCGGAGTTCGTCATAGCCGCGGGTTCGGGGCGCTATACCCCGAGCGTCGAAGCGCTGATCAGTGAGATCGAGCGGCTATGCACCGATCCGGCAGAGCTGGCGCAGGTGCGGGCGGCAGCGGTCCGATCCAGCCGCGGCGACGCCGCTCGTCGAGTTGCCGACCTTGTCGTCACGCTGGCGGGGTCATCGGCGCGGGTTCGATCGGACCGACCGGGCCTGTGAGGGTGTTAACGGAGGCCCGCGTCGAACGGGCGGCGCGCCCGGCGACCGATCGGTGGAAGAGAGCACGGGTGGCTGCCCGGGACGGCGCGTTGCTCGGGTTCAGCTTCAGACCCTTCCAGGCCGAGGAGTTCGGCCTAGACACCGACGACACACTGCGGGAGCTGCTCGCGATGCCGTTTGACGTCGTCCGGTTGGGCGCGTACTGGAATCGCCTCGAGAGCGGCACGGACCAGCCTTGCTTCGCCGAGCTCGACGACCACGTGGCAGCCGTCGCAGCGGCCGGCAAGCGCTTGGTCTTATGCGTCGGCGCCGTCAAGTGCTTCGGATACCCCGAGGTGTTCGTTCCCTCCAACCGCCTGCAGGCTCCCTTCCCAGAGGGCCGGCTGGTCGAGCCGGGCACCCATCCCGAGCTGCTGGAGGCGGCGCTCGGGTTCATTGGGCAGGTGGTGGAGCGCTACCGCCGCTGCGAGGCGGTCGTGGCTTGGCAGGTCGAGCACGAGGCGGTCGACCCGCTCGGGATCGGGCACTCGTGGCGGCTGTCGGAACGGTGGGTGCGCCACGAGGTCGACGCCGTCCGAGCGCTTGATCCTGACCGCCGGTGGTGCTCAACGGATTTCTGGCAACGTCGCGGCCGGTGCGTGCGCAGCAGCGGTGGCGCACCCGGGACCAGGGCGACTCACTCGCTGTAGCCGAGCGGCTGGCCGAGATCGTGGGGCTCGACGTCTATCCGCGCCACGCGCTCGCCAATGTTGGCGGGGTGGGCTGCTACCTCGACGGGAGCCGAACGGGATGGGCTGAGAGGCATCGCCGGCGACTCTTCCAACGGGCGGAACGGTCCGGGGTCCCACTGATGGTCACCGAGGGGCAGGCCGAGCCGTGGGAGGCCGTTGAGAGCAGATATGACCCAGGACGGCACACGTATCCCGTCATTATCCCGGTGCTGTCGCGGACGGTGCACGAAACGACTGTCAGTTTTAGCGCAGGGACGCCACATCCCCCGACGGCCAACGGGATGGCAGGGACCCCGCACCAAAGCATGAGATGCCGTCTCCAGGCCGATCACACAACGGTAAGGCTAGGCTAGTGGCGCCTGTTCACAACGCGAGTCACAGTCGTTAAGAGCTTGCCGGTGGTGCGCCGGCTGGCATTGCGCCCAACCCTTATGTTTTCGTCACGGGGCACAAGTCGAACGGGCCCATCCAGCTCCGCGACGACGGCTACAAGGTGCGGGCGGGGCCCGCCTGCTTCGACATAAAGGGCGCCTTCAACCCCGTCGACGTCAACCGCGCCGGGGCCGAGGCGCACACGGGGGCGGTCGAGCACCTCTTGCGGGCCCACGTTCAGGGTGGGCTACGAGACACGGCGCAGCGGGCGACCAGCTACCAGCCGTTGCCCAGCCAGCACCTGATCAAGCGCCGGGAAGACCTCGCTTCCATCATCGACCCTCGCTACCTGGACGCGATCTACCAGGGCCGCAAGCTGGTCTAGCCCGGCCCGTGACCGAGCCCGGCCTGATAGGCGACGATTGCGAGGTCGGTGCGGCTACGGGCTCCGAGTTTGGTTCGGAGGTGCTCAAGGTGAATCCGCACCGTGCCCTCAGATAGGACGAGGGCGGCGGCAATCTCGGGGACGGTACGGCCAGCGCCCACCATGGATAGGACCTCCACTTCCCGCTTGCTGAGCGAACCGAGCTGGGCGTGGCCCGGGAGGATGAGGTCAACGAGGCGCGAGTACATGACCTCAGGCAGAACAATATCTCCGTGGTCGACTCTTACCAGGGCGTGTTCTGTGTCCTCCCAGGAGGCTCCCTTGGGCAGGAAGCCGCTAGCGCCTCCGCCGAGCGCGGCCAAGAGGTACTCGTCGAGGGCGAAGGCGGTAGTTACTAGGACGCGGGGACGCGCTTGGCGGTCTCCTCCCGTGAGGACCCGTGTGAGGTTGATGCCGTCCCTGCCGGGCATGCGGATGTCAGCCAAGACGACGTCGGGATGGCGCTGGGCGCACAGGTCGAGGGCGTCCTGGGTGTTGGCGGCGCAGCCGGCTAGCCGCAGCCGGAAAGAGGCCTCGACGAGCAGGGCCATGGAGTGGAGCAGGTCGACGTCGTCGTCGACTAGGAGGACGGCAGTGCGCTCGTCGCTCATGGAGCAGCAGAGGTAGGGGCGGTGATGGGGATGTCGCCTTGCACGCTGAAACCCCCGTCGGGGTCGGGCCCTGCTTGGAGGTGGCCGCCGAGCCGAGCCAGGCACTGGCTTTGCCGTTCCAAGCCATGGCCGGAGCCAGCAGAGCCGCGACGCCCGGGGCCCGGGTCGCGAATGGAAACGGTGGCGCCACAACGGGTGAAATGCAACGTCACACCCACCTCGGCCGCGGCGGAGTGAGCGGCTACGTTGGCCAGGGCTTCAGCTAAAAGCCCAGCCACGGCCACCTCGACCAGCGATGGCAGGCCAGCGGTGTCGCCCCGTACAGACAGGTTGACAGACATGCCGGAGGAAGCGAGCAACCCAACCCACTGCCAGACGGCGGCTCCTAACAACCCGGGTGGCTCGACGATCGGCTCGGGTCGAGGCCGCGGCCTTTCGGACCCCGGTGCCACCGGGCGGGACAAGCGGTGTTGGCTGACCACCAGGTCGCTCACTGCGCCGAGCGTGCCGCGGACCCGCTCCGTGGCCCGCACGACCAAAGCTTCACCGTCGACGGCGCTCGTGGAGCGGACGACCTGGGCAGCTTCCAGTTCGCGCAGGGCTCCGATGAGGCTGCGGCCGATCCGGTCGTGCAGAGCACCCACCAGCGCCAAGCGGTCTTCGAACCTCTCCCGCCGGGACCGCTCCTCGGCTAGGGACGCCCTGGAGACAAGGCTATCCTCGTGAAAGCGGACGGCGAGACCAGCGAACCAGGCCACGACCACCAGCAGCAGGTTGGCCAGTACATCAGCTCCCCTGGCCGGCCATGATCTCGCCAAGCCGATCACGAGGATCCCACCGCCGGCGACGACCAGCACCAGGTACCGGGCAGTCAGTCGGCGAGCGCCCCACGCCCCTACCCCGGTAGCAATCAACCCGGCGTACCCCGCCGGGGTGGGGACATAGCCGGCCACCCCATAAGTCACCACCGCCGCCTCAGCCACAGCAAAACACCCAAGCGGCCATCGTCGCCAGATCAGCAACGACGCCACCTCCATCGTCGCCAACGCCTCGCCGACAGGGCCCGCCAGCCTTGCCCCCGGCTCAGACGACCACCACCCTGGCCAACCTGCCACGGCGAAC
>JAJYMM010000239.1 GCA_021787035.1 Actinomycetes bacterium
GAGCTGTGCGGTCTCGGGAAAGGGCGGCTCTACCCCGGCTCGTGGTCCGAGTACAGCTTGCACGCAGACCTGCCGGCCGAAATCTGAAGCCTGAAACCTGAAACCTGAAACCTGAAACCTGGGCCTGGAACCCGACCGCCATGTCCGCCAGGTCGCTCTCCGGTACCTGTTCTCGTGACGAGCCCGTAAGCACCAGCACCTGCCGAGGGGCGGGACGAGCTGCCGCTGGCGGTCGCCGACCTGGTGGTGACTGCCTGCTGGTGGTGACTGCCTGCTGGTGGTGACTGCCTGCTGGTGGTGACTGGCCGCTCCCCCTCATGCGGCCGAGGCTCTCCGACCTCGGGTCCTGCGTCGTGCATAGCCCACCAGCGCGCGCCATTTGTCTTGCTCTATCTCGGCTCGCCGTCTCGGTCCACTACAGAGCTTGCAGGGACCTGGTTTGTGGAGGCAGTAAACTCGCCCTCTTGTGAGTGGTCCTGACGCGGTCTTGGTTACGGGCGGTGCCGGTTTCGTGGGTGCGACGCTGGTGCGCCGGCTAGTCGCGAGCGGGCACCGGGTCCGGGTGCTTGACAACCTCAGCACCGGCGCAGCGGCGCACCTGGCGGGCGTGGACGCCGAGCTGGTCGAGGGCGATATCCGCGATGCGGGCACGCTCGACAAGGCGCTCGCGGGCATGGGGGCGGTCATCCACCTCGCCGCCGCCGGCTCGGTTGTCGGGTCCGTACAGGATCCCGCGGGGAACTTCGACGTCAACGTGCTCGGCACGTTCCAAGTCCTAGACGCCGCCCGGAGAGCAGGCATCGAGCGTGTGGTGCAGGCCTCGACTGGAGGCGCCCTGATCGGGGATGCCACGCCACCGGTCAGCGAGCGGTCGCTGCCCAAGCCGATCTCACCCTATGGAGCGAGCAAGCTGGCCGGTGAGGGTTACGCGCATGCGTTCGCCAAGACGTACGGGATCCGCACCGTCGCGATCCGCTTCGGGAACGTGTACGGGCCCTGGTGCGAGCGCAAGCGTGGGGTGCTCAACGTCTTTTTCGAGGCTGTCCACTCGGGCGCTCCCCTTGTGATCTATGGCGACGGGACCGCCTCTCGCGACTACGTCCACGTGGACGACATCTCTAATGCCCTCCAGCTCGCGCTGGAGAAAGACGTGCCTGGTGGCACGGTGCTCCATGCTGCTTCAGGCGTGGAGACGACAGTGAAGGAGCTCGCTGACTTGTGCTGCCAGGCGGCGGGTGCCCCCGGCCACCCGATCGAGTACCGGCCCAAAAGAGCTGGTGAAGTGGGCCGTAATTTCGCCTCTTACGACCTGGCCAAGGAGGTGCTCGGGTACGCGCCGTCGGTCTCCCGCGAGGTCGGCATCCCCCGTACTTGGAAGTGGTTCCAGGACGAAGTGTTTCGCGATTAGTTCGGCGGCAGCGGTGGGCCACAATGGCGTCTCGGCCAAAATGGCCGAGTGGCCAATGACACCACGGACCTCGTCGAACTAGCTCGCCTCTGTTTGGCGGAACTGGTAGGCACTGCCCTTCTGGTTGGGATCGGGCTGTCCTTTGTTATTCTCGATTTCGGGCGGGGCAGCCCAGTCGCCACGATGTTGCCGTCGGACGCAGCTCGGCGGGCGCTCACCGGCGCGCTCTTTGGTGCCACTGGCATGACCATTGCCCTCTCCCCGGTAGGGCGGATCAGCGGCGCTCACATCAACCCCGTGGTGAGCCTGGCGTTTTGGGCCGAGGGCGCTCTGCCTGGCCGGACGCTGGTCGGCTTTGCGGTGAGCCAGTGCATCGGAGCGGTAGCTGGAGCGGCACCACTACTGCTTTGGGGCCAGCGCGGGGCGAGCATCTCCTACGGCGCAACTTCGCCAGGTCCACGCGGCGTCGGGCCAGCCTTTGGCGGTGAGCTTGTTACTACGTTCGCCATGGTGCTGATCGTGCTGGTCATGGTGGCTCACCCCCGGTTGCGCTCCCGCACGCCGTTCGTTTTCCCAGCCCTCTATTGCCTTATGGTTTGGGCCGAATCGCCCCTCTCGGGGACGAGTACCAACCCCGCTCGCAGCCTCGGCCCCGACGTGGCGTCCATGGACCCCCATGCTTACTGGCTTTACGTCGTGGCTCCGGCGGCCGGCGCGCTCCTGGCTGTGGTGGCTCGGCGCGCGGTGCCGGTCATCGCTGGCCTCCGCATTGATGTGGCAAAGGTGGCGCATTTCGAGGGCGAGGCTGTTCACATCCTCGTCACTCGCGCCGGCCTTGGTCACCCATGGTGGCCCACGCGCCACGGTGACGACGCGGGCGGCACGCCCCCTCGTGGTCCCGAGAGACCAGAGCGGTGACGGGGACGTCGCGTTGGGTCTGCTCTTCGCGCGCCGGGCCGCTACGGTGGGTCACCGGTATGCCGGCCCACCCGCCACATTGCGACTAGCACGACGGGGCGGTCCGGCGCCGCCATCACGGCGTTCGCCTGCCCGACGCTGGGCGCCAATGTGGACGGCGGCCGGGCTGTTGCTCGTGGCTGGGCTCTTTCGAGCAGCCCAGAACGTGGGCCAGACCACCTTTGCCCTCTTCGGGCGCGAGGACATCGGTCTCGGTGCCACCACGATTGGGTCTGCCGGCACCGTGATGGGGGCCTTTGCCCTGCTTGGCGCTCTGTTCGTGGGCGGGCGCCTCCCGGCGAGCAAGGCCTCGGCCGTAGTCGGCGCCGGCATGGGGCTCCTTTGTGCCTCCCTCGTCGCTCTCGGGGCCGCGACGTCCATATGGCAGTTCGCGCTGAGCATTGCCCTGCTCGGCCTGGCAGGCGGCCTTACGGTCCCGAGCTTGGCCACCGCTGTTGGCCAGGCTTCCCCCGAGCATCGGGACCGGGCCCTCGCCCACTATGCCGTCGTCTTGAGCATGAGCCTGGCCCTCGGGCCCCTCGCCGAGACGGGGTTGCTTGAGCTGACCCACCAGGACCTACGCCTTCCCTTCCTGGCCTTCGCCACACTGCCGGTTGTTGCCCTGGCACTTGGCGTGTCTGGGCGCGCGCGACGCAGTGCCTTCGGGGTTGGGACAGCTCCTGAGCCATTGCAGGGCTCGGGCCCAGTTCCCCGTTCGGGCCAGCTTCGGAGCTTGCTCAAGACCCCGGGGGGGCGGATGGCGCTTGTCGCGCAATTGCTCTATTCCGTGCCGTTTGCCGCGATCACGGTGTTCGGCGCCCTGATGGCGCGCAGCGTCTTCAAGATGACGCCGGCAGGGGCGCAACTGGCCTTCACCGTGTTTTTCGTCGCCTCGCTCCTCAGTCGTTTGGTCGTCGCGCGGGTTTCACCCATCGCCCGTAAGCGCCGTGCGTTCCTTGTCGCCGCTGCCCTTAGCGCGCTGGGTATGGTCCTGCTCTCGTTCGGGGGACCATCGCCGCTTCTGTTCGTTGCCATGGTCTCACTCGGTGTCCCCCACGGGGTGACCTTCCCCTTGGCGCTCGCGCTCACCGCCGAGTCGGGGGGAGAGGATCAGCTGGCAGCCAACAATGCCGCACTGTTTGCGGCCACGAGCGTGGTGGCAGTGGCCGCGCCGGTCGCCTTGGGCGCGGTCGCAGCTGCTGCTGGGTACCAGGTCATGACGGCTTTGGTGCTGGTGCCTGTGGCAGCCTTTTCTATGTTGCTCGTTGCCCAGCCGTCGCCCGCACCGACAGGCCAGGACGGGCGCCGGCTCAGGCGAGGCTGACCAGCTCGAGGTCGTCCTCGTCCCAGGCGTCTTCGGTCCCGTCGGGCATCGTGAGCACACGGTCGGGGGCGAGCTCGGCTACAAAGGTCGTGTCGTGGCTCACCACGACCATGGCACCGGGCCATTCGGACAACGCCCGGCCGACACCTTCCCTGGACGGAGGGTCAAGGTTGTTTGTGGGCTCGTCCAGCAGCAAACAATTGTGGCGCCCGGCCACTAGTTGAGCGAGGGCCAACTTGGTCTTCTCACCTCCGGACAAAGTCGAGGCATCCTGGAAGGCTTTTTCCCCGACAAGACCGAACATTCCGAGGAGCCCGCGCAGTTCCGTCTCGGGCGCACCACTTTCCTCGCGCAAGTGGTCGATGACGCTGCGCCCGGCCTGGATCCCCTCGTGCTCTTGGGCGTAGTAGCCGACCGAGACACCGACGCCCGTGCGCCAAGTACCCTGCGTCGGCGTCGACGTCCCGGCCAAGATACGGAGAAGGCTTGTCTTCCCGGCCCCGTTCAGGCCCATGACAAGGAGCCTCTGGCCGCGCTCGACGGCAAAGTCGACGTTTTGGAAGACTGGCTCGGTGTCGTATGCCTTAGCCAGCCCTGCCACTTCGACTACCACGCGTCCACAGTGGGGTGGAGGGGGAAAGGCAACGTTATAACGTCGTTCTTGCCGCACGGCTGGCGGCACCCCCGCGGCCTTTAGGTGTGCGACGCGCTTGTCCAAGACCTTGGCCACCCTCGCACGCTTGGCGGTCTGGTGGCGCATCGACTCCGCGAGCGTCGACAGCCGTTTTATCTCGGAGGCCTGGCGTTCAGCCAGCTTCGCGTTGCGCGCTTCGTCAGCTGCTCGCGCTTGGCGGTATTGGGAAAAGGTGCCTTTGTACTGCACGAGCTCACCCTCGTCCAAGTGCATGACGGTGGTGATCGACGCGTCCAACATCTCTATGTCATGGCTCACTACCAAGAGCGCGCCGCGATAGGAACGCAAGAAGCCCACCAGCCACGCCTTGGCATCTATGTCCAAGTGGTTGGTGGGTTCGTCCAGAAGCAGTGCGTCGCTGCCGGCGAACAGTATCCGCGCTAGCTCGAGCCTCCGGCGTTCCCCACCCGATAACACGCTGACTGGGAGGTCGAGGCGGCCGTCGCCGAGGCCCAGACCGGCGGCGAGCTTTCGCACTTCCGCCTCTGCTGCGTAGCCACCTGCCGAAGAAAAGCGTTCCTCAGCTCGCGAAAATCGTTCGATAGCGCGCGACGACGGGCTTTCCTCCATGGAGAGGCGGAGCTTCTCCAAGCGTTTGGCTTGCTCGTCGAGGCCGCGCCCGGAGAGCACGTGCTCGAGCCCGCTCGAAGCGACGTCCCCCGAGACGTTGCGGGGTTCTTGGGTGAGCCAGCCGAGCGCGCCGTGCACTCGCACGCTCCCCCCCGATGGCGGCATCTCTCCCGCCAGTACCCGAAGGAGGCTGGTCTTGCCGGCCCCATTGCGCCCGACGAGGCCAACCTTGTCTCCGGCGCGCACAGCGAACGTCGCACCCCCGAGGGTGAGACGGCCGCCGACTTCGACTGAGAGCCCGCGCGCTTCAAGCACCCATCCATCATGGCCTGTTGCCGCCGAGCAGCAGCACCATTTATCTGCCCTCGCCCCTCATGGCCTTGGGCCTGCCCGCGATCGCGCTACGCATCAACGGGGTCGAGGATCACCACCGGTATGACCCTGTCCGTCTTCGCCTCGTAGTCCGCGAAGCCCGGGTAGTCCTGCTTTTGCTTCGTCCATATGCGCTCTCGTTCCTCGCCCACCGCGATCCGCGCCCGGAAAGCGCGAGTCTCGCTCCCGATCTCGGCTGTCACATCGGGGTTCGCGCGCAGGTTGTGGAACCAGTCGGGGTCCGTGGGCGCGCCCGCCTTGGAGGCGAAGACGGCCACCGGACCGCCGAGGTCTTGGTACATCATCGGGTTGACGCGCTCGTGGCCCGACCGGGCACCTACGGTGTGGAGCAGGAGGAGCGGCGCTCCTGCGAAGTTGCCTCCCACCTGGCCCGCATTGGAACGGAACTCTTCGATGACTTTCCGGTTCCAGTCGTTTACGTCGCTCATCGTGCTCCTCTCGCGCCGGTCATTGCTGCCGCCGGCTAGGCGGCCGGGGTGTCGCCTCGGGTTCGGCAGGGTCGCCTACTAACGTGCACCGAGCAGACTAGGCCAGCAAGCCCCGATTGGCCAGACCGGAGAGACGTTCGATGGAGATGGGGATGACGCACGAGCTGATCATCGGGACCTACACCGAACGCCTGCCCCATGTTGCAGGTCGCGCGGAAGGGATCCTTTCTTGCAGGTACGACGCAGGTGTAGTCGGTACGCTTCGCGGGCTTGCCGTGACGAACAACCCCTCCTACCTTGCGCTGAGCGGCGACCGCCAGTACCTCTACGCCGTGAACGAGGTCGCTACGTTCGCCGATGGGGCCGGCGCGTGCACGACCACCGGCGGCGTTTCGGCCTTCCGCCGTGACCTCGCCACCGGCGACCTCTCGTGGTTGGGCACAGTGCCGTCGGGCGGGGAGGGCCCGTGCCACTTGTGCCTGACCCTCGATGGCCGCTTCTTGCTGGTCGCCAACTATGGGTCGGGGTCGGTGAGCGTCTTTGCGCTCGGGCCCGATGGGGCACTCGGGAAGATGACCTGCCGCGTCGAGCACGTGGGAAGCGGCCCCAACTCCGAACGCCAAGGTGGCCCGCACCCCCATATGGTGGCCGTAGACCCCCGGACAGCAGCTCTCTTGGTGGTCGACCTCGGGCTAGACGCGGTCCTCACCTACGCCTTGAGCGAGGAAGGCGAGCTCGCCGAACGACCGGAGGGGAGGATCGACATGGGGCCCGGGGCGGGCCCAAGGCACCTGGCGTTCGGCCCGGGGGGTGAGCACCTATTCGTCGTGAACGAGCTCGATAACAGCGTCGTTGCCCTGAGGCGCGAGGGCCGTGGCTTTGCCACGGTCGCCCGCGCCTCTACGCTCCCTTGCGATAGCCCTACCAGCCCGGGCGCCGGCGCGGGCACGGGTTGGGGGAGTGGTACCGGCGCCGGCGGGGGTACCGGCGCCGGCGGGGCTGCGGCGGCGGTGAGGATCTCG
>JAJYMM010000234.1 GCA_021787035.1 Actinomycetes bacterium
GCCAACTTCAACCGCCCGCAGCTGTACTACTGGAAAAGCCAGCCCCGACGCCGGTCGGCTGTCCCCGCAGCCACGACCTTCACAACGTAGTCCGCGGGCGCACGACCGCTGCCGGCCATATGGTTTTCGCCGCCGTTTTCCCCCAAGTGCACGAAGGGAGCTATTCGCTCTGGGCCGACGCCCCCGGGCCTATCGCCGAGCTCACCGTCGTAGGCGGACAGGTGTGCACGCTCGACGTCACCGAGGGGGAACCGACTTGCTGAACGGCACGCTCTTCACAGGCAATTAGCAAGCGGCTCCGACGAAGAGCCTCGTGCAGGCCGCCCGTGCAAGCTAGCTAGAGGGGTCTCCTCCAAAACAGCTCTCGTGTCAATTTCATCCAGCCTGCGCCCTGACTTCGAACAAATGGCGTGGGTACGAGTTTTGCAAAGGCCATGGCGGGCGCCGCGTTTGGTGAGGCTAGCTTGGCAGCTTTCTTCGGGGCCTCGGAGGTCGTCGCAATCGCGACAGGCCCGACGTCTGCGCCGGCCATAGCTTTTGGTCAATTGGCCATAGCTCACACCCCGGAATGGCTCAAAAATTTCGCCATTAGCCACTTCGGCGAGGACGACAAATTAGTCCTGACGGTCAGTATTTACGCCGCCTTCGTACTGCTAGCTGCTGCAGTCGGCGCAATAGCTGTCCAGCTCGCGCTCGTCCCTGTAGCGGTTGCGGCCGTCGGGCTGCTCGGGGCTGCCACCGCTGGCGCGGCTGCGACGCAGGCCGGTGGGACTGGCTTGCAAGCGTTACCATCGGCTGTCGGGGCCGTGGCAGGCGCGACTGCTTTCGCGTTCTTGGGGCGTCCGCGCGGCCTCGGGGGCACCCGGCGGCCTACCGACCCGGTGCCACCCCAAGCAGCAGCCTCAAACACCCCGCAAATTTCTCGGCGCCAGCTTTTTAGAGCAGGTTCCCTAGTGGCCCTGGGGGCAGCATCCTACGCGATAGGTCGTGGGGCGCTCGCCAAGGCCTACAACGCCGTAGCCTCAAGGGCAGCGGTGAGGCTACCCCGCCCTGTGAGCACCACCCCAAGGCTTGCGGGGACCAGTTTCGAGGTAGAGGGCCTCGCTCCCTACATAACCCCGAACGAAGATTTTTACCGAGTGGACACGGCACTGGTGGTACCTCAACTCTCCACCGACGGCTACAGCCTGACCGTCCACGGCATGGTGGGCCAACCGGCCATCTTCTCCTTTGAAGACCTCCTGCGGATGCCCTTGATCGAACGGACTATAACGATGGTCTGCGTCTCCGACCCGGTTGGTGGCCCATACCTCGGCAACGCCAGTTGGCTCGGCGTCCCGCTTGCTCACATCCTCAGCTTGGTGCGCCCCGACGTGCGCGCAGACCAGCTCTTCATGACCTCCTCTGACGGCATGACCATCGGGGCAGACCTAAGGGCAGCACTCGATGGCCGCGCAGCGATGCTGGCGGTGGGCATGAACGGCGAGCCTCTGCCGTTCAAGCACGGCTTCCCTGTGCGGGCGATCATCCCGGGCTTTTATGGCTATGCCTCGGCCTGCAAGTGGTTAGTGGACTTGGAGGTCACCACCTATGCTGCCAAAAAAGCCTACTGGGTAGAGCGCGGCTACGCATTAGACGGGAGGGTCAAGCTCGAGTCGAAGATAGACGCTCCGGCTTCGTTCGCACAACTAAAGGCCGGGCCGGTAACCGTTGCGGGGTCAGCCTGGCACCCGACGATCGGGATCCAAAAAGTCGAGGTGAGGGTGGACGGCGGCCCTTGGCAATTGGCAACTTTGGCGGAGGCAGAGTCCAACGACACTTGGCGCCTATGGCGCTGGCAGTGGGACGCGACCTCTGGCTCTCACACCCTCGAGGTGCGTGCCACTGACAACAACGGCCAAGTGCAAACCTCAAAAGAGGCCCCTGTCTTCCCAAGTGGCGCCAGCGGCCGCCAATCGGTGGTGGTGACGGTGACATAAGCGGAGCTTTCAACCAACCAGCACCAAACAATACACGACATCAATGAAACAAAAGGAGAACCAAACAACATGAAAACACGTTATCCCAGCCTCGTAACAACTCTCGCCGCTACCACGGTGAGCTTGTCGATGATGTCAGTCATGTCCTCGAGCACCATCGCGAGCGCAACGCCCGCAGCGCATTCACCCTCTGTCGCGAGCATGGTCGACTTCGGGACGGCGTGCAAGGCGGTCCCCATGGCCGGCGCCGGCAGCTTCGCCGGCATGACCAAGGCCCCCGTCGCAACGGCGGCATCGCACAACCCGGCGCTCTCGACCCTCGTCACGGCGGTCGAAAAAGCCGGCTTGGTGGACACGCTCAACAACGCCAAGGCCCTCACGGTCTTCGCTCCCGACAACGCGGCCTTCGCCGCGGTCCCCAAGGCGACCCTCGGGGCGATCTTGGCCAACAAGGCTGAGCTCACCAAGCTCCTCGAGTACCACGTCGTCGCTGGCCGGCTGAGCCCCGCCCAGCTGATCGGGGTGCACAAGACGATCGAAGGCGGCACCGTCTCAGTGGCCGGCAGCGGGACGAGCTTCAACATAAACGGCACTTCCCAGGTCGTGTGCGGCAACGTGCAAACCGCCAACGCCACGGTCTACATCGTGAACAGCGTCCTCAACCCCGGCGCCTGAGCACCTGGCACAACAAGAGGGTCACCGGTGAGCCTGGCAGCACTTTCGGCCAGGCTCGCCGGCGCGTTCGTAGATCCTCTCCTCAATGGGGCCCGGCCGGTGCCTGGAGAGGAACCGGGCCACTCCCTCGACGCCGGCGTGGTCGGGCCAACAACGCTGGGCCCGGGGGACCAAGCGGTTGAAACGAAGGACCCACCGCCCAACAGAGCACGACGGCGGTTGCGATGATGATAAGTACCAGAATTTCAACAACACGCCCCGTTGCGATGTTGGACCACATGCAGGTACCTGTGCCCGGAGCGACTCCGGTACTACTGTCCGATGCCCTTTTCTTCGGACAGCCTGAAGGTGTCGCGAGCGATCGAGAGCACAGCGGCTGCTTTCCCGGCGCATGGTTTAAGGGCCTTTCAGGGCAACCCCATGCCGACCTTCCTACCCTCCGCGCTGGGACTAGGGCGCCACGTCGTGATGCTCGACCACGCGCTCGCTGCCGCCAGGGCTGTACTGCACGCTCTCCCGGGTGGTCGTGTGCCGGTTGGCACCTAGGGCAAACATTACGCCACCGATAATTACGGTGCAGATACCTACGATTAATAGGATTATACCAATGGTGTTCACACTGAATCCAGTGGTAGTAACCGACACAGCAAATTTCAGAATGGCACCGATAACTACCAGCACGATCCCTAGGCTAATCAAACCGGTCCCAGTTCCTTTGGACATGTCTCCTCGTTTCACTCGGTCTTCCTCTTGACCTCAACCTTTATTGCAGGTTAGCTGTGACAATTACATACGGCTCAATGGCGGCCTCCTAAATCATCTAGGCCAGATTTGGTCTGGCTTGCAGCTCACCAGTGGCTTGCAGCTTACCAGTGGTAGAAGTGGTGCCTGCCGTTGCTGCCACGCCCCAGTGCGAGCCCGACGAGCCAGATGACAAGGAAAATGACTGCGGCGATCCACAATAAATGCATGGCGAACCCAATCCCCAGGAAGAACAGCACCACCAACAGTGCCAGCAGGATAACCATATCAAGGTACCTTTCTCTATTCTATGACTAATGCCTAATTGCTGAAGAGACACCATCGGCCAGCCGCCTCCGTTCCGAGGGAGCTGACGCTAGTCGGCGCAAATCATTTACTAAAGGCGTCTTTTAGCTTCTCGCCGGCCTGCTTCAGGTTGCCTTTTGTCCGGTCGGCCTTGCCCTCGGCTCGCAACTTGTCGTTGCCGCTGAGCTTGCCGGCCGTCTCCTTCAGCTTCCCCTTGGCTTGCTGGGAGGTGTTCTTTGCTTTGTCGGTCGTCGTCATGGAGGTCCCTCCTTGGGATGTGAGCAAATAGAAAGTGGCCTGCGCTCGTCGCGGCGTCCCGACGCATTCCTGGCCAGTCAGCCATCTGGGCGGGTGCTAGCGGCGTCTTGACGGGGGACCGCTCGGTGCCCGAAGCGGTGCCGCCTGCGCCGGCCATCCACTGGCTTGAGACCGGCCTCGCCGTGGGATGAGCTGGCTTTCAGCACGCTAGCCGTTTCAGCGCGGGCGGCCTCGCGTTCGCCAAGCATGTCGTCGCGGTCGTTGCGGGCAGCGACCGTCTCAGAGCGGGAGTGTTCAAGCCCACGCCGAGCAGCCCTGCCGCGGCGAGAGGTGCGGCGGGCGCCAGCCAGGAGCAGGATCAGCCCTAGGACGGCTACCGCCCCGACCACCACGCCATAGAGGAACACCGTGCCCGTTGTGCCCGTCACGTGGTAGCCGAGTAGCGCGAACCCGTGGTGGAGGGTATGCGCGCTGCCATGGTTGCTGAGGACGCCCGCCATTCCGACAACTATGGCGGCGACGAGAACTATGAGACCGAGGACGACGATCATGGTTCGCCCCGATGATCACGTTGGGATGACAGGCGCCGGCATTGACATCGCGCGCGCGAACCGCCATGCCCGGCCGGACGCGCCGCGTGGCACCTCGTCCTTCGAAAGAACTGCGTTTCGCTCTTTTTCACAGTCGACCTCGGCTTTGCTCTGGGGCGTGGCCGGGGACCGGGGCGACACTGGGCACAACGAAGTGCTCCTTGCACGACTCTACTTCGTCGCTAGTCAATAACCTGACGAAGAAGCAAACTTTCTGTGACTGGAGCTTCTCAGCTGGCGGCTTCGGCCCTGCCCGGTACCGGGCGTACCCGGCCACGGTGGCCGGGGCTCGGGCGGAGGAGACCTGCGCCGGGGCGCTTAGGACCAGGCTGTCAAGCTCGGCACCAGTTAGGCCCAAGTTGCGAAGCCCGTAACGACAAAGCCCCCCGCTGAGCAGGGGGCTTTTGTGGAACGAGCGTGAGCGTTCTGTCTACATTGCCTTGAGCTCTATGGGGACTGGGACGCCGATCAGCCTCCGCGCCTGGCTGCTCGAAGCGCTCACCCCGTTTAGGCCCGATCCTCTTCTCGCCGACGACCTTGCTTCGATCGAGGAGCGCCCCGACGACGCCACCAACTACCCCACCCAGGCCACAGCGACGGTGCCGTCGTCTTGGCTGGACCAACGTGTCGCCGCCACCGCCGTCCTCGACGGTGCGTGTTGCACCGTCACCGACGAGGAGTCGCTCCTCACCTTGAGGTGGCCCGAAGGCTCCCAAGGGCAGCGCCGCGGCGTCGAAGCGACTGCCGGCGAGCAACGCCTGCCCTCTCAGCATCGACGCGCTCACCCCCTGGGGGGTGAGCGCAACTGGGGGAGGTGCCCGCAGGGCTCGGGGTCCGCGGTCGCACCCGCGCCTAAAGCCCCGCCGCGACTCCTATCAACTTGCCAAGACGGAGGACGCTCTGGATCGGCTGGATATCAATCTTGCCCAACGCGCCTCCCCGAAGGCCGGTCGGGCCAGATTCCTCACATTTGCGAGGCGCTGGGCGTGGATTCGTTACCGTGGGAGTAATCAATCCGGGCCCGACGCCGAACGACGGGGTACCGGTGGGCCGGCGCCGGCGAAGATGGACGGCTTCGAAGGGCAATGCGACACTGAAGGGCCAGGCCTCGCCTGAGCTCCCCTGCCGGGCGAGGTCTACCCCGCTCCGCCACTCCCATTCCCCTCGGCCCCAGCCACGGCCTCGGCTATCAGTGCGAGAAGTTCGTCGCCGTACGCATCGAGCTTTGCGGGCCCGATCCCGGGGATCCTTGACAGGGCGACCATCGTCGCGGGTGCGCGTTCCGCCAGCGCCTCGACCGTGCGGTCATGAAGGAACACGAATGCCGGCTTACGCTCCCTGGCAGCCTGGGCGGATCTCCAGCTGCGCAGCGCTCGCCGCACCTTTTCGACCACCTCTGGGGGGATCTTCTCGATCCGCTCCGCCTCCCGGTCGCGCCCTCGCCCGTGCGGCCCAGGCGCGCCGTCGAGCTGTCGTGCTGCCGTTCGGCGAGGCTCGCCGCTCCGACGACCGTCGTTGCCTGGGCGCTCGCCGCCCCGACGACCGTCGTTGCCCTGGCGCTCCTTGCCATAGCCCTCCAGGCCTCGTCCCCGCTCGCCGTCCGGCTGTCGAGCCCCAGGTCGACCGGGGGCCCAACCTTGCTCTCGTCGCCCCCCCGAGCGGCGCGGGTCACGAGACGCTTCGCCCGTGAGCTCTTCTATAAACACCGAAGGCGGGCCGCCAGCGACGATGTGCACCGATACCGAGCACCGGGTAAGCCCCACGTGGAAGACCCGCCGCTCCTCCTCCACGTCGCCAGCCAGCCGGTGCGGGAACAGCCCATCGGTAACCTCATGAAGCACCACGTGCGGCCACTCCCGGCCTTTCACCCTGTGGATGGTCGAAAGCACGACGCCGCCACCAGAACCGGGGCGGCGCAGCGACACGCGCAGCCAGTCCTCGAACCCCTCGGCTTCTGGATGTAATGCCGCGAGAGCGACGAGGGCGTCCAGGTCATCGGTCTGCGCCGAGCGGTCGAGGCGCCGGCGAGAACCGTCGAGCAGTTCCATGGCCCGATCGAGCCCTACCTCATCGCGCACCGTGCGCAGGGTGCTGGCCGTGTCCCCGGCCCCAGCGGAGCGCCTAACCAGCTCGAGATCCGTGAGGAAAGCCATGACCTTCTCGCCATCACGGGGCGCCAGGCGGCCTGCTAGCGCTTCCAGTTTGGCCGTACTCGGCTGTTCCGCCATCCACTCGATCACCCTCGCAGAGAGCCCTCGCGATGGCCTCTTGGCAGCGACCGCCAAGTCGCGTGCCGACATTCGGTCTGGCCGAGAACTGGCCAAGCGCAACCAACCGAGCGCGGCTTGGACACCGCTCCGGGAGAGGTAGGTGGCGTCGACGGCCGGCTGGACCGGCACGCCCTTGTGCACGAGCGCCACCTGGACGCCAGCCAGCGAGGAATTGACACGCGTGAGCACCGCGACATCGCTCGGCGCGGCACCGCCGCTGAGTAGCCGCTCCACCGTCGCCACGGTGACCGAGAGGGCGTCCTCACCGGCTAGCACGACCTCCAGCTGAGCCTCCGGCCCTCCGCCGGGGCTCCCTGCCGAGAGACTTTGCGCTTCGCCCAAGCCGGCCCTCCCCGCACCGCCCCGCGGCCCGCCGCCCAAGTCGGCCTCCGCCGCGACTCCCCGCCTGGCGGGGGCAGGCAAAATCGTCTTTTCTACCCTGTGGCGGTTGTACCTGAGCAGGTTGCAGGCCGACTCCACGACCTTCGGGGGGCAGCGGTAGTTGATCTCGAGCGCGTGCTCGCCCGCTGAGGGGAAAAAACGCCGGAAACCGATAAGCCACTCGGGTGACGCTCCCGAGTAACCGTAGATCGTCTGGTCGTCGTCGCCGACTCCGAAGACTGCGCCGTCAGGGCCAGCAAGCAGGCGGACAAAGAGAAGGTGGGCCGGCGTCAGGTCCTGGAACTCGTCGACGAGGAGCACCCGGCACCCAGCCCTGGCCTGGCGGCGTGCGAGAGGATCCGTCAAGAGGACCTCGATCGCGCGATATACCTGCTCGTCGAAGTCAACCTGGCCGCGGTCGGAAAGGAGGCGGCGGTAGCGTTCGAATACCTCGGGGAGGCCATCCACGTCGCCCCCAAAGTCGGCCTCCACTTCCTTCGGGTTCCGCAGACCGAGCCGGACCGCGGAAAGAGCGTCCAGCCATGCGGCCGCCGGATCGGTGTTGGCGCGCCTTGGCAGGTCGACGAGGCCGTCCAGCATGGAACGGACCTCGCGCTCCTCGATCGTGGTCACGTTCGTGCTCCGGCCGAGGAGCGAGAGGCCGAGCGCGTTGAGGGTACGAACCTGCAGCTCCGGTAGGTCGGGGGTGCGCTCCTTCATCTCGTCGGCGGCCTTCTTGTTGAACGCGACCAACGTCACCGCCCGGCCCGGAAGGCGCCAGTGGCGGAGCAAGTGGCGCGCGCGCTCGGTAAGGACCCTCGTCTTGCCAGAACCCGCTGGCGCGATCACGCGAGCCGCTCCCCCGGTGTGAGTGACCGCGGCAAGCTGGTCGGGGGCCAGTTCCGCCGCCGTCTGGTTGGGCCCGAACGGCAGGAGCGAACCCGCCAACAGTGCCATTCGGTGCACCACAACCCCAGCACCTCGCCCGCTCGCCCCGAGCCCGGCCCCCTCGCGCCTCGCGATCGGCCCCTGCCACTCGAGTGGCCCGCCGTCCAACAACGCTGGCTCACTGCTGGGAAGGACAACATCTGCTGGCCCGCCAGCTCGAGCCCCGAGCTTGACCGCCTCCTCGGCAAGCCACCAGCGCTCGGTCCCATGGCGCGCGTCGACGGAGTTGGAGAAAATGGCGTGCGCACGCCGTTCGCCGGCGAAAGAGAACGACGCCGACAGCGACCAGACCGGACGCCGCTCGACTTCGCCCTCCTCCGGGTCGCCCTCCATTTCGATCACGAGCGGAGACCGCTCCCGCCAGGCCCTCTCCAGTTCATCGGTACCCGCGCCAGTGGCACGCTCACAGTGTTGCCATGCGGCCGGTGGCGCTTCCCCGGGACGCACCAGCACGCTCCTACCGAGTACCGGCCCAGACGGCGCGCCCGCTCGGGCCTTGGGCTCCTCCACGACGTGGATCCCGTCGGCCGGCTCGCGCGAACGGGCCCAGCACTCACGTACCTCCGCCGGCCCTCGGTGGCGGCCGCCGCAGTACACGCATGCGACGCCGAGTTCATGCCGGCCTTCGGTGCCCACGAGCAAAGGCTACGCCTGCCTCCTGCCGATACGAGTCCCCTCCAGTCGCCCGGACCTCGCTCACCTCAAGCCTGCGTCGCACCCGTCGGCCCGCGCTGGCAGTGGCATCGAGATGCGGGCGACAAGGCCGCCGCCTTGGAAGCCGTCCCAGTCGAAGTCTGAGTGGCTCGACAACTGTCAATGCAGCCAGCCTGGAGCCCCGTGTTATTCCCGGCGCCGAGCACGAAAGGCTCGTCATGTGGCCCCAGGAGGTGGCGGTGCTGGGCCGGCTCGGCTATTACAGAAGTCTCAGCAGCACGCGCCCAGCGGCGATCGTCGTAGATGCCTCGGTACTCGTAACCGCAGGGCGTACGAACTGCGCGACACCTTGACCGCTTGCGGCGCCACTTTTGTGGCCTTGGCCGAAACCCTTTCCTGCAATCAGTTGACCGCCGACCAGCGCCTATCTAAAGCTCCCGGCCCTCGCTGTCCTATACGGCTCCTGCTTTGACGCTCTACGGCCGAGGTCCCACAAACAGGCTCTTCCTAGCCTCGTGGGCCGCCTCTATCCCGGCCACGGACGCGGCCCACGCCGGTGGTCGACCAGCGGCCGGCTGCAATCGTGGCCACGCCCACTGAGGTCGCCGATCGCTCCGCCGTCACGCCATGGTTACCGTTATCGGTCGCGGCGTAAGCGAGCTCCCCGTGAAGGTGTATTGGCTGGGGAAATAAACACGGGGCGCTCCATCTGCCGGAGACGCTCCGTCAGCGCCGGCAATGCCGGAGCATCCCAGCTCGGGTTCAGTACCCCGTAGGTCTCGGGTGCCCCATAGCTACGGCCCGCGCCTGTTGACTGTGTCCCGTTGACGGCCCAATATGTCCAGTTGACGTCGTAGCGCTGGAGGAACGTCGTCAGGACATGGAACCACAACCCGTTTGTCCCAGGCGTGGTGCCGGTCACGCAACTTAGAGACGTATCGCAGGTCCCGAACTCCCCGACCATGAGGGGGACCGGGTGCCGCCCCGTCACGAGGTAAGCCCATTTCGGGTAGACCTGCTGGTACCACTGCTGGTAATCGGAGAAACCCGACTCGTACCACGCGTAGTCGTGCACTTCGTAGACGAGCTGGTTGGGGACGTTTAGCACCACGGGGAGACCTTTCGCTCCTGAAAGGTTGCCCGCGTAGCTTGTGCCCTCTACGAAAACGAGCAGGTGCGGGTTGACCGACAGCACGGCGTCACCGCCGAGCTCGGCGGCGGCCTGCCAGTTCGTAGACGAGGGGCCGCCCCAGGTGGCCGCGGCGCGCGGCTCGTTGCGCAGGTCGGCACCGATCACAAGGGGGTCGCCCCGGAAAGTGGCAGCCATCTTCTTCCAGTCCGCGAGCCACGCCGACTGCGGGTACTGCGAGTTGTACCAAAGGGTGTTGCCGTCGGTGCCGCTACAGCACCATTCCGCGTTGCTGTTGTGGTCGTCGAGGATCACTGCTATCCCCTGGCTTGTGAGCGCGTGGACGACGCGCTCATAGACCTGCATTGCGCGGAGCCCCTCGAGGCCGGGGTTGGCTTTCAGCGCGTAGCTCGGGACTACCGGGTCCTGCTCGACCATTTGGTTGGAGTACGGGAGCCGGACTACGTTGAACCCTAGCTGGCGGATCTGGCTCACGATCTCCCACAGCGGCCGCAGCTGTAGCCCGCCGGGGGCGAAGTCCACAGACTCGGCACCGTACCAATTGACTCCCGCCAGGCGGACGGGCCGGCCAAAGCGGTTGACGACCTGGGCGCCGGCAGTGTGGAGGGGCAAGGTGCCGAGCGCCAGGAGGTTGCTCGCGCCTCCATGCGCGCCAGGCGCTGACGAAGCCGCTACAGGCCTGGCGCTAGCCACGGCGCTGGCCCCGGCGGCCCCGGCGGCCAGGAGTGTCAGGGGTACAAGGACCGCCACCGCCAGCCGGCACAGCCAGCGCACCTTGAGAGCGCTCCCATCAAAAAAGGACATCTTGGACCTCCCCGCTTTTTGTCTCATGCTGTTTGCCTCCTGTCGCGTGGCCCCAGGTCGTCGCGCCGGAGCCGCTGTCCCGGTTTGCTCTACGCACTTATTTAGCGCATTTGGGGTCGCGCTGATGTAGGGGTAGAAGTCGTCGTGTACCAGTCGCCTTCTTGGTGGAGCAGGGAGGTCGTTGGCTCGGCCAAGCAAGATGGCAAGCCGGGGTTCGGGATCACTAGACGGACTCGTCCCGTTTCCTGAGCTGGCTGAGCTCCGGCCGAGCGTGTTTGTGCAGGTAAAGATCTCTCCCCATGGCGTCACGAAATAGTGTCGTGCAAAAAGACGGCTTTGCGTAGAGCTGGTGCATGGGCATCGAGCGCGACTCAAAATTGGGGCCGTCCACTCATCTCCTTGAACGCCCTCACTGGGCATCGCTCCAGCCAACCCTAGAGGGACCGAGAGAGGCCAGTTGACCGCCGCAGCGCGGGTGTCGGGCTGACCTTCGCCGGCAGGACACCAGCATCCCCCATGAGCCGTGGGCACACCCGTTCCCGTTGGCCGCTCCGTCCCCTCCGCTGGTCCCGCTCGCCCACCGCGGGCCGCGATCGACTGCTCCTAGTTCAGGGCACTCCCAGCAGGAGCCGGAGGGCGTCCCTATAGGCCTTTGCGGTGCGAGGGCTCTCGGCGCATTGGGTGATCAGGTCGTCCAAGAGGAACGCGTGCGATGGTTGGCGCCACCGAGCCATCTCCAGTCCCCATTCCCCGTAGAAACCGGCGAGCCTGGCCGGCGCCGCTTTTCTTCCCGGTGGCCTAAGCCCTCAGACTACAGATTTGTCGCGCAACCCTGCCCTTCGTGGATATGGTGTCCACCAAATACTAGTACCCTTGGAGTCCCTGGCGGTCCGGACCCTGCGCCGACGGAGCTTCGCATAGCTCTCGCGGAAGGTGACGATACGAGATGAGCCAGGACCTAAGTCTAAGAGACGGTCATAGTTGTGCCACGGCTCTGGACTACGCCGACCTTATCGCCATGTCAGGCGACGTGACCACGGTGGTGGACCGCAGTGGCCGGTACCTCTACTGCAGCGTGGCTTCGGAAGAAGTGTTCGGGTGGGCGCCAGACCAGCTAGTAGGGAGGCGCGAGGACGACTTTGTGCACCCCGACGACGCACCGGCCCTGGCCGCCAGGCGGGAGCGCGGCTCTCCGTGCGTGCGCTTCAGCACGGTCTACCGGTTCCGTTGCCGAAACGGCTCGTACCTCTGGGTCGAGGCTACGTCGCGCGGGGTCGCCACGGCGGGTGGGGACGTCACGGTCAACACCGTGCGCGACATCACCGAGCGCCAGCGGCATGCCGCCGCCCTGGAGCGGCGGGCCAGCACCGACCCACTAACCGGGGTGGCGAACCGGGCCGTGCTTATAGACCGCCTGCAGCAAGGTCTGCGCCGCCTCGACCGCAGCACTGGGACGGTGCTGGCCGTGCTGTACCTCGACCTCGACCGCTTCAAGGTGATCAACGACTCGCTCGGCCACCACATCGGTGACGACGTGCTGCTGAAGATAGCCGGCCGCCTCACCCAACACCTGAGGCCCGCTGACACCCTGGCCCGCATGGGCGGTGACGAGTTCGTGATCGTGGCCGAGGGCGTTACCAACGACGCCGCTGCTGTCGCGCTGGCCAACCGGGTCATCGAGGACTGCCGTAGGCCGTTTCTCGTCACGGGTGAAGAGATCAGCTGCACAATTAGCATTGGGGTCGCGTGCACTGCTGACAGCCAGCGCCACGCCGAAGAGCTGCTCTACGAGGCTGACCTGGCTCTATATCGGGCCAAGGGCCGCGGCCGAGACCAGTCGGGCGTGTTTGACGAAGAGCTGCGCACCACTGCGGTCGACCGCCTGGCCACCGAACGCATGTTGCGGCACGCCCTTTCCGAGAGCCGCCTCGTGGTCGAGTACCAGCCGATAGTCGACATGAAGAGCGACTGTCCCATAGGCGCCGAAGCCCTCGTCCGCATCCGTGACGCCAACGGCGGCTTGCGGCTGCCGGCATCCTTCCTCGGGGTGGCCGAGGAGACCGGTCTGTTGGTACCCATGGACACGCTGGTGCTCGCCGACGCCGTCCAACAAGCCGAGACCTGGCGCCGCCGTCTCGGGGAGGACTTCGCCTGGGTCTCCGTCAACGTCACGGCCCGTCACCTGGCTAATAGCGAGTTCCGACGCCTCGTCGTTGACCAGCTCGAGGAACACGGCGTACCCCCTCAAGACCTCCAGGTCGAAGTGACCGAACAGGTGCTGATGGAAGCGTCCAATTCGGCCATGACCGGTCTGCGGGCCCTCCGGGACCTCGGCGTCAAGGTGGGCTTGGACGACTTCGGCGTCGGCTATTCGTCGCTCGCCTACTTGCACCAGTTCCCGCTCGACTTCATCAAGATCGACAAGTCGTTCGTTGACGACCTCGCTACCGACTCGCGAGTGCGGGCCATCGTGGCCGCCGTCATCGTCCTGGCCCATGCGCTCGACCTCACCGTGGTCGCCGAGGGAGTCGAGCTCCCGGGCCAACACCAGGTCCTATTAGACCTCGGCTGCGACAAAGCCCAGGGTTTTCTTTACGCCCCCGCTGGGGCGCCCGACGTTATCGAACACCTCGTCCGTGCCGGGAAGCCCACGACGTTCAAGCCGCGTCCGCCCGCGCAAGTACGCAGGCGCCCGCTACCGGCGCCTCTTGATGCAGACGTGAGTGGCTGAACCGGCAAGGATGGTCTGGGGGCGGGTTCGCGGACTTGGGTTGGTGGACTTGGGTTGGAAGGGAAAGGCGGGAGTGGGATTGCGCAACCTCGTAGCCGGTCGGGCCACGACGGACCGCCTCCCCGATTGAGCAAGGTTGGCTGACCCAACACCAAGACCAGGGCGAGGTGCTGGCACCTTTCCGCAACGGAGCAGTCCTCCGCTGCCCATAGGCCCCGTCGCCGAGAGCGGGAGAGCCCGAAGGTACCCGATCCGGCGAGCCGTAGCCGACCTCTGATCGACGGCAAACCGAACCTCGTTGGCACCAACTCGTCCCGGACGCCAACGGAGGAGCGGCCGCCCCAACGCTCTTAGGACCACTATGGTGCGGTGAGCAGCCACAGCCTAACTTCGGCCCACCTAAGTACAGCCGACCTCCCGAGGCCCATCTCCGAGCCGTCACCATCATTCGTGGTGATGGCCAAGCCCATCGGCCCGCTCTGCAACCTGGCCTGTTCCTACTGCTATTACCTCCCCAAGACAGGGCTGTTCCCCACTCGCGAGCGCTTCCGGATGAGCGACGAGGTCCTCGAGGCCTTCGTGGCGGCCTTCATCGGAGCGAGCCCCGGGCCAACGGTCCATTTCGTCTGGCACGGCGGGGAACCAACTTTGGCAGGCATAGGGTTCTATCGCCGAGCGGTAGAGCTTCAACGGCGCTACCTGCCAGAGGGATGGACCTGCTGGAACAGCCTCCAGACCAACGGCACGCTGCTCGACGACCGCTGGTGCAGCTTTTTGGCCGAGGAACGCTTTGCCGTGGGGATAAGCATCGACGGCCCGAGCGTCGTCCATGACGCCTCGCGCCGGGACCGCCACGGACGGCCGAGCCACGCCCGGACCATGAACGGCTTCCGTAGGCTTCGTGCTCACGGCGTCGACCCGGACGTCCTTTGCACGGTCAACTCCACAACGGTGAAGGCGCCCTTGGACATCTACCGGTACTTCCTCGACCAGGGTGTGACATGGCTGCAGTTCATCCCCGTGGTCGAGCGCGGCCCTGACGGCGGGCCCACTGAGGCAACCGTGGCGCCCGGTGCCTTCGGGCGGTTCCTGTGCGCGATGTTCGACGAATGGGTGCGCCACGACGTTGGGCGCGTTGGCGTGCAGAACTTCTTGGAACCGCTCCTCGTCCTGCTCGGCCAGTCGCCCAACCTTTGCGTGATGGCCGAGACATGCGGGCTGGCGCTCGCCATCGAGCACGACGGCAGTGTCTATTCCTGCGACCACTTTGTCGACACGGGCCACCGCTTGGGAGACGTCCGCCGTGACGGGCTCGCCTCACTTGTCCGCTCGGCCCGCCAGCAGGCCTTCGGCCGGGACAAACAGGGCACCCTGCCCGAGGCCTGTCTCAAGTGCCCCGTGCTGGCCCTCTGCAACGGCGGCTGCCCCAAACAGCGCCTTGTCCGCTTGGTCGAAGGCGAGGGAGGAGCCGGTCGGAACTACCTCTGCGCCGGGTACAAGGCCTTCTACGCCCATGCCCTCCCCTACCTACGACGGATGGCCGTTGCCGCCGACCTCGGCCAGCCCTTGAGCGGCGTCATGTCACAGCTGGAAGCCGAAGAGCGAGGCCAGCGCCGGCGCTGGAGGGAGACCGGCCGTAACGAACCCTGCCCCTGTGGGAGCGGGAAGAAGTTCAAGGCGTGCTGCTTTGGCAAGCTCCGCCGTTAGGGGATACCAGCCGCGCTCGGCAGGGCCAAGGTGCCAGCCCATGAGCGAAGTCAGCTCCGTTCGCCATCGGGACCATTGGCGTCGAAAAAACCGGAGCCGCTGCTGGGTCAGCTTGTTCGGCCGCTTTTGGTTGGGCCCATCTTTTGCGGGAGGAGCCGCTCGCTGCCCGATGCTGAGCTCGGTTAAGTGTGGTCCAACGGCTGGCGGCGGTCGCCGGCCTGGTCGGCGGGCTAAAAATGGCTGGCGAGACCGGTCGATTGGCGCACGACAAGTTGGCAAGGTAGGTGCTCGAGGCCGTGGGCGCCCTGGCCTTCGATGGCCCCGAGGAGACGTTGGGCCGCCACCCGGCCCACCTCGTGCAAGTTCATGTCGACGCTCGAGATGGGCACACGAGCGTGGGACGCCATGATCTCCCAGTTGTCGAACCCGATCAGTGCCACGTCGTCGGGCACCGTGCGTCCCAGGTCGCGCAGACCGTCGGCCACGCCTCGTGCGATCTCGTCGTTACCGCAGAAGACAGCGTCGATCTCGGGGCACGCCCTCACCAAGACTGAGGCAGCCTGCCTGCCCCACGCTTCGCTCCAGTCGCCATAGAGCACCCCAGGCAAGGCGACCTCCAACCCCTCTTCCGATAACGCCTTGAGCGCCCCCTTGGCCCTGAGCTCGACAGAGCGGAACTGGGAAGGACCCGTCACGTGCCCTATAGTGCGGCGCCCGGTCATAAGCAGGTGACGTACGGCTCCATAAGCCCCGCCCTCATGATCTGGCACTACCGAGGTGTCCTTCGGGTCGGTCGACGCAGTCCACGCGTAGACGACGGGCACCGGCACAGCTGTGCCAATGGGCGGCCTTGGGTCGGTCTGGCCACCGGCGACGATGATGCCGTCCACGCGCCTCGACAACAGCGAACGCATGTAGTGGCCCTCCCGGATCGGGTCACCGCGGCCATCACAGAAGATGACGGCGATCTGGCCGGCACCGAGAGTGTCCTCCACGCCGAGCAACACGGGGATGCTGAAGCGCCCGACGATGTCAGAGGCTATGAGGCCAACTGTGAAGCTCCGGCCTCGAAGGAGGTTCCGGGCTAACGCGTTGGGCACGAAGCCGAGCTCCTCGGCAGCCGAGAGCACACGAGCACGCGTGCCCGGGCGAAGCGTCCCCGCCCCGTTGAGCGCCTTGGACGCAGTTGCCATGGACACACCTGCACGCTTCGCCACGTCTGCCAGTCGCAGGTGTACGCCAGTTTCTTGTCGTGAACTGCTAGTTTCTGAATTTTCAGAAACTTGTTCCACAATGAACTCCTTGGTCAATCTGTATTGACAGTCTACCAGGCAACTTGTAAAGTACGGCAGTAAGAAAACCTTTGCACCGCCTTCGGTGCCTAGGCCAGGGGACGAGGGACAGGAAGGAGTCTCAGATGTCCGTAACCATGAGGCGTCGTCTGCCGGAGCACTTTCCCGGACGACCAGGCAAGACCCTGTCGCGTCGGTCGGCGCGAAGTGCAATGGCGGTGCTAGGCACCGCTTCGGTCCTCCTCGGATCTACGGCGTTGCCGGGCCAGGTAGCCAGTGCAAGCGCCCAGGCAAACACCGTAACAATAACTATCGGCTACTCGGCTGGTACGGGCGATACGTACTACACCAATGAGTTTGCTGCGGCCGAGAAGGCGATGCCATCGATCAAGATCAAGCCGGTCGTGTACCCCACCTACGACGAGCAGTTGGCGGAGATGCCGGCTGAAGCGGCAGCGGGGACGCTGCCCGACATAATCGTATGGGACAACTCCGCACCCGTGGGCCAGTACGCTGCCGAGAAGGCCATCCAACCGCTCTCGGCGTACGTCTCGCCCAACCGCGTCAACTTGAACCTCTTCCCAAAGGCGCTGGTCCAGGCGTGGACCTATGGAGGGAAGCTTTACGGCATACCCCTCTACCTGCAGGACTCGGCAATGGTTTACAACCTCTCGATGCTCCACAAAGCAGGCATAAAGACCCTCCCAACAACGACGGCGCAGCTGGAAAGTGATGCCGTCACCGTCCACGATAAGACGGGCAAGGCGGGTCTTACGATCCTCCCGAACCTGTTCCACTTGACGCAGTACGTCCTCGCGTTCGGGGGCGGCTGGCACTTCGGCAAGACGATCGACTCTGCTCAAAACGTGGCTGGCCTTCAGTTCCTCGTCAAGGTCTTCACCAAGGAGAAGGCGGGGGTGCTCCCAGCGGCAGTCGGGGCTACATGGGACGGCCAAGTGGTTGCCGAAAACGATGCGGCCATGTCGGATGGAGGGCCGTGGTACATCTCGTTCATGAAGGCGACGGCGCCCAAGGTCGATTATGTGCTCAGGCCGATCCCGACGAGCAGTGGTGGTCACTTCGTCGTGACCTACGGCGGCGCGTACAGCGTCACGTCCTCTGACAAAGACCCCGCTCTGGCCATGCACCTGCTCGCATTGTTGGGCGGCATGGCGGCGGACCGCGCAATGGTGACGTCCGCGCTCGGCTTCGTACCGGCCATGACGCAGTTCCTCTCCTCGTACCGGGCCCTTTACCCGAAGTACGACGGGATCACCAACGCCGACCTCGCCCACGGCAAGACGCTTCAGTACCCCCCGAAGACTATCCAGTTCGGCAACGCGCTCACTAACGGATTCGAGCAGATCGTCGACACCGGGTCAGGTTCGGTCAGCGCGCTGCTCGCGAAGCTCCAGAAACAATACGGGAGCTAGGAAACGACATTGGCGTGGTGCGCCGAGCCGCTTAGCCACGGCGCACCACGCCACCTATGCGATGAAACTGGAGAGCCTGGACCACGAGGTCAGAACTGCGCGCGGGAGGCCACGCCCAGTCCACAGACGGGCGCGTCGCGTCGCCCACCTCCTACGTTTGACCAGGGAGTGGCTGGCGGCCTACTCGCTCGTAGGCCCGGCACTCGCCCTGCTCGGGTTCTGGTTCATCTACCCGATCATCGACTCGGTGGTGCTCAGCTTCCAGAGCGTCGATGAGTTCCACTTCGGCCAGCGGTCGTTCATCGGGCTTCACAACTTCAACCAGCTCTTGCACGACCCGGCGTTTTCCCATTCGCTCGGGATCACCCTGTTCTTTGTCGTCCTCGTCGTCCCGGCTCAGACCCTCCTGGCCATCGTCATCGCTTCTGTGATGCAGAGCGTCGGGCTGGGGAGGTCCGCCTTCCGCACAGCATTCTTTGTCCCCTACATGACTTCTACGGTGGCTGTGACGACTGTCTTCATGAAGCTCTTTGTCGCGGGAGGGCCGCTCGCGAACTTCGCCGCCTACTTCCACGTCCCAGACACGACCTGGTACGCGAGCGTGCAGTTGGCACTCCCCTTCCTTGTCATCGTCTATGTCTACATGTACATCGGGCTCTACGTGGTCGTCTTTTCGAGCGGCTTGGAGCAGATCCCCACGTCCCTGTACGAGGCAGCTGAAGTCGACGGGGCAGGACCGCTCCAACGGTTCCGTTACGTCACGGTACCGAGCCTCCGGCCCTTCGTCACCTTCGTCGTCGTAGCGGGCCTGATCCAGGCAGTGCAAATCTTCGACCAGGCATACGTGGTGGCAGGCGGGCAGATCCTGGGGAGCCCGGCGGGTGCCACTTCGACGCTCGTGATCTTCATCTATCAGCAGGCGTTCCGTCTCAATGACTTGGGCTATGGGAGCGCGGCGGGCGTCGTCCTGCTCGTAATAGTGTTCCTGGGGACGGTGGTCACACGCCGGCTCCTGCCGGACCGCTCATGACATCTCTCACCTGGGGGCACTCCCGCCGGCGCCGTCATGTCGCCACTTGGATCAAATACGGCTTCCTAGTGTCCAGTTCGCTTGTCATGATAGCCCCGTTGCTCTTCGCCCTATACACATCCCTCGAGTCCCCACCGGATTACCTCCACTGGGTAGCGCCCACAGCGCTCACATTGTCCAACTACCGTTACGTTATCGACAACGCTCCTATTGCTCGTTGGTACTTCAACACCGCGTTTATCACCGTCGGCGTCATGGTAGGAGCTGTCGTCGTTAACACTATGGCCGGGTACGCCCTCGCCCGCCTCAGGTTCCCTGGAAGGACGGTAAGTTTCCTCGTCGTGCTCGGGGTCCTCATGGTGCCCCTTCAGGCCATCCTCATTCCCCTGTACCTGCTGGTCGCCCAGCTCGGGTGGCTCAATTCTTACCAGTCCCTTATCGTGCCGTTCATGGCCAACCCGTTCCTTATATTCCTGATGCGCCAGTCCTTCGTCGGCCTCCCAAGGGATATCGAAGATTCGGCCGCGATCGACGGCGCCGGGAGGTTCCGGACGTTCCTTCGCATCGCAGTACCGCTCACGATGTCTGGCATCGCGACTCAAGCTGTCCTGGCGGGGACCTGGACCTGGAACAGTTTCATGGTGCCGGTGACATTCACGACCAACCCCAGCTACTTCGTGCTGACCGTTGGCCTCAACACGCTACAGTCACAGTTCTATACCCTCCAGACCGTACAGATGGCCGGGGTAGTCCTCCTTACCGTGCCCGTTATTGCCATGTTTCTCTTCTTCCAGCGCTTGATCGTGCCGAGCTTCGCGACTGCCGGCATCAAAGGTTAAGGACCCCGGTTGCCAAAGCACCAGGGCTCGCCCGCAATGCCGGCCACGCCGAGCTGTCCGGCCACGGCCATATCTCTTTCCGCCGCCACAGCTCCTGCCGCGGTCCAGCCACTTCCGCTCAGCACCCGGGTTGGCGCGCGCCCGCGCTTTGGCGTGCGCGTCGTCGCCATGGGCTCCGACTGGGCTGAGCCCTCTCCACTTGGAGTTTTCCTAGGCCCGGGCCGTGCCCGGGCGCGTTGGCGGGCTTATGACGAGGTCGTAGCAGCACCCAACGGGTTCGCCGGCAGGGCAACCGTTGCGATCAGCCCGCGGACGTCGCTCTTCGTGACGGACACCTGGCGCTCGGGCGATCGGGACGTCACGGTAGAGCGCGAAGTCACCGTCCGCGGTGGAGAAGAGGGGGGCTTCATGTCAGCGCTGCTGCTGGCACGGCGGTTCGCCGCCGGCTGGGGTGAGGTGACCCCTTTCGCTCCGGGCGCTGTCTATGGTGACAGCGAGCCGGTGCCGCCGCTTTCCGCTGCCAGCCCGCAGTCTCGGCGCGGGGGCGCAGGTTATGTGCTTGTCCGCGAAGACCGCTTGGCTGCTCCGATGTTCGCGGTCGGTTACCCCGACGGCATCTGGATGGGCGTCTTTCATTGCCCGGGTGGCGCTCAGACCACGGTCGCTGACGGCGACCGCAACGCGGGGGGCGACGACCTCGTGGACCAGCGTTTCGGCTTCGCTTCTTTGGGCGGTATCGACAGGTCACGGCGGGTGCACCTCGGCGCGTTCTTTCCCGGCACAGAGGGCCCGGTTACCTACGGCGCCAGCGGTGTCCCCCTTCGCCAGTACAAGAGGTGGCGGCGGAGGTTCCACCCGCTGGTCGGGGGCTTGGAACACCGCTACCGGCTCGTTTTCACTTGGGGTACAGCTGCGACACCTGCTCGGTTGTTCACGGACGCGTGGCGCTGGGCGTGGGAGGCGCTCTCACCCGAAGTCGTGCCTGTAGATGACGGCGAAGTGGTAAGGGTGAGCACGTCAGTATTGGCTGGCCAGGTGAAGACGAACGGCAAGTTGACAGGGGTCCCTATCGAAGTCAGCGCTGTCACCGGCGCAACAGCTCCGAGAGCGCCTGCCATCATGGGTTTCGTGGGCGCCAATACAGACGCCGCCTATGTACTGCTGCGCATGGGAGCCTCAGTCGGGGGCCACGAAGGCGCTAAGTACGCATCTCTCGGCGAGCGCATCATGGACTCGTTTACCCTGCTTGACTTCGACCCTCCAACTGGGGAAGGTTTCGACCTCGTCTCGGGACGGCTCCGAACTTACCGCAAGATCAAGGGCAGGCCGGCCGTCTACATGCGCTCGATAGCCGACGGCTGCGCGGGTGCACTGAAAGCGTGGGCGTTCGAGGCTGAGAACGGCAACGAAAGAGCCCCTTGGCTGGCCTGGGCACAGGCCGGGGCGGACTGGCTGGTGTCGGCCCAGGGCCTGGACGGCTCCCTGCCAAGGGCCTGGGAGGCCGGGTCCGGCAGGGTGCTTGACAGCTCGAAAACGGCCAGCCACATTTCTGTAGCCTTCCTCGCCCGTGTCGCGAGCGCGACCGGCAAGACCTCGTACTTGGACGCAGCAGCCCGCGCGGCCGAGTTCTCTTGGTCCGTCGGCGGGAGCCGCGCCTGTTTCGCCGGGGCCACGCTTGACAACCCCGATGTCGTCGACAAGGAAGCCGCCATCTTCGCCCTGGAGGGCTTCCTTGAACTGTACAGGGCAACCGGCGAGCCGCTGTGGCTGGAACGGGCGCTTGTTGCGGCGTCGATAGCCGAGACGTGGATCTACAGCTGGGACGTCTCTATGCCGGTCGACGCCGACCAGAGCGACCTCCATTGGAAGCCAGGCGTGCCCACGGTCGGCCAGCAGCTGATCGCCACAGGTGTCTCGACATGTGACGGCTTCCTCGCCGTCAACGCGGCGTCGTTCGCCTGCCTTTACCGCCTTACGGGTGATGAGCACTTCCTCGAGGTGGCCCGCGTGGTGACGCACGGGACCAAGGCCATGCTCGCGCTGCCTGGGCGGACCTTCGACTTACAAGGGCCGGGCTGGCAACAAGAGCACTGGTGTTTCGCCGTCCCCCGTGGGCGGGGTCTCACCCGCGACTGGCTTCCTTGGGTGGCAGTTGCCAACATCGAAGGGGTACTTCGGATCTACGACCTGGGCGAACCCCTGGCGAAGCTCGTCCTCGGCCGCGTGGGTGAAGCCTAACAGCGGGCCCGAGTGGCACCGGACGCGGGGATGCACGCCTCTTCGACCTGTGCCCACAGTGCTCTCGGTTAAGTAGCGGGTGGAAGTCCTTGGGCCAGGCGGCCCAGCGGCCCTTCAGCGCAATGACCGAGTGGACGGCTGCGTCTGTGGGTTGGTTTCCTACGTCGTGCTCAAGATCCTCGCCTTCCAGGACCGCCATGAGGACAAAGACGCTTAGGACCTGATCTTCTGCCTGCTGAATTTCGGCGACGGACCGCAGTCCGCGGGTAGAGAAGCTGCACACAGCTCCGTGTCGGTACCGGCGTGAGGCCGTGGCAACCGTGCGGGCCTTTCTCGCCGCGTCTGAAGCGGTGGCCCTGTAACCAAGGAAGCAACTCCGATGGCGGCCGTTGATCCGTTCGACACGGCGAGAGCAGCTAAGGAGGCCAGTGCCGCCGATCGGCCCATCGAGCCCCTCGCCGAGGAAACCATGGGACGCCGCACGTCCGCCGAACATCTCGCCCGTGACCTGTTGGCAGCGCCCCCAGCAGGCTTCGTCGTGGCGCTTACAAGACCGTGGGGCAGCGGCAAGACGTCGACACCCTGGACATGGCCGCGGGCGCCATCGGCGACGGGGCGGTTCACTTCAGACCCTGGATGTTGTCAGGAACCTAGGCACTCGTCGCCGCGCTTTTCACCGAGCTGTCCAAGCAGTTACCGCGAAGGCGGGCCATCGGCAAGAAGAACGCCAAGAACATCGCCACCTTCGGTCAGTTGCTCTCTCCGGTTGCCGGACTGGCCCACGCGAGTGGAGCGGTAAACGTGGCCACCGGGATCGTGCCGAGGGCGGCCTCGGGCCCCTCTGTGGTCGAGGAGCACGAAGCGCTCCGTCGAGAGCTGGCGAGGTTGGCGCTCCGTAATGGTTGTTGGGCTACCGGCCCCCGGACCGGAAGGCGTGTGTGCCTGGACGGGCCCCTCTCGGCTCCGGGAGGGGGCACCGCCACAACGGTATATACGTGACCGAGGTCGTATATACTGGGGGTGTGGCAAAGCATTTGGTCGACCTGGACGAAGAGGCGCTAAGCAGAGCCCAAGCAGAGCTCGGTACGACAACGATCAAAGACACCGTCAATTTGGCTCTCGAGCGAGCCACCTCGAGCCGGCATCGGCGAGTGGTCGCCGCCCTGGATGTCCTAGCGAGGACTGACCTGGAGGACCGGTCCGAAGCATGGCGCTGAGGTTCCTCGTCGACACCAGCGTCCTAAAACGCCTGGGGCACGACCAGGTCCGAGGGGTCATCGAGCCACTGGCGGACCGAGGAGAGCTCGGTCGGGCGAGCATCTGCGACCTTGAAGTCGGCTACTCCGCTCGCAACGCTGCCGAGTGGGACGAGCTGCTAAGAGCACTGAGAGCGTTCGCTCCGGTCGAGACCACAGCAGCCCACGTTGCCCGGGCGCTTCAGGTACAACGGCTCCTGGCCGGGCGCAGCAAGCGAGGCCGCAAAATCCCCGACCTCCTCGTCGCCGCAGCCGCCGAGGAGCTGTCCATCTCCGTGCTCCACTACGACGCCGACTTCGACCTCATCTCCGAAGTTACCGGACAAGGCAGCCAATGGGTGGTACCCGCCGGGACTGTTGACTGACCCCGGGGCATTCGATGACGATCGCCGCCCCCCGCTCGCATGGGAGGAATGGGGCGCGAACATGAGGGCTAACAGCTCCTTTATGGGAGGCCATGGCTAATAGCGCTCGTTTGGCGCAGATGGGACGACCCGTGCTTCTTCATGCAGCCAGGTCCGCACCGTCGTGTGGAAGGCGGTGGCGTCTTCAACCCACGGGAAGTGGCCGCTTCGCAGGATGGCACGCTGGCACCGAGGCAACGTCTTGACCATCCCGTCGACGGCTGCCAGGGGCCGAGGGTCGGCGGACCCCTGGACGACCAGGACGGGGCAGCGGAGCTCTGCCAGGCGGCTGTACCACTCGTCCGCGGTGGTCGCTTCGAGTTCGTGCGACTGGAGCCGGTTGCTCGTGTGGTTGACCGCGAAGCCAGCAGCGAGCATCTCCGCCGCCCGCTCCTCGCCAACAGTCCGGTCGCGGTAGTCGGTGACCCAGCGCAACCGGGTCCTTTCGCGCTCTTCGTCAGGCTCTCACCCTGGGTTGGTCCAGTCTTGAGGACGCAACACGGCCCCAGGCTAGGGCCGTGCGTGCCTGCGTGCACGTGGACCGTCGTGCTCTTGTAATGTCAGAACTTGTAGGCGCTGACCAGTCCGCTCAGCTCGCTGGCCATGCGGGAAAGCTCGCCCGCTGCCTGCTGGGTACTGATAGCACCAGTGCTCGTGTCCTTGGCGGCTGTGGCGACGCCGGAGATGTTCTGCGCTATGTCACCCGAACCAGTAGCGGCCTCAGCCACCGTGCGGCCGATCTCGGCGGTGGTCACGGTCTGTTGGTCCACAGCCGAGGCGATGGTCGCCTGGGCCTCGTTGATCTTGGCCATGATCGTGTCCATCTCAGTAATCGCATCGATCGTGCTCCGAGAATCACCTTGGATGGCTTCGACGGTAGTGGCGATCTCCTCGGTCGCCTTAGCGGTCTGCTTGGCCAGTTCTTTCACCTCGTTGGCGACGATGGCAAAACCCCTGCCCGCCTCCCCGGCGCGGGCCGCCTCGATAGTTGCGTTGAGGGCAAGGAGGTTGGTCTGCTCGGCGATGGACGTGATGAGCTTGAGCACCTCGCCGATCTGGGTGCTTGACTGACTGAGCTGGTTGACCGTACCCGTGGTGGACTGGGCCACGGCCACCCCCTTGGTGGCGACCTGCGACGCGTCCGTGGCCGAACGGGCTATCTCTTTGATGGAGGCCGACAGTTCCTCGGCTGCCGCTGCGACAGTGCCCACGTTGGCCGAGACCTGCTCGGCTGCAGCCGACACCGTGGTCGCCTGGGCGGAGGTCTCCTCGGCCCCGCTCGCGAGTTGGGTGGAGATGGCCGTGAGCTCCTCGGCAGCAGCAGACAGCCCGGTCGCCATGTTCGCCATCGAGGCCATCATCTTCTGGTTCGCCTCCAGTTGCAGGTTCAACGACCTGGCCACCTTGCCCAGCTCGTCTTTAGAGCTGACATTGGCCCTGCCCCTAAGGTCGCCTTTGGCCGAGTCTTCGAGGACCCGGACCGCTTCGGCCAGAGGCCCCACGATCGAGCGGACGATCAGAAGGGCCAAGGCCGCCGCGAGCACGACGGCGGCAGCGCCTACTGCGATCATCATGTTGCGAGACGTGGTGGCAGAACTGACCGCGGCGGCATTGGTACTGCCGACCTGCACCAACTGCTCGTTGGCCAAGTGGTCCACGGGCTGGATAATCGTGGCCGCGGTCAGCTGGCTTATGAGCGTCGCGCCCTTGGCGATGTCCGCCCGGCTGCCGCCCCTAAAGTACCGGAGCGCCTCCTGGTACAAGGCGGTGTACGTGTTGAACCCGGAGTTGGCTTGGTTGAGGAGCGAAGCCTCGTTGGCGCCGAGCGCGCCCGCCCTTGCCGTGGCGTAGTCCCTGCCGAAAGACTGGATAGCGGACTGGGCCAAGGCCACGTCGCCAGCGTAAGCCAGGCCCCCCTCGTAATCCGCCGCTACAGCGTTCGCGTAGCGCGAGAGGTTGAGCGTGTCGACCTCCAGGCGGAGGCGCACCCCATAAGAGCGCATGGCGGCAGTACCGTGCCTCGCGTTCGAAGCGGCACTGCTCGACGAGGACCAACCGATCCCAGTGACGACAAGCAACAGCACAACTATGCTCGCAAAGCCGAGGACAAGCCTGGCGCCAACCTTCAAGTTCCTGAGCTTGAGCCTTGACATTTGTTTCTCCCTTCTCCTTCGCGGCCCCACAAGTGGTGCACCTTCACCCAAAGACGACCTGACACCACGAACTCGGCCGGAAAGAACTAGAGCCCAAGAGCCCATCTCCTACTAGGGCCCTTGGTCCCTAGTGGTCCGGACCTTCGCCCCTAGGCGCCTAGGACCTCCGCCGGAATTAGCAGTATCTACAGCTCAACTTTCGCAACCTGCCTGATTCGTTCCCGGCCTGGCGCCAATGGGCAACCTCGGGCCCTGCCTACCCACGCAAACCGGCAAGACCCGGTCCTACGGGTACTTTTCACCTCGGCCGAGCCCAGGCTCATTTGGCACGCGCCGGGTGCCGGGCTCGTTCAGCGCTCGCCCTGGCCGGTCCAGCGAAATGTCCGCGCAGCGAGGACAAGCCCTACGACCACCCAGGTTCCCATGACGAGGGCCATGGCCGAATAATTCCAATGGTGCCCCGGTTCGACCTGCTGGAAGTAACTCGGCAGGAGCGCCGAGCGGTATCCCTCGGCCATCCACCGGAGCGGGAACGCACCGGCGAAGTTATAGAGTCCCTTCGAAAGAGAAGTGAACGGTACGAACACGCCCGACATGAACTCGAGCACGAGGAGCGGCAAGTTGGCGACCGGGGCAGCAGAACGAGCGCTTCGGGGCACGCTCGAAACAGCGACCCCGAGGAGCGACATGGAGGTCACTCCAAGGAGTGTCACCCAGATAAACGTCCACCAGCGCCCGATCGAAGTGGGGAACGCGACCCCGTAGGCAAAATGCCCGAACACCAACAGCACCGATGTCTCCAGCGCGCACGTCACGAGCACAACGATCGCCTTGCCCATGAAATATGCCGTGCGCGGCATGGGCGTGCCGGCGAGGCGTTTGAGGCCGCCGTTCTCACGTTCGCCGGCGATCGCGACGGCGAGGTTCAAAAAGCTTGTCGACGCCACACCGCCGGCCAGGAGCCCGGTCGTGTAAACCTGGCTGTAAGCCACTTGAGTGCCCGGGATGTCGTGGGAGAATATCGACGCCAGCAGCGCGAGCAGCACGATGGGCAGGGCCAGGGTAAAAACCACGGCGTCTTTGCTCCGGAAAAACTGCTTGATCTCGACCTCGCCCCTGGCAAGGCATGCCGTGGCAAAAGCCCGCGCCACCGGCCTTGTCGGTGCCGCCGCAACTGGTACCGCAAGAGCGTCTGTCATTTCTGCTCCCCTTTAGCTGAATAACCGATCATCTTGAGGTACACGTCCTCCAGGGTGGGGCGTGCGACGGTGAGGTCGGGCACCTCGCCCCCAAAGCTCTCTTCGAGCTTTTTCACGAGCGCCGTCGGCTGGTGGGTCTGCTCGCTTTGCCTACCCCTTGGGCCGGACCATGACACGGTGGCTGGCGCTTCGCGCCGCCCGCCGAGGTCAGCAGGGGGCGCAGTCTCCACGACACGGCCATGGTTCACGACCGCCACCCTGTCCGCCAGTGCCTCCGCCTCGTCCAGATAGTGCGTCGTGAGCAGGATGCTCGTACCGCCCCTGGCGAGCCCGCGCACGACGTCCCAAAACTGGCGGCGTGCCTCTGGGTCGAAACCCGTCGTCGGCTCATCGAGGAAGACGATCTCGGGCTGCCCGACGATGCCGAGCGCGACGTCGAGACGCCGGCGCTGGCCCCCCGAGAGCGACCGGATGCGCGACCCCGCCTTTTCACTTAGGCCGACTCGCTCGATCACCTCGCCAGGGTCAGCAGGCCTCGGGTAGAAGCGGGCGAAATGGCGTACGCACTCCGAGACAGTGAGCTCGACCACGTCATCGCAGCTCTGCAACACGACTCCCCGCCTTGCCCTCCACGATGCCCCCGCTCGCTCGGGGTCCTCGCCGAGGACCCTCGCGTGACCGCCGTCCCGGCGCCGGTAGCCCTCGAGTATCTCGACGGTGGTCGTCTTGCCCGCCCCGTTGGGACCGAGCAGCGAGAACACTTCGCCCCGCTTCACATGGAGGTCGACACCGTCCAGGGCCACGGTGCGACGGTAGGACTTGCGGAGCCCTTCGGCTTCGATGACGAGGTCACTGGCCATGCCCAAAGCATCGCGCCCTTTCTGGGACCGCGGCGCAATCAGCGCGGGTGGTTGCCACCTCCACCGATAGGTGGGCCCGGAGGGTCGGGCCGCCAGGCTCAGGCGGGCTGGCTCAGGCGGGCTGGCTCAGGTGAACTGGCTCAGGTGAACTGGCTCAGGTGAACTGGCTCAGGTGAACTGGCGCAGCCACTGGGCCCTGTCGACTCGTTCCAGGACGGGGTTCGTGGACAACACGTCTTGGAGCGCAGCCGAGCTCTCAGTCGAGTAGTGGTGGCCCGGCCAGAGCGTGAGGTGCCCAGGCAAGCTGGCCAAGCGGCGGAGGCTCGTGTACATGTCCTCTGCGTCGGCACCGGGGAGGTCGGTGCGGCCGCAGCCCTGGATAAAAAGAGTGTCGCCCGCCACCAGGTTGTCCCCCACCACGAGGCACTGGCTCCCCTGCGTGTGGCCGGGCGTGTGGAGCAGCCGGACGAGGACGCTGCCGACCTGGACGACGTCGTCATCGCCGTGGGCCACCAACGAGGACACCGGCGCGCCAGTCATTTCCGCCACCCAGGGCAACTCGTCTCGCTGGAGGTGAACGGGGACGTCGGCGAGCTCGAGCAGCTCGGAGAGGCCCTCGATTCGTTCCCCGAGGATCTCGCCGCCCACGTGGTCGGCGTGATAGTGAGTCGCTACAGCGCCCGTCACGTTCAAGTCGCGGTCGCGCACCCAACCGAGAAGGCCAGCGACGTCGTAAGCCGGGTCGACCAGCAGCACCTCGCCGGCATGGGCGTCGCCGATCACGTAGGTGTGGTTGCGCATCGTCGTGGCCAGCCCGTCGTCGACGGCGAAGTCTCGTCCCGCGAGCAACTGGCGGAAGTAAAGGCCGTCGGGCATCGGGCAATGTTACGGGCAAGGCATGCGTTCTCGACGCGCGGGGATTGACCCATGGCACAGCCAGAAAGAGGGGCCGCAGGCTGCAGCCAGGGAGCGGACGAGGGATGCCGAGGGATAGGGGTGCCAAGAGGTACGGTGCGCCTATCGTGGGCCTATGGTGGCTTCCGTGAACGACCAGCTCCGCCTGCTCTGCGTGCACGCGCACCCCGACGACGAGTCCTCCAAGGGAGCGCCCACAGTGGCCAAGTACCACTCAGAGGGTGTGCATTGCGTCCTCGCCTGCTGCACCGGGGGAGAAGAGGGCGACATCTTGAACCCGGCCATGGACAGGCCCGAAGTCGTGGCCAACCTAACCGAGATCCGCGCCCGCGAGCTCCAAAACGCTTCGCAGGTCATCGGCTACGACGAGGTCGTAATGCTCGGCTACCGGGACTCGGGCATGCCTGGTTCCCCGGCCAATGCCAACCCGGCCAGCTTCGCCCGCGCCCCGCTGGAGGAAGCAACAGAACGCCTGGTAGGGGTGGTCCGCCGGGTCAAGCCTCACGTCATGGTGATCTACCCGGCCCACCAGTCCACCTACCCCCACCCCGACCACGTCCGGGTCCACGAGGTCGGCCTGGCGGCCTTCTTGGCAGCCGGGGATCCCGAGGCGTTCCCGGCTGCTGGGCCAGCGTGGCGGCCCGTCAAGCTGTACTACACGCTGCGTTCCTCCAAGCGTTGGGTCGCGTGGGCCTCAAAGCTGAAGGAGCTCGGCCGGCAGCTGCCTTGGGACGATGAGCGCCTAGAGATGATCTCCAAGGCCCCCCACGAAGAAGTTACGACCGAAGTCGACGTTTCCCCATGGGCCCATGTCCGCCAGGCGGCCCTGCGCGCCCATGAGACCCAGGTGGACCCGTCCTCCTCGTTCTGGTTCGGCCTCCCACCCGAGGTCGAAGCCGAGCTCGGCCAGGTGGACGAGTACCACCTCGCTTTCGACCGTTGCGGGTCGGAGCTGCCGGAGACCGACCTCTTCGCCGGCATTAAGGAGCAGGCGCGCCTTTGAGCCCCGGCGCCAGCACGACCGCACAGCCTGGGGGCGAGCAGCCTGGGGGCGAGCAGGGCCCGAGTGGCCTCGTCACCCTCATCGTCGGGAGCACCGAACGTCCGAGCGGCAGGCGCTCCGCCGGCGCGCGGCCCAAGGCGAGGACCGCCGGGGACGAGGAAGCGCCCGCCGGGGACAACCCCCCGCCGGCCCAGTCATCGTCCCAGTTGCCAGCTCAATGGTCGGCCCAGTGGTCAAGTGCTGAGCTGGGGCGCCCTGCCGCCGGCTGCGACGGCCAAGCCGACCTCACGCTCACGATTTCCCCCGAGGATGCCGCCCTGGTCCTCTCCGGCGAGCTTGCCCCAAGCGTCGCCTTCATGCAGGGCCGGCTGAAGACGACAGGCGACAACGCCCTCCTACTCGAGCTGCTCCGCTGGAGCGCGACCGAAGCGTTCCGAAAAGCCCTCTTGGGCTGGGTTTCGGACCCCGAGTTACGGCTCCGTCAGCCCGCTGGCTAGCCGCTGGCCCGGACCCGCCCAGCGCTGCCGCCGGCGGCCACGCCCACCTCGGCGGGCCCAGAGCGAGAAAAGAGCTCCTCAAGGCGTGAAGCGCCCATCCTGGCAGGCAAGAACGCCAAATGGAACTCCCGTTCGGCCTCCAGCCGGCGCGCCCGGTTGAGGAGCACCAGGTAACCGGCCGCGAGCAGAACGAGCCCGAGAGAGGCCCACCAGGCCCCAGCAGCACCCGTGACGAGCGCGAGGGCTGCACAAGCTACGAGCGCAGCCAGCAGACCGGCGAGCACGTTGCGCCGGCGTGTAGTCGCCCGCCTGGAACGTCGCAGTGCACGGACCGGCCCCCCGAGCTGCCGGGGCCCGACAGTCCCCCTGCCACCCCGCGTCCCGGCAGGCCGCCCGAACGGGATCACGCCTACCGGGCCGCGGTTGCCACGGAGAGCGCGAGGGACCACTTCGGACGCCAATGGGCGCGCGAGGCGCCGCTGCCCCTTGCCCCAACTTTGGGCACGGCGGTTTGTCGCGACATTTCGAGACACGATGTAACTCCCCTTTGCTGAGGGACCAGGCGCTGTAGCAACAGCAAAACCCGAGCAAAACCACGCGAATGAGGTGGCCTCACACGGGTGCGGTAACCGCAAGTTAGCCCGTTCTCAAGAGCCCGTCAAGTGTGACCACGGGCAGTAATGAACCCTCCTCGCTACGCAGGGAGCACCAGGCCGGAGCCTCTAGCCAACGCTGTGAGTGGCAAAGCCCTGCGCCCAAGGCCTTCCTGCCGCCCACGGGCCTGCTTGGCAGCCTGCACTTGCACCCGACCCGGCCGTTACGTCTCGACCATGACGGTGACGGGCCCTTCGTTCACGAGCGAGAGCTGCATCATCGCCCCGAAGCGCCCAGTCGCCACCTCGGCACCAGCCCCCCGGAGCGCCTCGACGACCCGCTCGACAAGGGCACTGGCCTGTTCGGGAGCGGCAGCGTGCACGAACGACGGGCGCCGTCCCCGGCTCGTGTCTGCATAAAGTGTGAACTGGCTCACGACGAGCACCGCGAGCCCGAGCTCAGAAGCGGAACGGTTCATGTTGCCGCCGGCGTCAGGGAAGACCCGCAGCTGCCACATCTTTGCCGCCAGTCGGTCGGCTGCGGCCGCGTCGTCCCCCACGCCGACCCCGACTAGGGCGCAGAGGCCGGGGCCGATCTCGCCTACCACCTCACCGTCGACCCGGACGGTGGCCTCTGAAACCCTCTGCAACAACGCCCGCACGGGCGAGGAGCCTATGGCCATTGGCACAAGGAGCCATGTCCTCCCTGGTCACGCGCTAGGAACAGGTTGTCCCGCCAAAGGCTGTTGGAGGCCGTGCCGGCTGGCAACCTAGACTCTGGCAGTTGTGGCCGTTGTCGAGGAACGCGACTACGCGGCGGCTGCTCCCGTGCCACGAGCGGCACCGGTGCTCATGCCGACGCGCGAGGTCGCGCCCGCCAAGCGAACACCCCTCCTCCTCGAGCTTGGGATAGTCGCTTTCCTCGGCTGGGTCTACGACTGGCTGGAAAACCTCGCCCCCTTGCGGCACTCGCTCGCCCTCCAGCACGGGCGCGACATCCTCTCTTTCGAACGGCACCTCGGCATCTCGCCCGAACTGGCCATGGACCACTGGCTGGCAGCCCAGCACGTGCTCGCGTACATCGCTGCGGACTTCTACGACAATGCCATCTTCTTGGTCACGCTCCTCCTCGCAGCTTGGATTTGGTGGCGGCGCCCCGACATCTACCGACCGCTGCGCAACACGCTCGTGCTGGCCAACCTGATCGGCTTCAGCGTCTTTTACCTCTACCCGGTTGCGCCTCCCCGGATGCTCCACGGCTTCATCGATGTCGTGGAAAAAACAGGCGGGCTCGGCGCCTGGCACAACGAGCTGATCAAGCACGCTGACCAATTGGCAGCCATGCCCTCCATGCACCTTGCGTGGGCTGTGTGGTGCTCACTTGTGGCGTGGCGCCTCGGTAGCCGCAAGTGGAAGCGAGTCCTGGCTCGCACCTTTGCGCTGGTTTACCCGGTTGTTACGACCCTGACCGTCCTCGCGACGGGAAACCACTACGTCCTAGACGTGGTGGCGGGTGCCGGGTGTACGGTACTTTCCGCCCTAGCCGCCGATGCCTGGGCCAGGCACCGGCGCGACAGCGGGCAAAAACGCCATAAAGGGTCAGGGGGATTCGCGCCGGAAGAGGTTACGGCACTCGCCGAGCCCTGCCACCTTGGTAACGAGCAAGTCGCCGTCTTTCAGGTATCGCTTGGGCTCGATGAAGTGCCCTGAGCCACCAGGGGTCCCCGTTGCTATCACGTCCCCGGGCCGGAGCGTCGTGAACTGAGAGATGTACGAGACGATCTGGGCAACTCCAAACACCATGTTGGACGTGTTGCCCCGCTGGACGACCTCGCCGTTTATCTCACAGGAGAGGTCCATGCCCGACTCATCGACGTCGGAGTCGTCGCGGGTCACGAGCCATGGGCCGAGGGCCGTAGCCTTGTCGAAGGTCTTGCCCTGCAGGAACTGGCTCGTTCGGAACTGCCAGTCCCTCATGCTGACGTCGTTCAAGACGGCGTAGCCGGCGACCGCCTTCATGGCCTCGTCCTCACCCACGCGGTAGGCGGGCCAGCCGATGATGACGGCGAGCTCGACTTCCCAGTCCACGGCATCGGAGACTGCAGGCAGGACGACCTCGTCTCGCGCCCCGGTCAGAGCCGAGGTGTACTTGGCGAACAGCGTCGGGAACTGTGGCATCGCGGCACCCTGTTCCTCGATGTGAGCGCGGTAATTCTGGCCTACGCAGACGACCTTGCCCGGCTTGGGGACGAGCGGCGCGTAGTCGACCTGGTCAAGGCTGTGGCGCGTACCCGCAGCGGCGGCGGCGATCTGGTGCCAGTCGGACTGAGCCAGGAGCACGCCGACATCGGCTGCACTGACCTCTACCGCTTCGCCGTCAGCTTCTTCGATACGAGCCGCTGTAGTGCTCGTACCCGTGCGTAATGTGGCCAATTTCACCCCAGCAACGCTAATCGTAGGTAGCCTCCGCCCACCAACTCCCCTTCTCGCGGACGAGTAGGTAGGCGCTCCCGTCAACCGTGCAGACTTGCACGCGCGCCCGCCGGCGGCCACCCGCGTCCCACCATCGTTCCTCCAGCGGCCACGGGCCGGCCCAAGCCACGATCGCCGTCGCAACACCCCCTGGCCCGATGACCACAAAGGCCGGGCGAGCGCTCATGGCGCCCCGCCCCCCTACTCCAATGGACCTGCCGTCCTGGTCCAGCACATCGGCGGGGAGTGGAGGAAAGTGGACGGTGGCCGGCGCCAACCCCGGCATCCTGCCGGGCCATGGAGGAGGCCCCTCCCTGCTCCTGACAGCCCCGGCCTCGCCGGCCTCGCCCCTGCCGGCACCAGCCCTGCCAGCACCAGCCCTGCCGGCACCGCCGGCACCACCCCTGGTGCCGGACTCGCCCCTGGCGGCCTCGCCCCTACCGGACTCGCCCCTACCG
>JAJYMM010000103.1 GCA_021787035.1 Actinomycetes bacterium
GGCGCCAGCCGGCCATGGATGGCCGGGGTGGGTCGTCGGCTCTGGCCGAGGAGCGCCCGGCGTCGGCCGGTCACTACCCACCCAGGTCCCGGGACCTGCTTTTGGCCGGAGGTCCCCTCCGTCGTTGCCGTTGGCCGTGCAACGCCGTGGGTGCCATGGGTGCTGGGCTCAGGCGGCGGTCAGCTCGAAGCTGAGAGGGGTGGCTCGCCCGGGAAGCTCGGGGCAGGTACCTCCGACCGCGAGCATGGCCATGGCGATGAGCGCCTCGGGAGACCGGAAGCCGAACGCGACCCGGGTGAGCACCCGGATCTTGGTGTTGGTCGACTCGACCAGCGCGTTCGAGGTGCCCGAGCGAAGAGACGCCTCGATCGCTACTCGGTGGCGGCGGACCTTGGCGCCGAGCTCGACGAAGGCGGGGATCTGGCAGCGGGCCGCCCATGCCAGCCAGTGGGCGAGCAGGGCGATGCCTTCCTCGCCTTTCATGCGAACAGCCAGGCGCAGCTCCTCTTTCAGCAGGTACGCCCTGTACAGCTGGTTGTTGGTCTTGGCCACCCAGGCCAGCTTGCCTTTCTGGCGGCCGGTCAAGCGCTCGGGGTTCTTCCACAGCGCGTACCGGCACCCCTTCAGCCGGTCGGCCAGGGCCTGGTCGCCCAGGCTGCGCCGGGCGTGGTTCCACACCTCACGGCGGACCTCGTCGAGGGCGTCGGTAGCCCACTGCACAGTATGGAAGGCGTCCATGTTCATCTTCGCGTTCAAACAGCGTGAACGGACGACCTCGGCGATCCAGTCGGCGCCGTCGGCGGATACTTCTTTGAGCATTGCCGAGCGTGACTTGCCAAGCGCGTCGAAGAACTTGGCCAACGTCTTCTTGTCGCGCCCCGGCGCAGCCCAGACCAGCCGTCCACTGTCATGATCAACGATCACGACCAGGTACTTATGGCCTTTTTTATACGAGATCTCGTCGATGCCGAGCCGGCGGAGGCCGTCGAGCGGGTCCTTTCGGCTGTGCGCATCGGCCACCACCCGGGCCACGATCGCCCCGACGGTGCGCCACGCGACGCGCATCAGCTTTTCTACCGCCGAGCGGCTGGCGTGCTTGGCGAGCCACGCGACCTGGTCCTCGAACATCAAGCTGTGGCGGGCCCGGTGCCTCGCCCAGGGGAACGCCACCACGACGATCCCGTGCTCGGGGCAGCGCACCCGGGGCGCATCAGCCTCCAGGTACGCGGGGATGGGCCCCAGGTCGAGAGCCCGCCAGCGCCGCCGCCCCTCACCCCGGTCATACCAGGCACAGCGACGTTGACACTCCCCGCAGCGTCGGGTAGCACCCTTGCGAGGACGCACCGACGCCACGATCGCCCCCTCGTCCTCGTCGAAGACCACCTGCTCCACCACGGTGCGCTCGACACCGAGCAGCCGTTGCCATACCTTCGCGAATTGCACGCCGTTTCCTCCTGCGGATCTGATCCTTGACAGCCAGAAACCGTAGGCCGGAGGCGGCGTGCGCCGCGTCTCAGCAGCTCAGAGCACCCACGGAAACGTCAGAAGAGCCCGAAACTGTCCTGGCTGGGCTGCCATGAGCGCGGTGGCCCCTACCCTTCAGGCGTTCTTCACCCAGCGCCTGGCCCGCCAACTCCAGGCCAGCCCCTGCACGGTCGCCTCCTACAGGGACACGCTGCGGCTGCTCCTGTGCTTCGCTCAAGCCACCACGGGCAAGGCGGCCTCAGCGCTCGACTGGGACGACCTCGACGAGCCGGTCGTCTCCTCCTTCCTCGACTACTTGGAAGCCGACCGCCACAATAGCCCGAGGACAAGGAACTTGCGCCTAACGGCGGTGCGCTCGCTTTACAAGTACGCCGCTCTCCGCCACCCGGAGCACGCCGCTGTGATCCAAAGGGTGCTGGCCATCCCACCCAAACGTTTCGAGAAACGGGTCGTCTCATACTTGACTGTCAAGGAAGCCGAGGCCTTGATCGGCGCCCCAGACCGCACGCGGTGGGAGGGCCGCCGCGACCGCGCGATGCTCATGCTCGGCATCCAAGCAGGCCTGCGCGTCTCAGAGCTCACTGGGCTCAATTGCTGTGACCTCGTGCTAGGCACAGGCGCACACGTCCTTTGTGAAGGCAAAGGCCGCAAACAGCGCGCCGTACCCCTCACCAGGGCCGGCGCGAAGGTGCTGACCGCCTGGTCTGCCGAGCGCGCCGGCCAGCCTCAAGACCCGCTCTTTCCGACGCGAACCGGGCGGAGGCTGAGCCGTGACGCAGTCGAACGCCGTGTGGCCGTCCACGCGGCCACGGCAGCGACGCGCTGCCCGTCCTTGAAGGCCAAGAACCTCCACCCGCACGTTCTAAGACACTCCTGTGCCATGTCCTTCCTCCAAGCCGGCGTTGACGTCTGGACGATCGCGTTGCTGCTCGGCCATTCCGACATCCGTTCGACCGACCCCTACGTCCATGCGGACATGACCATCAGGGAACGAGCACTCGCTCTCACCACCCCGCCCTCCGTGCGCCCCGGCCGCTACCGCCCACCCGACTCACTCCTCGCCTTCCTGGAGGCACTGTGACTATGCCGACAACCTCGACGGCCCCATCGACCGGGCTTTGGGGCTTGATAACGCGCGTCGGTGGTTGCCCCGAAGGGGCCACCGGCACCGAGCTTGTCTCGGGGCCGGTGTAGGCCCTTGACGGTCCCCAACGGGGGGTACAATGAGTGTGGGGAGTGATACGATGGGTGCTGCCAGGTGGCCTCGGGTTACTATGCGGAAGTTGGCTCTCTTAGCTGCGGCCGCCACAACATTGGCTGCTTGCGGTGGCACGGCTCTCGTCAGCGCGCACCCAGGAAATTCCGGTGTTGCCGGCTCGGCCCCGGCCGCTACGACGAGCTCAGTCTCCGCAGTGACCACAGTCCCAGCTGCCACGACTAGCTCACTGACTGCTACGACAACTTCGATGAGCGGCACGACGCTGCCTCCAGCGGTAACTACGAGCAGCATCCCAGTCCCGCTTACCACTGGCCCGTCGTGGGTCGCGTATTACACAGCAGCCATGCCGAGCCCTCCGCTCGTCTTCGGGAGCTCAAGTACCGGGTGGATGGTGACCGGCATGAATTACCTGCCGACAGTCGACTCCGGTCTCTCGTCAGGCACGGGCGACTACTGGCCCGGGACCGGAGTGTCCAGAACGGTCGATTCTGGCAAGACCTGGTCACAGGTACTCGCTGTCTCAGAGGGTGTTTGGGGTTTGAACGCGGTCGGTCTCGAAGACGTCTGGGCAGTAGGTGTCACAACCCTGTACCGGTCGACCAATGGGGGAATGACCTGGACGCAAGGCGGCCAGCCCGCGGGTACCCACCTAGTTGCTGTCGCGTTCACTTCCGCTGCCAATGGGGTTGGGCTGACCACACATGGCTCCGTCGTGGTGAGCGCGGACGGAGGCCTGACTTGGACGTCAGCTCAGTCAGGTTTAGCGCCGGCGGGCGCTGCAAGCGGTCAACTCGAGGGTATGTGCGCGAGCGCAGGGACCACCTTCGTTGCGGACGGCGCGGGTGCAGTTTGGGCGGAGACTGCGCCAGGTGCGGCATGGCAACAAGTTTTTTCCGGGGTCACTTACCCTTACAGCACGAGCGCCCTTATTGATTGTAGCACTAGCGGCCCAGCTTGGGAGATCGTAACGGTAAACGGTGTCCCGGGAGCCGGGGACGTTCTCGATGTCGTACGGTCCCCTGGCGGAACAGCAACTTGGACTTTGACGAGCACTGATGGGGTGCGCCCTTCGCCATTACCTTTTGACCAGATCCCAGCCGTCAGCTCAGCGCCAGTCGTAGTCGATAACTCCGAGGGCGGCCCGAAGCCCGGGGTCTATACGAGCTCAAATGGAAGCACTTTCGCTCTCGAGCAGATTCCCTACCTGTTTACCGGTCAACTACCGGACATCCTGGCAGTCCCTGGGGTTGTGACCGTCCATAGCGTACCAGTCCTTGACCCAGTAGTGCATGCCATCGTCACGGATCCCTCTGGAGGCACTTGGGTCTATGCTGACCTGCCCATACCTGCGCCACATGGACAGCTGACAAATGACTACGCCACTCTTTGGCATAAGGCACTCAACGGCACGTGGGCGCCTTTCTACCAGACTGTAATGTCAGTGCCAGGAGCGGAGTGAGCATTATGCAATGCTACCGTCAGCGCAACTTCTGGCAATCGGGCAAAAGGGCGGTTGCTGTTGTTGTGACGCTCTTTACTATATTAACCTTTGTGCAGCCGATGGCCGCTTACGCTTACACGACGACATGTGGAGGGCTTTGCTCAGGCGCTGATGGTGACTCCGATTACAATGCTCAGCATAACACCCAACCTCAGCTTTATATAGGTGAGGTAGGTACAGCCAATTTTGACTTTGCTGGCCAAACTGGACCCTGTCCAGGATTGGTAGACGGCTTCTGTTTCCGCGGAGCGGTGTCAGGCGAGAATGATACGGCACAAGGTGCACTCAATAGAAGAAATGCTGGGTCGGGCCTGGGTATCGCTGGCTATTACGTGGTTTACGGCCCTGAGGAACAATTCGGCAATTCGTATTCCGCCTTATGCTGGGGTTGGGAACAGGGGATTGAGGCGTCAGCACACGCTACCAGCACGTTTGGGTCGTACTTCAACCAGATGGGTTCGACGTTTATCGCCATGGACATCGAAGCCGACAATAATTATGGGTGGAGCACCAGTGATCCAGGGGCCAACAAGGAAGTATTTGATGGCTTTTGGGACTATTTAACTGGCGAGAACACAAGTTGCGGGACGAATACGGAGACAGAGGTGTTTCAGCCTGAGGTCTATGCGAGCCCGGTATTTTGGGGCGACCTGATGGGGTCTGGTACTTACATAGCCAATACGCCCGCTTGGACCACAGAGCCTTCCTGTTACAGTACGTCTCAACCACAGACCATGGCACCTCCTCAGCAATACACGGCCGACGGCTATGGCCCATGGACAAAGTATACGAATCACCTGGAAAACTGGCAGTTTTGGCAATCAACTCCTTGCGGGTCGCCTCTTGAGGACTATGATACCGGTAATAACATGCAGTACCTGCCGCTATTTGGTACATACATGAACTGAGGTCGGAAGCTCAACTACGCGGGGCCCTAGCCGCCCTGGTCGCCTCGATGCCGGCCACGGACGCGGCCCATGCCCGCCGGCCGGCCACGGCCTGCTCGCGCCTCGCCGCCTCTTCGAGGGCCGCCCGCGCCTCGTCCAGGTGCGCCCGGCCGGCCCGGGCGACCTCGGCCCGGGCGAGCTCGCCGGCGAGGGCGAAGACGGCCTCGTCCGACCAGGTCGGGCCAGGTAGCTGCCACGCCCCCCAGCGCGCCCTGAGCTCCTCCAGGCGCGCCCTCGCCGCCTCGACTTTCTCGGCCCGGCGCCCGAGGACCCCGGCGCCGGCCTCGGCCACCCTGGCGTCCTGCCTGGCGGCGGCCATGTCGGCGAGGGCTTCGCGCTCGGCCCCGGGTAGGCGGGCCTGCTCGGCCTCTGCCGCCCTCCTGTGGCGCTCGGCGGCCTGGCGGGCCTGAGCTGCAGCCTCCCGGTCGGCGCGGTCGCGCTGGGGCACTTCGTCGAGCCCGGCGAAGCTCGGGCGGCTGGCCATGGCGAGCTGGGCCGAGGCCCGTGCTAGGGCCGATCGACGCGACACTCAGCTGGCTAGGACCCGGGGTGGCTTCCCGGTGCTGCCATTTGTGCGTCGTCGCTCGTCGGCCTCAAGGTCGTTCGTCCTCGCTGCGCTGCGGGCGCTCCACCTTGACCCCTCCTCGGCGACGACGAAGGCCAGCACTCAGGAAGCCAATCCCGTACTGTCGCTCAGAGACGCGCGGATCGTGATTTGGCGTGGCGTCTAACACCCTGTCCTACAACCGGCTGGCCTGGGCGAGCCAGAACTACGTCCGCGCCGAGACGATCGCAGCCGCCAACGAGCACCTTTTACGCTTTTACCGGCGCATACCTCTCGTCCAGGTCTTCGGCGACGGGCACATCGCCACCGTCGACGGCATGCGCTTCCGGGTCCCGGTCCGCTCCGTCCACGCCGGCCCGAACCCCCGGTACTTCGCCCGCGGCCGCGGGGTGACCTGGCTCAACTACATGAGCGACCAGTTCGCCGGACTGCACGCGATCGTCGTGCCCGGCACGCTTCGCGACTCGCTGATGATCCTCGACGGGTTGCTCGAGCTCCAACGCCCAGGCGAGGGGCCCGACAACGATAATCACCGACCAAGCCTCCTACTCCGACCAGATCTTCGGGCTGTTCTGGCTGCTCGGTTACCAGTTCAGCCCCCTCCCTGCCACCCTCCCTGCCCGGCTGGCACGACTCGGTGGTCAACTACCCCTGCCGGAACAGGCCCCTCCGTGGTCACGAAGAGTTGCCTGTAACAGCTGCACCATGAGCACATCAAGATGCTCGGCAATTATCCCTTCACGTTGCCCAACGAGCTCGTCGCAGGACATCGGCGCCCGCTACGCCGGCTCGGTGGGCCCTCTTAGCGTACGTTTCTGTTCCATTACTACTGGAAGGCCTTCTCCCCCCGCATCGCCGACCTCACCGACACCCGGTTCTGGAGGGCCGACGCCGGCGCCGACTACGGCGCCCTCGACGCGCTCGCCCGTCACCGGGTGAACCTCACCCGG
>JAJYMM010000007.1 GCA_021787035.1 Actinomycetes bacterium
GTGGGCCGCGCCCTCCGGCAGGGCCATGATGTTGGGATCGCCCAGCGCCCGGGCGGGCGCGCCGGCGAGGTCGTCCTCCCAGTTCGCCCCCCAGGTGGGGTTCATCTCCCTGCCCGTCAGTGCCGAGCGGGTGGAGACGGACGGGGCTTTGGTGCCGGCCGGGGCGGTGATCAGGTGGGCGTAGTCGTAGCTGTAGGGCTCGTGGTAGTCCTCGATACTGGGCAGGTCCGGGTTGTAGAAGATGGACACCAGCTTCTTCAGCCGGCTCCCGGCCTTCAGTTTCAGGCGGCCCTTCTTGTCGAGCGTCCAGCCGCCCTTCCACTGCTCCTGGTCTTCGTAGCGGGCCGGGTAGCCGAGGCCGGGCTTGGTCTCGACGTTGTTGAAGTAGACGTACTCGGTGCCCGGACGGTTAGTCCAGGTCTGCTTGCAGGTTACTGAGCAGGTGTGGCAGCCGATGCACTTGTCGAGGTTCATCACCATGCACACCTGGGCCATGATCCTCATCGGCTAGCTCTCCATGCGCGCGCCTGACGCTGCGGGAGCGGCGAGGGGCGCGCTCGACGGTAGGGCTGCGCCCGGTCCATCAGAACTCCACCTCCTGGGAACGCCGGCGGATGACCGCCAGCTCGTCGCGCTGGGAGCCGGTCGGTCCGTAGTAGTTGAACCCGGCCGACAGCTGGGCGTATCCGCCGATCATGTGCGTGGGCTTCATGACCACCCGGGTGAGGGAGTTGTCGGTCCCACCGTGCAAACCCGAGGTCTCCGACACCGGCATCTGCAGGTGCCGGTCGATGGCGTGGTACATGAGGACCGTCCCGGGGGGCACCCGGTGGGTGACGGCAGCTCGGGCGACCGTGACCCCGTTGCGGTTGTAGGCCTCGATCCAGTCGTTGTCGGCAACGCCGATCCGGGCCGCGTCGAGGTCGTTCACCCAGATCACCGGCCCCCCTCGGAACAGGTTGAGCATGTGCAGGTTGTCCTGGTACTCCGAGTGGATCGACCACTTCGAATGCGGCGTGAGGTAGCGGGCGACGAGCTGGGGACGGTCCCTGTCGCCTCGGCGCTGGTCGCCGAAGGTCTCGGCGATCCCGAGGGGGGGCCGGTAGGTGGGGAGCCACTCGCCGAGCTCGGCCATCCAGTCGTGGTCCAAGAAGAAGTGCTGCCGGCCGGTCAAGGTGTGCCAGGGCTTCAGCCGGTCGACGTTGACGGTGAAAGGGGCGTAGCGCCGCCGCTCTGACTCCGCCCCGGACCACTCCGGCGAGCAGATCACCGCACGGGGCTGGGTGACGGTGTCGGCGAAGGTGATCCGGTCCCCGGCCCGCTCGTGGGCCAGATCGGCGAGCGCGACGCCGGTGCGCTCCTCGAGCGCTTCGAAGCCGGCCACCGCCAGGCGGCCGTTGGTCGTGCCGGAAAGGGCCAGGATCGCCTCGCAGAACAGGTCGTCGCGATCGATGCGGGGCCGGCCGTCGGCGACCCCACCGCGGACGGTGCCGTTCCTCGAGGCAAGCCAGGGCACCTCCGTGCCGACCGGGAGAGTGACCCCCTTCGTGGTAGCGCCGGCCACGTCGATGAGGGGGCCGAGGGCCCGCCAGCGCTCCGCCAGGTGTGGGTAGTCCCGCTCCAGCACCACGAGGCGGGGCATAGTCACCCCCGGTAGCGGATCGCACTCGCCGGCTGCCCAGTCGAGTGCCCGTCCGCCCGGCTGGGCGCACTCGTCGGGCGTGTCGTGGCCGAGCGGCACCGCCAGCAGATCGCGGCGCACCCCGAGGCGTCCCTCAGCGAGGCGGGAGAACTCGGTGGCGAGGTCGGAGAAGATGTCGAAGTCGCTCCGTGCCTCCCAGGGAGGGGCGATCGCTGGGTTGAAGGAGTGGACGAAGGGGTGCATGTCCGTCGAGGACAGGTCGTGCTTCTCGTACCAAGTGGCGGTCGGTAGCACGACATCGGCGTAGATGCTCGTCGAGACCATCCGGAAGTCGATGTTGACCAGCAGGTCGAGCTTGCCCTCCGGCGCGTCCTCCCGCCAGAGAACGTCGTCCGGTCGAGCATCCGGCGGGCACTCGGTGGCCGCCACGGCGTTGTCGGCGCCGAGCAGGTGCTTCAAGAAGTACTCGTGCCCCTTGCCCGATGAGCCGAGCAGGTTCGAACGCCACACCGTGAGCACCCGCGGGAAGTTGGCCGGGTCATCGGGGTCAGATGCCGCGAAATGCAGCCGCCCCGCTCGGAGCTCGCCCACCACGTAGTCCTCCACGCTCATGCCTGCCGCCTCGGCCTCGTCTGCAAGGTCGAGCGGGTTGCGGTCGAACGCGGGGTGTGAGGCGATCCAGCCCTGGCGGACCGCGTACGCGTAGAGGTCCGCCATCGACTTGCCCGAGAAGCGCCCGGCGCCGAGCGGGGAGGCCAGCGCGTCGGCACGGGCACCCTCGTAGCGCCACTGGTCGGTCGCAAGGTACCAGTACGGCGTCGAGGGCATGTGCCGGGTGGGACGCGCCCAGTCGTAGGCGAAGGCCAAGGTGAACCAGCCGGTGAGCGGACGGACCTTCTCCTGGCCGACGTAGTGCGCCCAGCCACCGCCGTTCACCCCTTCGCAACCCCCCAGCATGAGCAAGGAGAGGAACGTCCGGTAGACCTGGTCTGAGTGGAACCAGTGGTTGGTGCCCGCGCCCATGGCGATCATGGACCGGCCCCCCGAGACCTCGGCGTTGCGGGCGAACTCACGCGCCACCCGGGCGCATGCCGATGCAGGCACCGAGGTGATCTTCTCCTGCCACGCCGGCGTGTAGGGAGCCTCGTCGTCGTCGTAGCCGGAGGGCCAGTTGCCGGGAAGGCCCGGGCGTCCGACGCCGTAGTGGGCCATCACGAGGTCGAACACCGTCGTCACGAGCCGGCCCGCGACCCGGACCGCTGGCACCCCACGGCGGAGCACGCCGCCCCCCTGGTCACCGACGTCGAAGCGGGGCAGGTCGATCGGCACCGCCTCGGCGCCCGGACGGCCGTAGCAGCTCAGTGCCGGACGCACCTCTCCGAGGTCGAGGTTCCAGCGCCCCTTCCCCTCCTCGCCCCAGCGAAAGCCGATCGACCCGTTGGGCACCACGGGTTCGCCGCTCGCCTGGTCGAGCACGACGGTCTTCCACTCCGCCTCCGCTCCGCCGCCCGCCTCGTCGTCATGTCCGAGCGCTGACTCGGTCAGGAAGTGGCCTGGCACATATGCGTCGTCCCGGTCGCGCAAGGTGACGAGGAAGGGCAGGTCGGTGTATGTGCGGGCATAGTCTTCGAAGCGCGGGACCTGACGGTCCCGGTAGAACTCGGCGAGCATGACATGTCCCATCGCCATGGCGAGCGCCGCGTCGGTGCCGGGGTTGGCGGCCAGCCAGTCGTCCGCGAACTTGGTGTGGTCGGAGTAGTCGGGGGAGACTACGACCACCTTCTGACCCCGATAGCGGGCCTCGGTCATGAAGTGGGCGTCCGGGGTTCGGGTGATCGGCAGGTTCGTGCCCCAGACGATGAGATAGGAGGCGTTCCACCAGTCGGCCGACTCGGGCACGTCGGTCTGGTCGCCGAACACCTGGGGAGAAGCGGGGGGAAGGTCTGCGTACCAGTCGTAGAAGGAGAGGATCGTCCCGCCCAAGAGCGAGTAGAAGCGCGTGCCGGCGGCGTACGAGGTCATCGACATGGCCGGGATGACCGTGAACCCGGCGGTGCGGTCCGGTCCGTAGGCGGCAACGGTGTGCACGTGGGCGGCGGCCACCAGCTCGAGGACCTCGGCCCACGACGCCCGCACGAAGCCGCCCCGGCCCCGCGCCGACTTGTACCTGGCGGCCGTCTCGGGGTCGCCGGTCACCTCGGCCCATGCGGCGACGGGGTCCCCGCCGTTGGCGGCCTTGGCCGCCCGGAACGCCTCGAGGAGCTTGCCTCTGACATACGGGAAGCGCACCCGAGCCGGGGAGTAGGTGTACCAGGAGAACGAGGCGCCTCTCGGACAGCCACGCGGCTCGTACTCGGGCGAGTCCGGACCGACTGAGGGGTAGTCGACGGCCTGGGTCTCCCAGGTGATGATCCCGTCTTTCACGTAGACCTGCCACGAGCACGACCCCGTGCAGTTCACCCCGTGGGTGGAGCGCACGACCTTGTCGTGGCGCCAGCGCTCCCGGTAGAACTCCTCGGCCTGGCGGCCCCCGCGGCGGTGGATCTCCCGGGCGTCGGGCGAAGGCTCCCCCGGCTGGAGGTAGCGTGCCGCGCACACCAGGCCCGTCTCGGCGAGGAGCCCGTCGCGGACTGCCGTCGTCCTCTCGACGTCACGTGCCATCGCTCTCCGTTCAGCCGGGCGGCATCGCCGACGGTTGGCCGACCGCCACCTTACCCAGCGTCTAGCGTCAGGTGGAAATTCATGGGTAGCGCTTTGGCGCAGCAGCCAGGCCGGCACAAGCGCCGGCCCTCACGATCGTCCGTCACCCCCAGGCAGGCCGCGGCGCCGACGCCCCGGAGCCTCTCGCATCTGGGCCGACGGCGGCAGCACCATGGCCGCGGCGACGCAGGGTGAGCCAGGGGCGAGACGCTTCGCATGTGCTGGTCACTGGCCTTCGACGCGCAGTGCGTGCCATCGCCGGTGGGCATCTTCGAAGTCCTTTGCCAGTGCCGGTGTGGCGGGAGCGATGGCGACAGCGGGCTGCCCCCCGGGTGGTGGCCCATCCGGGTAGGTGATCCGGATACGCCCGTAGGCGCCGTCGCCGTGGTCGACGAAGCAGTCCGGTGCAGGCGCCTCGGGGTCCCGGGCGTGCTCGAAGCCGAGCTCGGACAACACTGCCGTCGCTGCGAGCGTTCCCGACCACGCGGCGGGATCCGCGGCTCTCGGGTAGGGGCTGGCGGCAGCGTCGCCGACGACGAAGACCCCGGTCATCTCGGTGCCGAAGCGGGCGTCGACGGTGACGAGCGGGCTGGTCGCGTCTACCAGGTCGGCGAGCAGGGGGCTCGTGCGATGCCGGGGGATCACGATCGTGAGGTCCGCCCCGTCCCCGTCGCTTGCGCGCGCGGTGATCGCCCCTCGGGCCAGGGCCTCGGGGTCGATCTTCGCCCCGAGGCTGACCTCGACGCCCGCGTCTTGGCAGCCGGCCAGCAGCGCGTCGCCGAGCACGCGCCCGAGCGCGGCGAGCGGGTGCTCCTCAGGCGTGACCAGGCGGACCTGGAGCTGCTGGCCGAGCCGGCGAGCGCGCCGGGCGAGCCGCATGGCCAGGCCATAGGGCGCAGGCGGGCAGCGATAGGGGAGGGACGAGATCACGACGTCGACGAGGCCCCGCTCGACGGCGCGCATCCGCGGCGCGGCTGCCTCGGCCCCCGTCGGGTCCCAGAAGCCGACGATCTCCCCGCTCGTGGCGCCCCCGACCGGATCGAGGGCGAGCCCGGGCGCGGCGATGACGGCGTGAGCCCGGATCCAGGAGCCACCAATCCTGAGCGCACCGGGCTCGATCGCCTCGACTCGGGCCGGAATGATCTCGACCCCGGCGAGCTCGACCCGAGTCCTGTACTGGGCGGCTCGGGCGTCACCGGCGGCTACGGCGAGCGTGCCGGGAAGGTACTCCGACCGCCCTTCCGGAGCGACGAGGACGACGCGGACACCGGCTTGGTCTCGGAGTTGGCGGGTTGCGGCGATCCCCGCGGGCCCGGTGCCAACCACGGCGACGGTCGGTACGGCCCTCATCGGCCCATGCCGCTCGCCGCGATGCCGTCGACGGCAGATCGCCGGGCTGGCGCGTTCCCACCTGCGATGCACCGATCGCTACGCATCGGACGCTCCCCCGAGCGCACGGTCAACCAGCGAGACGACTCCGGCCAGCCCGGCGACCTGCTCGGAGCTGAGCCGGTAGCGGCGAGCGAGGGCCGTCGGGTCGGAGAAGACGACCGTGCTGCCCGAGGCGCCCGGGGACGCCTGGCGGACGAGCAGCCGGGTCGGGAGATCGAGGGCGAGGTCGGGGGCGGCAAGCATCGGCGGGGTGCCCGCAGCGGGGTTGCCGACGATCAGCACCTGAGTCTCGGGCATGTCGAGGCCGACCGACCGTGCACCGGCGGCATGGTCGATGGTGGCAAAGACCCTGGCACCGGCTGCCGCTGCCGCGTCGGCGAGGCGGCGGACCGTCTCATCGACGCCAAGCGGGCTCGAGCGCTCGACGACGCCCTCGGTGCGAGCGGCGCTCGTCGGGTCAGCTCCAGCGGGCTTGGACCACCACAGCTCGAGCTGGATGTGATCGGGGTCCCTGAAGACGAGCGCCGAGCCGACCTCGGTGTCTGCCACCGGTGAGTGCTCGACGCCGAGGGCTGCCAAACGCTCCTGCCAGGCGTCGAGGTCCTGGCGCCGCCCGACTGCGAAGCCGACATGGTCAAGACCGGCGCGCCGCTCGTCGAAGGGCTCCCCGGGGAAGCCCTGGTGCTGGTTGAGCCCGATCACCAGACCGGAGGCGTCGCGGCGCAGCGCGATCATGGTGCGTTCGGGGAAGTCCACCCGCCGCAGGCGCCGCAGCCCGAGCACCTTCTCGTACCACGCGGCGCTCGCCTCGACGTCGGAGACCGACAGGTCGAGGTGA
>JAJYMM010000193.1 GCA_021787035.1 Actinomycetes bacterium
GAGGTCCTGGTGCGCAAGCCGGGGGCGCTCGGCCTCGGTGCCGCTCGCCCAGGCGAGGGCGGCCCGGACGTTCGGCCCCGTCCACGACGCCTACTGGGCCGAGGCCCGCCGACAGCTGGGCGACGCGAAGGGCACGAGGGCCCTGATCGACGCCCTGCTGCTGGCTCGCACGCTGCCCCGCGACGCCGTCGTGGCGGGCATGTCAGCTGCTCTGGCCCTGTGCACCGTCGCCCCCGAGGTCGTCGCCATCGAGGCCCGCCGGGCCGCCGGTGAGCGGCTAGCCGAGGTGACCCCCCTTACGTCGCTCGCGGGAGACGATCGGCCGGCTCCCGATCTCGCCGCCTACGACGACCTGCTGGGTGAAAGGCGGGTGGGCCGATGAGCGTACGCACCGAGGAGGCGGCCGCGGCCGCCATCGACGCCGCGTGCCGGGAGCTGAAGCTGCCCACCGTGCGCGCCGAGGCATCAGCTATCGCCGACGGCGCGCTGGCCGCCAGTCTCACCCACCGCGCCTATCTCGCCGACGTCCTGAGCGCCGAGGTCGACGAGCGAGCCGAGCGCCGGCGTCAGCGACGCATCGCCGACGCCCGATTCCCCCGCGTCAAGCGGCTCGACCAGTTCGACTGTGCCCGTTCTGCGGTCACCGAGGCCACGGTGGCCGCACTGGGGGCCGGCGCCTTCATCGAACGCGGCGACCCGGTGGTGCTGCTGGGCGACTCGGGCACTGGGAAGTCGCATCTGCTCATCGGCACGGGCATGGCCGCGGCCGATAGCGGTCGGCGGGTCCGCTACACCACGGCCGCGGCTCTCGTCAACGAACTCGTCGAGGCCAGCGACGAACGCGCGCTGTCGCGGGTCATCGCCCGCTACGGCCGCGTCGATCTGCTCTGCATCGACGAGCTCGGCTACCTGAGTCTCGACGTGCGTGGCGCAGAGCTGCTGTTTCAGGTTCTAACCGAGCGAGAGGAGAAGCGCTCGGTGGCTGTTGCGTCCAATGCCCCCTTCAGCGAGTGGGGCCGGACGTTTAGCGACGCGCGCCTGGCCGGAGCCGTTGTCGACCGGCTGACGTTCCGCTCGCTCATCGTTGAGACCGGGTCGGACTCCTACCGGCTCCGCAGCGCGAATACGGCAGCCGAGCGCTCACGCACAACGAACCGATGACGCCCCGACTGGCATTCGTCGAGTCCCGACGTGGTGACGACAGGCCGGACGTGTCAAGAAGAACGCCCTTGCCAGACGGACCACGGTCGACTAGAAACATGTCCGGGAGTGGGGCCAATTCAGACCGTCACGGTGGGGCCAATTCACTCCGTCATGCTCACCTGGTTATGGCCCGCTATCCGCGTCGCCTTCGGCGGCCAGCGAGTCAGCGGCCCGAGTGATGGTGAACATGTAGCAGCCGTAGACGATATTGCGGCTGTGGATTTGAGTCACGTCGGGATTGGAGAGCATCGCGGCGATCACCCTTTCGGGGTCTTGACCGTCGTGGGTTCTCGATGCCTCATGAATCCACCCCCGCATGTCGTAGGCCCGCAACACTTGCGGCCTTCCGCGCCAGTCCCGCGGGTAGCCCTGCGTGCTGTTCGGCCCCGGGCATGATTCGGCATGGGCGAACACGGCACCGTTTTCCCGGTAGGGGCTCGTTGGCAGTGGTGGCTCGTAGCCGAACAGGATCGCCTCCTCGCCAGGGCTGGCGTCGCGCAAGCAGCATCGCAGCGGCTCCCCACCGCCAGCTACCAGGTGTTCGATCGGAGTGCCAGAGACAGCGTCGACACCACGAGCTCGTACTTGGTCGAGCACGTCGACTGGTATCGGGCGGATCTGGAACGCCACGATTGCTGTTGTCATTGGTCGTCTCTCCAATCTGGTGGGTTGGGACATTTGGACCGGACTGCTCATGGTGTCCGGACCTTCTTGCGCCGGCGGTGGAGGCGGTCTTGGGAGATGGCTGCACCGGCGAGGATGAGCACGCCGCCGACGGGCTCGTACCAGGTGACTGACTCACCGAGGAAGGCAGCGCCGACGATGACGGCGAAGAGCGGGATCAGGTAGGTGACGCTGCTCGCGATGGTGGCCGGGGCGTGCTTGACGACGTGGAAGTTCAAGATGTAGGCGATGCCCGAACCCAAGACGCCGAGAGCGGCCAGGGCGAGAATCGACGAGTCGGGAATGTGGTGGTGGATATGGCCGGCGATGAGGGCGAAGGGCAGGAGTTGGACGGCGCCGAAGACGACTTGGCCGGTGGCGAGCGCGACGGGTGGGTCGGCCAGGCCGGTGAGGTGGCGACGGGAGTAGGGAAAGGCGATGCCGTAGCAGGCGACTGCGCCGAGGCAGGCGCCGATCCCGAGGAGCTGGCCCTGGCCGAGGCCGTGCCAGATGCCGACCACGACGAGCACGCCGGTGAAGCCGACCCCGAGCCCGGCGATGATCTTGAGGTTGGGTCGTTGCTGACGAAAGATGGTGAGTGCGGCGAGCATCGTGGCGAGCGGGGTGAGGGCGTTGATGATCCCGGCAAGCACGGCGGAGATGTGGGTCTCTCCGTAGGCGAACAGGGTGAACGGGGCGCTGTTGAGGAACACGGCGAGCACGAACAGATGCCCCCAGGTTGCCGTTCGCCGAGGCAGCCGGGTGCGGGTGAGGGCCGCGACGAGGAGGAGGGCGACGGCTCCGGCAGCCAGCCGGGAGAAGGCCACGTCGACCGGCGACACTGCTTCTAGCCCGAGCTTGATCCACCAAAACGAGCAGCCCCAGATGGCCCCCAAGATGACGAACGACGCCGGCCAGGGAAAGCTCCTGGTGTCGCTGGCCGGTCGCTCCGTGGCGACGACAGGTTCGACGGTCACGACGTGCAGCCGGCGGCTTCGACGCCCAGGAGCGCCTGCTTGGCGGCGATCCCCCACCGGTAGCCACCGAGCGACCCGTCTTGGCGCACGACCCGGTGACAGGGGACCACCAGCGCGGCGGGGTTGGCGGCGCACGCCCCTGCGACCGCTCGCACCGCCCTGGGCGCGCCGATCTCGGCTGCGACCTCGGAGTAGGAGCGGGTCTGGCCGGCCGGGATGGCCCGAAGCGCCTCCCACACGCGAACCTGGAACGCGGTCCCTCGGAGATCCACAGGCAGCACGGTCGCGTCGTCGTCGCCTCGCACCGCGCCCGCCAAGACCACGGCGAGATCACCGAGCCCGTCGTCGTCACGCTCGACGAGCGCTTCGGGGAACTCGGCGACGATCTCTGCCACGAGCGCCGCCTCGTCGGGACCCACCCGCACCGCGCACGCCCCTCGAGCGGTGCTCGCCGCCGCGACCACACCGATCGGGGTGACCATCGACGTGTAGCCGATCCGCACGCCTGCGCCGCCCGAACGGTAACGGGCAGGCGTCATCCCCAACCTGGTTGCCCCATGCTCGTAGAAGGCCCGGCTCGACCCGTACCCCGCCTCGAAGGCGGCGTCGGTCACCGGCATCCCCGCCCGCAGCGCCCCTCGGACCCGTTCCGCCTGCTGCGCCCGCAGGTAGCTGCCGACCGGCACCCCCACCACCTCGGAGAACCGTCTCCTCAAGTGACGCTCGCTCCACCCCAACCCCGCCGCCATCGCCGCCAGGTCCCGGTCCGGGTCGGGGTGCTCCAACCACCGGCACATCGCGATGACCGCCGCCACCGCCGGATCACTGACCCGGTCCTGGTCCGGGTAGCACCGTCGACAGGCGCGGTAGCCCGCGCCCATCGCCTCCGCTGGAGTGGCGAAGAACTCAACGTTGCGGCGCAACGGCCGGCGAGCACCACACCCCGGCCGGCAGTACACCCCGGTGGATCGCACCGCATAGACGAACACCCCGGCCAGCCGCTCGTCGCGGGCCTCTACCGCCCGCCATCTCGCCTCCGCCAGATTGTCCACCCCACCAAACCTACGGACACGACACACCTGCCGCCTCCCGTTCCCGGACACAGAACTTCAGCCAGTTCCGCGCGTCGAACCCGCCGGGATCCCCAAAGGCCATCCGCCAGGCGCCCGACCTGCCTCATCCGGCTCCCGGTCCCAGAGCCCGACCAGATGCCCGACGACGTCGGCCCCGAGATCAACCGGCTGCTCGCCACCTTGGAGCCCGCACCCGCCTGCCTGCTCGGACCCCGCTTCGACTTCCTCGCCTGGAACGACCCCTTCGACCGGCTCTGGAAGCCGGACTCGCTCCCCAAGCCGTGGCGGAACCTCATGTGGCTCTACTTCGCCAAGGGCACCACCGCACGCAGAACCGTCGGCTGGTAAGAGCGCGCCCGCCACCTCCTCGGCCAGTTCCGCGCTGCTGCTGCCGAGCACCCCGGTGACGAACGCTTCGCCGAGCTGATCGAAGCCCTCCAAGTGGAGAGCGACCGGTTCTGCGAGTGGTGGAGCTGCTACACCGTCGAACAGGCACTCACTGGAAAGATCACCGTCCGCCACCCCGACGTCGGGATCATCCACATCGACGTCATCGAGACAAAGTTCTCCGCCCACCCTGGGCTCACCATGTCCGTCCACGTCCCCGCCCGGCCGGCGGACCGGGACAAGATCGCGCGCCTGGTCTGATCCACCGCGTCCATAGACCCTCGACACGATCTGACGACTTGGGGATCGGAGCCCGCTGCTGCGACTGTCATTCTGCAGGACACCACTCAGCCTTCCAGCACGTCGAATCCGCAACCATGCCGAGTCCGGCCGGACCGTGCAGCCGAACCAGGAACCTGAAAGCCGATCACCCGTAACGAGCGGCCCGAACCTCGACCGACTTTGCCTCAGGAGGCGCCCGAACCCCGGCGTTGCGCTGCACGAACTCCCGCGCCATCTCAGCGGTGTAGTTCGCCGCCCACGGCATCCATGGCCGGAGATGCTCCGACGAAGCAGTGACGGCGTCGTGGAGCGCGCTGCTGTCGCCTGGCTCCGGCTGTCGCAGGAGCAGCCATCCCGCCTCCACCGTCGGTGCCGGCAGGAACCAGTAGCCCGAGCCGGCTTTATCGGTCATCGCGGCAAGCATCCACGATGACTGCACCGCGGGTCCAGCCGATTCGAAGGCGTGCCGGCCACCCTGCACCGGGCGTTCCGGTGTCCGCAACGGCCGCCACAGCATCGCTGGCCGGGCTCTGGAGCGTCGAGGGGAAGTGGTCCATCACCACCGGGTAGGCGTTGAGAGCGGCGAATGGCTCGAGATCGGAGCAACGCCAGCGGCGCAACACCAGCGCCGTTCGGTGCGCAACGGGCCGGTCACCGCCACCGCAGCCACCTCCCGTGCGGGTCGGTCTCGGCGAGGACAGTCCGGCCGTCTTGGACGAGCACGAACCCGTCGCTGTCGGTGGCCGTCGGCAGCCAACCGAGGACCCCGGACGCTTCGTTGGACAGCCAGGTCACACCCATCCCGCCGAGGGCGTCGGCGAACGCGGCCCGCTTGTCGGCATCGACATAGGCGAGCACCGCGGTGTGGAACACGACCACCGTGGCATCCCGGGGCGCCTCGGACACCACCGCGGCAAGGTCGTCGAGCAAGTCCCCGCGCCGGACCGTGATCGGGTAGCGGCGGGCGGCCGCCACCGCCTCGCGCAGCCGCTCGACCCGGCCTTCCTCGCCCGGCCAGATCAGGCGCTCCAGCCAGCGGACATCGTCGTCGCTGGCCGGGTCGAGCGGGTTGAGGTCGATCCCCTGCCGCCAGATCACTTCCGGCACCCCGCCGGGCAGCGGGACCCGACCCTCAAGGTGGCAAGACAGGATCGGCGCCTGCGGGTCGGCGCCGGTGACCATGTTCCCGTCGTAGTCGTAGCTGTAGCGGTCGACCAGCAGCGTGAACCCGGCCGACGCGCCCACCTCGATCAACGCCAACGGCTGGGGGAGCCGCCACAACGCCGGCAGGATCGTGGCGCAACGGGCGGGCTCGTTGGTCTGGGTTCGCCGCTCCAACATCACCTTGACGAGCCGGTCGTGCCGGTCTGCCACCAGGTGGCGCAGGCCGGTCACATCGGGGACAGCGTCCAGCAGGTAGCGGGCGGCGGCGAACAACAGGTTCGGTTGGCGCTTCTCAGCGGGCAGACCGGCCAGGAAGCCGAGGATCGCTTCGTCGTCGGCGACCGCCAACGCAAGTGACTCGTACGCCGGTGAGCGACCCGCCGCCTCCCGACGGGCGAACCGCCGATAGTTCTCCGCGGTGCCCACACCAGGCTCCAACCCCGACATCCCACCGCTACCGCCGCCGCCTGCCGGACTTGCAGCCTCTCCCACCATCCCATAGTTCCTCATCTTGATTCGGTCCAGGACGGTCCTATAGATGTCAAGTCCCTTTTTTGCCCAGGTCGATGACCAGGTCGTGGAATACTTCACGGGCGATGAATCGCTTCAGACAGCGAAGGACGTCCTTCTTCGATAGTCCCTCTGCCTGCCGACGGGCCATGTAGTCAATCGTTCTCTGGTCGTAGCGAAGCCGGCACACGGCGATCATGTGTAGTGATCTGTTGGCCTGGCGGTCTCCGCCCCGATGCAGACGCATGCGGTGTGTCTGACCCGACG
>JAJYMM010000168.1 GCA_021787035.1 Actinomycetes bacterium
ACGGTTGATTTTCGGGCCAGAAGGGCTTCAAATATCTGATTGTCATCGTCGACCACGACAGCGGTCGGCTGATCTGGGCTGCGCCGGGGCGCGACAAGAAGACGTTGAACAAGTTCTTCGACGCGCTCGGCAAGTCACGTTCGGCGATGCTGAAAGAAGTTTCTGCCGATGGTGCCGACTGGATCGCCGAGGTCGTCCGCTCACGCTGTCTCAACGCGAAGATGAACATGGACGCTTTCCATACGGTCCAGTGGGCGACCGACGCGCTCGACGAGGTCCGCCGTGAGGTGTGGAACCAGGCCCGGCGCGAGGGTGGTGACCAGGCGTTGGCCGACCAGCTGAAGGGCTGCCGCTACGCGCTGTGGAAGAACCCTGAGCGCCTGACCGGCCGTCAGAAGAACAAGCTGGCGTGGGTGGCGCACACGAATGACCGGCTGTACCGGGCGTACCTGATGAAAGAGGAGCTGCGCCTTGCTGTCCACCTGAAGGGCGAGGAAGGAATAGCGCTCCTTGCCCACTGGCTGGCGTGGACAGCACGCTGCCAGATCCCTGCCTTCGTTGCCCTTGGCGCCAAGATCCGCCGTCACCGGATAGCGATCGAAGCGTCTCTTCGCTCGGGCACATCGAACGCGCTGGTCGAGTCGACCAACACCAAGATCCGAGTCCTCACCCGGGTCGCGTTCGGCTTCCGATCTCCCGAGGCGCTCATCGCGATGGCGATGCTCGCGGTGGGAGGTACCTGCCCCGAGCTTCCCGGGCGAGCCACCCCTCTCCGCTTCGAGCTGACCGCCGCCTGAGCCCAGCACCCGTGGCACCCACGGCGTTGCACAGCCAACGGCAACGACAGAGGGACCTCCAGCCAAAAGCAGGTCCCGGGACCTGGGTGGGTCGTGACCGCCCGACGCCGGGCGCTCCTCGGCCAGAGCCGACGACCACCCCGGCCATCCATGGCCGGCTGGCGCCCACCACGGTCCTTCCCTCAGCTGCCCCGCTTCGCTCGTAGAGCCTGTGACAACCCACCCCGCAGTGGACCGCTCCGCTCGGTCGCCAGTCACCTAGGAAGGAAGGGCCGGGACTTTACGGGAGCCGGGCACCTACCGCTCGGCCTTGCCCGCCAAGACGAGCGCTCGTATGGCCACCTCGCACGCCGGCTGGCCCTCACGCACCGGCTCCCGGTCGCCTCGCATGAGATGCCGGCGTCCTGCCGGCTGGCGAGCTGGGCAGGGCACTGCAAGGGGGGGACCCCCTTGACCCCCAGCCCTCAGCTGCTCCGCTCCGCTCGTACAGCCTGGCACACCCAAGCGCCGTGAGAAAACGCTGGCGGGTGACAGTCGCTTCGCTTGTTCACACCGAGACCTCGAGCATTCATGCCGTGAGTAGAGTCCCTCAAAACCTCCCGGGGCCGGTCCCAACCGACCTCAGTCCGGGTCATCCGACCCACGGAAACGTCAGAAGACCCGCATTTCAACGACACCACCAACGCCAGCAGGTGAGCGTCGGAGCGGGTCTGGGCCCTGGCCCAGTCCAACTCGTCGATCGTTGGGCTCAGCTCCTCCAGCTCCCTGGCTGTCACCAGCCGCCCGAAGCGCGGGTACGCGGTCCGTTCGATCGACGTCATCGTCCCCGGGCCAGGTCCTGTTCCACTCCGCAGCGGACCGTACCAGAGCGCCACTTGCCGGGCGAGCGCCGTGCTCGGTCGACGGGCCACTGTGGGTTTCAGGCTTATCTTGGCTGTACCCCAGCCAGGCAGGCTTCCCACTCCGGCCGGTCGACCCTGGTGCCAGTGGCCTTGTCGGCGTAGGTCTTCAAGCACCCTTCGGCCCCGAGCGCGTCGAGCTGCAACTGGGGGTTGTTCTGGTCGGCGGTGGAGACCCGGGCGTAGCCGATCTTGTCTGCCACGGCCCCAACCCTATCGCTACCCGTCAGCGGGGAGGTGTTACGATAGGGCAAAGGGGTCCCGCAGCTCGAACGGGCTCACAGCTAGGTTCGGTTCGCCGCCTTGAGAGCCACACACTTCGCCCCTTATCAAAAGACGGGGACGTACGGATTGATGACTGGAAGGAACGACCACTTGGACATAAAAGCCATTGGTGCACCTAGCCGCCGTACCAGTCGGGTACCTGTCCGGGAAATTCAGGGCGAAAAAGGACTCCTCATGCGGCTTGAGCACGACTGCCCGAGGCGCTGGCAACTTGTACGGCCCCACTTTGCCGTTGAAACGCCGTTTCTTGACGGGTAGCGGTCGTCCAGAGTGGAAAAAGGTCAATAGGTCCGGGTAGCCCTTGAGGGTGCAAGACGATGGTGAAGTGTTGACCAGCTTGACCATGGCATCGACCTGGCCCGCGAACGCGGTCCCAGGTGCGGACGCAGCGCGCAGCTGCTCGGGACGGCACAGCGGGGTGCCAAGGACGGCGGCTGCTGCAGCGGGGTTCTTCGCGGCGGACAAGTTGAACATGCTGGCTCCTAGCACGAGCGTCAGCAGGCCCGCAGGCGCTAGGCCTGGCGCGTTCGTCCGGAACGGGCGCATCATCTGCGTGACTTCTCGGCTAGGGGATGGAGAGACCGTATGACTCGGCACCCGTGCTGGCCGTACCGTCTACATCGATAACGTTGCCCCCTCCAAAGGAGGAATCGCCGCAGGTGTAGACGCAGCCGCCTTGCTGGGTCTGGTTGTCCCCGTACTGAGCGTACTGGTAGATGTACAGTTTGACGAGCTGGTCGACGCCAGCGTAAGGCTGATTATAATCCGCGAAGACGCCCCAGTCTGGGACGGTCCCCGGGGCGCAGTAGCTGCACGGCTCGGGGTCGGAAGACCAAAGGCCGTAGCACAGGGTGTCTTCGCTGGGGTATTTCGGGTACGAACTATTGAGAGCCGATTGAACTGAGGACTGCGGTACGTACTTTCCACTTGCGTTTTGTACGTACTGCGTGTAAATACCAGCTTCGAACGGCTCGGCCGCCTCAAAACCGAAGTTGTAGACTTCATTGGAGAACCCAGCCCAGAAGTCTGCTGATAGGACTACCCCTGGCTCCACGTCGAGGTAGACTATGACGATGCCGCTGGCCGGGATCTGCAACTGGCCTGCATTTATGGCATTGGTAATCCGTGTACAAGTGTCGTTACCGTCCGCAGCGCCATAGGAATGGCCAGTGGGGCCAGTCGCCTCTTGCCGTGAGGGTTCACACGCCCGTATCGGGAAAACATGGGTCAAGACACCACCTGTAGAACTCTTGGCATCGGTGAACTCTGTTCCGGCCCATGTCAGGCCTCCGCCAAAATAGCGGCCAGCGGACTCAGGGTACTGAGGTTTCCAGTTGTAGAACGTCGTCCAATTGATTTGGTCGAGAGTGTTTGCCGTATCGATTGCGAAAGCCATCGTTGCCTCCTAAACTGCGTCGCTATATCACTACGGAGGCGGGTCCGCCTCCCCCTTGAACTGTGAGAATAACCCTCCGGGAAGGGCTGCGGTCTTCAGCATGTTCGGCAGACCTAGCGGGAACCGATCGCTATCGAGCCGCGTTAAAGAGGGAGAGGGTGCTGAGCGAGAGCGAACGTCACCAGTTTGGCGCGATGTTCCGTCGGCCTTGAGACCCCAACGGTGAGTGAGGCCCACCGGGCGGGCCTACCGGGTGAGCGTGAAGCCTTCGATGTTGTCAATGGCCAGTTCACGCGCCCACTTTTGGGGGTCTCCTGAGTAACGGTGCCAATACGGCGGCGAGAGCTACGTCTAATACTACTTAGTGGAAGCCCACCGGGCCCTCAGCTTCCACTAATGTGGCCGCGGGCCGGCCCGTAGGGGCCTGGCCAGTGCTTCCACTAACAGGAGGGTGCCCATGGCTGCACGGGCCAAGAGGCCGGTAGCCGCGGAGCGCGAGGAGGTGGACGCGGGTGCCGTGGTGGGCAAGTACCGCTCCTGGCTGCGCCGTCAGCCGCTCGCGGGGCGGAGCCGCGAGGCCTACCTCGCCCAGGTGAGCGGCTTCGTGGCCTGGCTCGCCGGCTCCGAGCACGGGGGCCAGGCCCTACGGGAGCCGAGCGTGCGCGACTGGGCGGTGCGCGACTACAAGCGGTACTTGAAGAAGTCGAGGCACCTGGCGCCGGCGTCGGTGAACCAGGCATTGGCGGCCATCGACAACTTCTACCGCTCGCTCGGGCTTGGCAGGCCCGAGGTGAAGAGGGAGGAACTGCCGAGGGTCGCCCCCCGGGCGCTGGCCGAAGCCGAGCAACGCCGGTTCCTCCGGGCCGTGCAGGCCTGCCCGTCGGCGCGCGACAGGGCGATCGGGACAGTGTTCTTCTACACCGGGCTCCGCCTGGCCGAACTGGCCGAGCTCGACGTGGCCGACCTGTCGGTATCGGCCCGGCGAGGGCGGCTGCGAGTGCGCTCGGGCAAGGGGGACGCTTACCGGGAGGTGCCGCTCAACAGCGCCTGCCGGGCCTCCCTCGACGAGTGGCTGAAGGCCAGGACGGCCCAGCTCGCCGGGCTCGCTGGCGAGGGCGACGCCCGCGCCGGCACGGAGGCCCTGTGGCTGAGCCGCGCCGGGGACCGCATGAGCGCGAGGGCCGTCGACCTCGCCGTCCGACGCCTCGCCGCCGACGCCAGGCTCGAACTTTCTGCTCACACTTTGCGCCACACGGCGCTCACGAACCTGGTCCGCTCGGGGGCGGACATAGTGATGGTGGCCGAGATCGGCGGCCACCGCCGACTGGACACCGTCCGGCGCTACAGCCTGCCTTCGGAAGCCGACAAGGACGCCGCCCTGGAAGCCGTCCTGGTCGAAATCTGACCGGGGCTCGACGAACTGGGTGAGCGTGCGGACCCCATGCCTCCCCGGCACCGAGTGCTCGGTATGGGGAACGGTCACCGGATGTCCTTGCAGACGGGCCCTTACGGGGGGAACGCCCGGCAGGAGGAGGCAACAACAGAGGTGGTTTTCCTTCCGCATCCTCCCGCCGCCCTGGTGCCCGCTGGCCGGCCGCCTTACGGGAACACCCGAAGCGTTCGTTTCAGAGCAGCTCGCGCAGCTCCTCCGGAGTCACGCCAATGATGGGGGGGGCGCGTGAGCCGCTAGGCGTGGCCTTGGCCGGCGGCTGGACGGCGGGAGCGCGAGCGGCTGGGTTGTGCTGCGGGCGTGCCGGCGCGCAGCTCGGCCAGTTGGGAGACCAGCCGGGCGACCTCCTCGGTCCTCGCGGCCGCCAGCTCAGCCGCTCCCTCGGCATGTGCTTCGGCGAGCGCCACTTGGCCCTCGGCCCGGGCACGGGCGCTTTGGAGCTCGGCTTCGTGCCGGGCCGTCAGCGCCTCGGCCACCTCGCGACGCGCACGCTCGAGGTCGGCCTCGTGGGCCTCTTTGAGCCCGGCCAGCTCGCTACGGAGCTGCTCGGCTGCACCCTCGGCCCTCGCCCTGGCCTCGGCTGCCTCGGCACGGGTGGCCTCGGATTCTTGGACGCGTCGCTCTGCAGCTGCTCGTACCTCGGCCAGCTCCGCCTCGTGCTCGGCGTCCTTCCCGGCGAGCTCGGCGCGATGAGCTTCGGCGAGCTCGGACAGCTCCGCGCTATGGGCCTCTTCCAGGGAACGTTCCGAGGCGAGGTGGGCCTGCTCGGCCTCGGCTGCGCCATGGCGGGCTTCTTCGAGCTCGGCCCGGAGCGCCTCGAGCTCTGACCCAAGGGCCTCGGCTCGTTCCCAGGCGACGGCGGCGGCCTCTTCGGCTTCGGCACGCTCGGCACTGGCTTCGCGTGCTGCTGCCTCGGCGGCGGCCCTCGCCTGGTTGGCCTTGGTCACCTGCTCTTGTGCCTCGGCCAGCTGCCGGGCGGTCTCGGCCCTGGCGGTGGCGAGCTCGTCGGCCACGGCTTCTGGGTCGGCCAAGGCGGCTATGGCGTCCTCCACCCGGGCGACCTCGCCCTCCACGGCGCTTTGGTGGGACGAGAGGAGCTCCCTCAGGCGCTCCAGGGTGACGGCCAGGCTGGCTTCGGCCAGCGCCGGCGTGGTGGCGGGCGGCTGGGCTGCCTCGGCTCTCCGCGCCTTCTGGCGTTCCCTCCAGGCCCGGGCGCGTTCGGAGGCGTTCGGGTACTGCTTGACCCAACCGCCTGTGGCTGGCCTCTCCCCTACCGGTGTCACCTCTACGTCGCTCATGACTTTCATTCTACCGGCCGTGCGTGCGTGCGTCAAGTGGTACGTGCGTGCGTGCGTACGTGCGTGCGTAAGGGAGAAGCAGGCGGCCACAGAAAATCGCCTGAAGGGAGGAGGCAAATCGGGGGTGATGGCCACTCGACGATGGCGTCGAGGTAGCGGGGTGTTCCACAGCACGACGGCGCGGCGAGCTGCGCTCGGTGAGATCGTGGCAGGCCGCGGCCTCGGCGGCCCTCGTCTGGCGGCTTCAGCCCCCCCCCCAGGTGCTCAAGCTTGCCGAGGGCTTGGCTGGCAGTCCCCAGATGGCCGATAGCTCATAAGCTAATGAGCCTAAAAAGCTTTGTATAGTGGAAAGCTGATCAGCTCAACAGCCTGAT